>DATNFI010000267.1:0-27134 GCA_035606475.1 Mycobacterium sp. | reverse complement strand
CGCCAACGTGTCGCGGCGGGCCAAGGTCGATGTTCTGATCGTCCACACCTCGTAATCGCGCGCCCGCTCGGGGGGCGCCGCACCCTCATCGCGCTGAGTTGAGGGGCTGTGGAACGGATTTCGCGCGGTTTTGCTCCGTGGCTACGCCTGTCGCCCACCTGCCGGATGGTGCCCCGACCGTCCACCGGTTCGGGGCACCATCCGGATCGAGATACGACCGGCGAGCGGTTCGGCGACTAGCTCCAGCAGGCTCGCAAGATCGGCGGCAATGGATAGGTCAGAAGGTCTGGAACACGCTTTCTAGTGGTAGGAAGGTATCCGTCGTCACCCCTGCCGACATCGTCTCGAGAAGTTGATACGCGGTGGTGTAGGCGTCGCCGTGGAGGGCGGAGGTCAGCAACTCACTGCTAAAGGTGTCCGCAGAACCGAATTCCGTGACTCCGGTCGGCAAAGTTGCCGTCACCTCTGTCGTCGTCGGCAAGCCGGTACCGGTGAAAACCGTGGTCCAAGTATCCACTGTATTGCCCAAACCGAGTGTGTAAACGTTTGTGTACGTCAATTCGGGAAAGGTGGCGGCGGGGCTGGCCAGCGTCGACCAATCTATGTCGTTGCCGTTGTTGTCGGCGGTGGCGACCGGCGCGGTCCCTAGCACTGCCGCAACCGCCAAAGCCCCGGCCGCCGCGCCGAGGCCAGTCACGATCTCACGGGTGAATATCACACCGCTCATTGGTTTCTCCTAACAATAACTCAGGTACTTCTCAGGTGGGAAAATGGTAGGTGGAGGCAAATTGGGCGTCAAGACTTTTTGAGCAGATTTCGCTGGGCAAAATTAATGCAGCCGATTATCTTTCTATTTATTAATCGTTTTCCGGCTAAATCGTTATTAGCGTTAATGATGGCAACCAATAGCAACCGCCATCCGAGGAGCCATCAGATTAGCCTTATGACGTGGAACTGATGGTCGCGACGATAGGCCTGCGATGCCGGAACCAAGGCTCGCCAAGGAGGAAAGTTACTTAGACAGATGTGCATTGAGTCGGATGTACGCAGCCGAGCGTCGGCAAAGTGTTGACGAAACGCCTTTTCGTACCGCGGCGCGACGCTAGCATGTGCGAATGCTGCTGCAGGGGCTGGACACCGCTCAGGCTCGTGACGTCGGCATACTGCTGTCTCAGTTGGGGTATCACTCCGCCGCTCTGATGGCCGAGCAACTGGCCGGCATCAAGCTGACGCCGGCACAGGCCGGAATCGTCCGTGCCATCGCCGCACAACCCGGGCAGAGCCAGCAGGCCATCAGCGCCGATTTGGGTGTCGCCGCGAGCCGACTCGTCGGCTATGTCGACGACCTCGAGAGGCGAGGCCTCGTTGAACGCCGTCATCACAAAACCGACCGACGTTTGTATGCCCTATTTCTTACCGAAGCGGGTCAGAAGCTGCTGACCGATCTCACCGATCTGCTCGAAGAGCGGGAGGCTCGGCTCACCTCAGGGCTTGATCGCGAAGAGCGCCGGGACTTGCGCGAATTGCTGGCCAGAGTGGCCCAGCAAGAAGGACTCAAGCCACTTAGGCATCCGGCGTATCGCACGTTGGGAGAGTGTTCGCAGCCCTTCGGCTGACCGTGCGAGTCTTACCAACCCCGCTCGCGCCACTCCGCCAGATGCGGTCGCTCGGCGCCGAGTGTGGTGTCGTCGCCGTGGCCGGGGTACACCACCGTGTCGTCGCCGAACCGGTCGAACACCCGGGTGCTGACATCGTCGATCAGCTGGTCGAAATCGCCTGGCTGCCACGTCTTGCCGACGCCGCCGGGGAACAGGCAGTCGCCGGTGAACAACTGTGTGACTCCACCGGTCGCTGGACCGTCGAGGGCCAGCGCGACCGATCCCGGGGTATGCCCGCGCAGATGGATGACGTCGAAGGTCAACTCGCCGATCTCGATGGTGTCGCCGCCGGCCAGTAAACGGTCCGGTGTGACCGGCAGCGGTTCGGCGTCGATCTGATGCGCGGCGGTCGGCGCACCCGTCGCGGCGGCGACGGCTTCCAGCGCCTGCCAGTGGTCGAAATGCTGATGGCTGGTGACGATCAGCGACACCTTCGGGGCGTGGGTGCGGACCAGGTCGACGAGGACGTCGGCGTCGTTGGCGGCGTCGATCAGCAGCGTCTCGCCGGTCGCGGAACACGTGACCAGGTACGCGTTGTTGTCCATGGGGCCGACCGAGGTCTTGAGAATGGTCGCGCCCGGCAAGGTGCGGCGGGCCGCGCTGCCCGGTTCGACGTGGCCGGTGTAGTTGTCGTCCACAGTGCTCAACGGCGCCACTCCTCGATTCCGGCTGCGCCGGCATCATCGTCGCCGGCGCGGGTCATACCAGTCACGGTACTGGCCGGAAGTCGCTTGTCGGTACGGGCACATAGCATAGGAATGACGTGTCCGGGCGGCGCCCGGAAATCGCCCAGAAAGGGATTGCGTGGCTGATCGCCTGATCGTTAAGGGTGCGCGTGAGCACAATCTGCGCAGTGTCGATCTTGATTTGCCGCGCGACGCGTTGATCGTCTTCACCGGGCTGTCGGGCTCCGGAAAGTCGTCGCTGGCGTTCGACACGATCTTTGCCGAGGGGCAGCGGCGTTACGTCGAATCGCTCTCGGCCTATGCCCGTCAGTTCCTCGGCCAGATGGACAAGCCCGACGTCGACTTCATCGAGGGTCTGTCCCCGGCGGTCTCCATCGATCAGAAGTCGACCAACCGCAACCCGCGGTCGACGGTCGGGACCATCACCGAGGTCTACGACTATCTGCGTCTGCTGTACGCGCGGGCCGGCACGCCACACTGTCCGGTCTGCGGCGAGCGGATCGCCCGGCAGACCCCACAGCAGATCGTCGACCAGGTGCTGGTGATGCCGGAAGGCACCCGATTCCAGGTGCTCGCGCCCGTCGTGCGGACCCGGAAAGGCGAATTTGCCGACCTGTTCGAAAAGCTCAACGCGCAGGGCTACAGCCGAGTCCGGGTCGACGGCGTGGTGCATTCACTGACCGATCCGCCCAAGCTGAAGAAGCAGGAAAAGCACGACATCGAAGTGGTGGTCGACCGCCTGACCGTCAAGGCCAGTGCCAAGCAGCGGCTCACCGATTCGGTCGAGACCGCGCTGAATCTGGCCGACGGCATTGTGGTGCTGGAGTTCGTCGACCACGAGCACGACGCGCACAACCGCGAGCAGCGATTCTCCGAGAAGCTGGCCTGCCCGAACGGGCACCCGCTGGCGGTCGACGACCTGGAGCCGCGGTCGTTCTCGTTCAACTCGCCGTACGGCGCCTGCCCGGAGTGCGTCGGTCTGGGCATCCGCAAAGAGGTCGATCCCGACCTGGTGGTGCCCGACCCGGATCGCACGCTGGCCGAGGGCGCGGTGGCGCCGTGGTCGATGGGACACACCTCGGAGTACTTCACCCGGATGATGGCGAGTCTGGGTGAGGCCATGGGTTTCGACGTCGACACCCCCTGGCGCAAGCTGCCGGTCAAGGCGCGCAAGGCAATCCTGGAAGGCTGTGACGAGCAGGTCCACGTCAAGTACCGCAACCGCTACGGCCGCACGCGTTCCTACTACGCCGACTTCGAAGGCGTGCTGGCGTTCCTGGAGCGCAAGCTGGACCAGACCGAGTCCGAGCTGATGAAGGAACGCTACGAGGGCTTCATGCGGGACGTGCCGTGCCCGGTGTGCGACGGGACGCGGCTCAAGCCGGAGATCCTGGCGGTCACCTTGGCAGCCGGTGAGCACGGCGCCAAGTCGATCGCCCAGGTCTGCGAGCTGTCGATCTCCGACTGCGCCGACTTCCTCAACGGGCTCACGCTGGGCACCCGCGAGCAGGCCATCGCCGGCCAGGTGCTCAAGGAAATCCAGTCTCGGCTGGGCTTTTTGCTCGACGTCGGGCTGGAGTACCTGTCGTTGTCGCGGGCGGCGGGCACGCTCTCCGGTGGTGAGGCGCAGCGCATCCGGCTGGCCACCCAGATCGGCTCCGGTCTGGTCGGCGTGCTCTACGTGCTCGACGAGCCGTCCATCGGCCTGCATCAGCGCGACAACCGCCGGCTCATCGAAACCCTCACCCGGCTAAGGAATCTGGGCAACACGCTGATCGTCGTCGAGCACGACGAGGACACCATTGCCCACGCCGACTGGATCGTCGACATCGGTCCAGGGGCCGGCGAGCACGGCGGCCACATCGTGCACAGCGGCACTTACGCCGACCTGTTGACCAACAAGGACTCGATCACCGGGGCGTTTTTGTCCGGCAAGGAAAGCATTGCGGCCCCGGCGATTCGGCGTCCGATCGACAAGAAGCGTCACCTTACGGTGGTCGGCGCCAACGAGCACAACCTGCGTGGCATCGACGTGACGTTCCCGCTCGGCGTGCTGACCTCGGTGACGGGAGTATCGGGCTCGGGCAAGTCGACATTGGTCAACGACATCCTGGCCTCGGTGCTGGCGAACCGACTCAATGGCGCCAGGCATGTCCCAGGTCGGCACACCCGCGTCACCGGGCTGGACAATGTCGACAAGCTGGTGCGCGTCGACCAGTCACCGATCGGCCGCACCCCGCGATCCAATCCGGCCACCTACACCGGCGTCTTCGACAAGATCCGCACGCTGTTCGCCGCGACCACCGAGGCCAAGGTGCGCGGTTACCAGCCGGGCCGATTCTCGTTCAACGTCAAGGGTGGTCGCTGCGAAGCGTGTACCGGCGACGGCACCATCAAGATCGAGATGAACTTCCTGCCGGACGTGTATGTGCCCTGCGAGGTGTGCAACGGCGCACGGTACAACCGCGAGACGCTCGAGGTGCACTACAAGGGCAAGACGATCTCCGAAGTGCTCGACATGTCGATCGAAGAGGCCGCGGAGTTCTTCCAGCCGATCACCGGCATCCATCGCTACCTGCGGACCCTGGTCGACGTCGGGCTGGGCTATGTGCGGCTGGGCCAGCCGGCGCCCACGCTGTCCGGCGGTGAAGCCCAGCGGGTGAAGCTGGCGTCGGAGTTGCAGAAGCGCTCGACCGGGCGCACCGTCTACATCCTCGACGAGCCCACCACTGGCTTGCACTTCGAGGACATCCGCAAGCTGCTGGACGTCATCAATGGCCTTGTCGACAAAGGTAATACAGTCATCGTCATCGAGCACAACCTGGACGTGATCAAGACCTCGGACTGGATCATCGACATGGGGCCCGAGGGCGGCGCGGGCGGCGGGTCGATCGTCGCCGAAGGCACCCCGGAGGACGTGATCGCGGTCCCGGAGAGCTACACCGGCAAGTTCCTCGCCGAGGTGCTCACCGACACCAGCAAGGCCCGCCCGCCGAAGCGAGCGACCAAGCGCCGCAAGGTAAGCGCCTAGCCGGCGGCTTTCGACAGCGGCGACGGGAACCGCGGTTTGATACGGACGCCGTCGAGCCATGACGTCAGCTCGGCGGCACGCCGCGTCAACGCTCGCCGCCCGTCTCGGCCGGGGTCTTCAAGGAGTTGCAGCTGCACGCGCGCCGCCTCGTCCTGGTACCACCCGCCGACCACCCGTCCATTCCACCAGGCGGTGGGTCCGGCGTTGCCGCTGCGGTCGAAGACCTGGTTGCGGTGCTCGCCGACGTACCAGTCGCGGTCGAACCAGCCCATCGTCGTCACGTCGAGGCCGGGGAGCAGCGCGGCGCATGGCGGCACTTCGGGTTCGGCCTCCACGTCGTCGCCGAGCGCATATCCCGGGCCGGTGTCCAGCTCGACCTCGACGGCGCCGATGTCGCCCAACGCTTTTCGGGTGGCGGTCAGGGTGCTGCCGAACCACCATTTGACGTCGGCGGCGGTGGCCGGCCCGAAGGTTCGCAGCCAACGGCGCACCAGCACAGAATATGATTCGGCCGGTGCTTCGCCGCGATCCAGCCAGTCCGCGGTCGGCACCCACCTGGGCCGCGACGTGGTCCAGCTGCCATCGTTGGGCCCACGCACAATCTCGCCCCGGGCCGAGAGCACCGTCAACACCCGCGGCGCCACCGGAACCAGCCCGCCCCATGGCTTTCCCGGTGCGGGATCGTAGCTTCCACTGATTTCGGACAGCGCTGAACGCAGTTCGGTACTGCTGCGCGAACCATTCTGGCCCAAGTGGTCCAGCACCGCGGAACATGCTGTCGCCAGCCAGTTTTCGCCGTCTTCGGCGACACCCGCCTGGCGTAGATCCGCGACCAGTCTGCGCTGCTCGTTAGCAGCGACTCGATCACTGGCAGCGGACTGCACGACCGGCAGGTCGTCGGCGGCCACCACCCACAGCGTCCGCCGCATCGCCAAATGTCTTACCACCGAACGGTTCCGGTACAGCTCGTCCTCCAGGTCGGCAGCGACGAACCCGGGACACCGTGCCCACAACGACAGGAACGGCGTCGCCGGGTCGCTGGCGTGCAGGCCCACCAGTTCGGCCGTTGCGTGCGGGATGGTATCGGCGAGCGAGAGAAATTGTCGGCTTACCAGCCTTCGTCGGCGTTCATCTGCGGTGAATCGGCGCATGCCTTGGCGCGGGCTCAGTGGCGGTCGTCGCGCATCGATTCGCGGATCTGCGCGAGCCGGTCGGCGGCAGCGCGCTTGCGCTCCTCGAACTGGTCCTCGACGTCTCGACCCTCAGGACTTTCGGCATCCAATTCCGCTGAGCCAACGGATGTTTCGTAACGAGATTCGATCTTCTCACGAACGGATTCGAACGTCGGTACCCCGGAACTCGTGTAGCCGGTGTCAGGCTCAGTCGGGCAGTTCTCCGGCTCGTCGGGCATGATGCCAGGTTACCGGTGGCTTTCCAGATAGCGCACCATTTGCCGCCAATACACCAGGGTCAACGCCATCTGTGTCACCACAGCCGCGGCCGCGGGGACGGCCCGATGACGGCGCGCCGCGACCAGGGCTACCACGGCTACCAGAGAGGTCGCCACGCTCAGTGCCGTCGCACGGTCCATGGGGCGTCGGCTGATCCACAGTTCTTCACCGAGCATCGCGCGGGTCGCCCACGGCCGTTCATCGCTGACCTTGGGAAACACCACCGGGTTGAGCGCGAACCAGATGGCGACGGTCAGCGCATGGCTGCGCCGCCGCGTCCACACCGGCAACAGCACCAGCGGTGTGGTGGCCCATCGGCTCCACGCGCTCCATGGGTGAGCATGACGGGCGAAGATCGCGCGGCGCACTCGCGCGATCTCCATCGGGATTATCGGCCGACCGGCGCAGCGTGCGGAATGGGATCCGGCGCGGCCGGCGTCGACGGCGGCGCGATCCGCGGCACCCCGGGAGTGCCTAATTGGCCGGCCAGCCAGGGCAGCGCCGCGGCGAAAGCATTGCTGGCGAAGGGCCAGTCGTGCTTGCCTGGGTGCGCGACGATCGTGCAGTCGATGCCGTGGGCGCGGCCCAGGTCGCACAGCGACTCCGCAGCGGCCGCCTGATCGCCCTGGACGGGAACGGAATCCCGATCCGCGCGGGTGGCATCGCCCGCCTGCGTTACCGAGAAGCCGTAGTGACGCCTCGACGGGGTGCTCGACGACACGTCGAACCACCCCGAGACTCCGGTGTACAGCCCGTATTTGGCGATGACGGTGGAGGGATCGAAGGCGGCCCAGGCGGCGGCATTGCCGCCGAACAGCCGCGCGATGGTCTGGGCCTTGGTTCCGGCTTCGGGGCCCATGTTGCCGGCGATGTCGACGAACGAGCTGAACAACTCCGGGTGCATCACGGTCAGGTCCAAGGCACACGTGCCGCCCATCGACCAGCCGACGATGCCCCAATTCGCCGCGTCGGGGCTGACGCCAAACTTCGAAACCATGAATGGCACAACGTCTTTAGTGAGGTGATCGGCTGCGTTGCCGCGGCTGCCGTTGACGCACTCGGTGTCGTTGTTGAAGGCTCCACCGGAGTCGACGAAGACGAACACCGGCGCGCTGCCGCCATGGGTGGCCGCCAGTTCGTCGATGGTCTTCGCGGCGTTACCGGTCCGCAGCCAGTCGGCGGGGGTGTTGAACTCGCCGCCGATCATCATCACGGTAGGTAGCGGTGGTGGCGGACTGCTGGAGAACCAGGCCGGCGGTAGGTACACGAGTTCGCCGCGATGCTTGAAATGCGACGAGTTGTCGGAGATGGACACCGGGACGACGACACCATGGGCGGGCTGCAGCCTCGCGGCCGACATCGCGGCAACGCCCGCCGCGTCGGTCTCATGCGGAAGTGGACCGGCAGTGAACTGATCCCACGCGGTCTGCACGGTGGGGAAGTAGCCGACCCAGAGGTTGAGCGTCAGCGCGGCGCTGAGCAGACACAGCGGCACGGCCATCAGCGACGCGGCGCGCCGCCACCAGCGTGCGCTGCCCCAGCCCAGGATCAGGATCGCGGCCGCGGCCCCGCTGCCGGCGATCCACCACCACAGCGGTTGGGGCGCGGGATCGTCGGCCAGACCGGCGCTGGCGATGTACCAGTTCGAGCAGACGGCCAACGCCGCGCCCAGCACCGCGGCCACCGGAAGATAGAGCAACCGCCACAGTCGTGTCCGCCATCCGATGGCAACCAGCAGCAGGGTCACCGCGAGGGCCTGGACTATGCCGGGCACCCATCCGTGCATCAACGAGGTGTGGTTGTCGGCCAGCACCGCAGCGGGGAGGTTCGCCGCTGAACCTGTCACGCAGTCCATTGTCGTCTTTTTTGCGTGCTTTGAGCATTACTTTTGCGGATCTGATGGTCCGCGTGTTGCGCGACGACGAGTTGGCTAGCGAGGCTTCGCCAGCGGGAAGGGCAACGTCTCGCGGATGCTGCGGCCGGTGACCAGCATGACCACCCGGTCGACGCCCATCCCGAGGCCGCCGGTCGGCGGCATCGCATACTCCATGGCCTGCAGGAAGTCCTCGTCGAGTTCCATGGCCTCGGGATCTCCGCCGGCGGCCAGGTACGACTGCTCCTCCAGACGGCGTCGCTGTTCGACAGGATCGGTGAGTTCGCTGTAGGCCGTGCCCAACTCGACCCCCCACGCCACCAGATCCCAGCGCTCGGCGAGACCGGGTTGGCTGCGGTGCGGCCGGGTCAGCGGCGACACCGATGCGGGGAAGTCGATGTAGAAGGTCGGCTGCTCGGTACGGGCTTCGACGAGGTGCTCGTAGAGTTCGAGTACCACCGCGCCGGCGTCCCAGCGCGCCAGGTAGGGGATTTTCACGGCGTCGGACAGCCGGCGCAGCGTGGCCAGGTCGGTATTCGCGTCGATGTGCTCACCGAGCGCCTCGGAGACCGCGTCGTGAACGGTCTTCACCGGCCAGATGCCCGAGATGTCAACCGGTTCCAGCGTGTCGCCGGACCCGGGCCGCAGCACCACCTGGGCGCCATTGGCGGCCTGCGCGGCGTTCTGGATCAACTCCCGGCTGCCGTCGATCCAATCTTTGTAGTCGGCGTGCGCCTGATAGGCCTCCAGCAGCGTGAACTCCGGGTTGTGGCTGAAGTCGACCCCTTCGTTGCGGAATGCCCGGCCCAGCTCGAAGACCCGTTCCATGCCGCCGACACACAATCGTTTCAGATAGAGCTCGGGCGCAATCCGCAGATACAGGTCCAGGTCGTAGCTGTTGATGTGAGTGATGAACGGGCGGGCGGCGGCTCCGCCGTGGATCTGTTGCAGGATCGGGGTTTCGACCTCCACGAACCCCTTGTCGTTCAACGTGTCTCTGATCGCGCGGAGCACGCTGCTGCGGGCCGCGATCAGCTCCCGTGACTCAGTGTTGATGGCCAGGTCGACATAGCGGCTGCGCACCCGCGCCTCCGGGTCGGTCAACCCCTTCCACTTGTTCGGCAGCGGGCGCAGGCACTTACCGATCAGCCGCCAGCGGTGCACGATCAGCGACTGGGTACCGGTCTTGCTGTATCCCATCTTTCCGGTGACCTCGACCAGGTCGCCGAGATCGATGGCCTTAGTGAAATCGGCGGTGCGACCGTGTTCGAGGACCGAATTCTCCAGCAGCAGCTGTACTTCCGCGGACCAGTCGCGCAGCTCGGCGAACAGCACGCCGCCGAAATCCCGGATCCGCAGCACTCGTCCCGACACCGAGACATCGGTCTGGTCTCCGGTCTCCAGGGCCTGAGCGACGGTATGGCTCGGGGGTTGGCCGACGGGGTAGGCATCAATCCCGCTGTCTTGCAACATCTTCAGCTTGGACAGCCGGACCCGCATCTGCTCGGGCAGCCGGCGACCGCGCTCGTCGCTGTCGCTGAAGTCGGATTCCTGCAACGCCACGACGTCCGGGGCCGAGCCGTCGTCGTGTAGCAGCCCCGTCGCCAGCAGGGTGGGCGGGACCGACGGGTGGTGGCCGGTGTGGTGTTCATCGCGTCGCGCGAAAGGCAACACCAGAAAGCCCTCGGCGACCACCGACGCGACCCCCACCCGCGGAACCATCCGGGCGTCTTCGTAGCAGGCGTAGCGCGGCACCCAATCGGGTTGGTACTTCATATTGGAGCGGTACAGCGTCTCCAGCTGCCACCACCTCGAGAAGAACAACAGGAACCCGCGCCACAGCCGCGCGACCGGGCCGGCGCCGAGTTGCGCGCCCTGCTCAAAAGCGGAGCGGAACATGGCGAAGTTCAACGAAATTCGAGTGATGCCGATCCGCTCGGCATGCAACGCGAGGTCGCTCACCATCAGCTCGATGGTGCCGTTGGGGGACTCCGGCGCGCGGCGCATCAGATCCAGCGAGACCCCGTTGCGACCCCAGGGCACCAGCGACAGCATCGCGACCACGGTGGCGTCGGGATCGATCGCCTCGACCAAAAGGCAATCGCCGTCGGCCGGATCACCCAACCGGCCCAGCGCCATCGAGAACCCGCGCTCGTTGTCGGTGTCCCGCCAGGCATCCGCCCGCGAGGTCACCTGCATCATGTCGGCGGGCTCGATGTCGTAATGCCGGCGAATGCGCACCGTCAGTCCGGCGCGGCGGGCCCGTGTCACCGCCTGGCGTACTCCGCGCATGTCGCGTCCCGACAGCCTGAACTCGGCGGTGTGCAGGATCGCTTCGTCGCCGAGTTCGAGTGCATTGAGGCCGGCCTCGCGAAAAGCCTTGGCCCCAGCCGAACTGGCCCCCATGTTGCCCGGTGTCCAGCCGTAGGTCTGGCACAGCGCCAACCACGTGTCGATCGCCTGCGGCCACGCCCGCGGGTCACCGATGGGATCACCGCTGGCCAGGCAAACACCCAGTTCGACGCGGTATGTGATCGCGGCCCGCCCGCTCGGCGCGAAAACCACCGACTTGTCGCGGCGGGTGGCGAAGTAGCCCAATGAGTCGTTCTTGCCCCACAATTCGAGCAGTCCACGGATGGCCGACTCGTCCTCACCGGTCAACGCGTTTTCGGCGCGCTGCGACTGGAACAGCACCATCGCGGCGGCGATCAGCGCCATCGCGCTGAACAACCCCATGAGTGCGTTGACGAAGATCGGCGGTCGGCCGGTGAACTGCGCCGATTCAACGACGGCGAACCCGACCACCCGGTTCACCACGTAGAACAACCGGTCCTCGGCCGCCAGTGTGCGCGGGAACGTCTCGATCAAGCCCCAGGACAGCACGATCCCGATGGCCCACCCGGTCAGCAGCACTCCGGCGGCCTTGTACAAGGCGCCGGGGCGGACCTTGGCCCAGAACTCCCGGTAGGCCAGGGTCACCACCACCACGGCCGCGAGGTGCAGACCGAGGCCCAGTGTCTCGCCGAAGCTCTTTGCCGGGCTGGGGTGGTCGGCGACCAGTCCGGCCACGTTCAATCCCGCGGCCAGAAATAGGTTGAGCTGCAGCACCCACCAGGCGATGCGTTTGCGGGCGGTCAGCGCTCCCGCCAGGAGAGCCAGCACGAACGACCACGCGAAGCTGGTGTCGGGGAAGTTGAAGACGTAGTCGTTGATGAATTCTCGCGGAACCCGGATGGCCCACCGAATCACCGGCGAAACGCTGGCGATCAGCGACAGGGTGGCGATGACCCCGACGGTCCAGCCGGCAGCTGCCGGCACCCAGCGAAGCCGGGAATCCGACTCGCTTCGTGGGCGGGAGGCAGTGAGGGTCACAGACGGCGAGGATATTCGCTATTGCTACGGAATGCCTATGATCCGGCTGGCAGGGAATCGCTCGTGTCGGCCGGCCCGCACTGCCACCAACTGGGGTTCGGACAGCGACGTGACCGAGCAGGGCGTCGTGACTGGTAGACTCACCTGCGCGACCGTCTCCGGCTAAGCCTGAGACAGCAAGTGGAGTCCCGCTCCCACCGTTGGCCAACCAGGCTCAGCGGTCCGGTCACCAGCACACCAGATGTGCTGGTTCTGCGTTTGGCAGGCGGCTTTTGGCCGTGATCGGTCGGCACCGGGCCCTGCTTATGCAGGGCTTTTTTGCTGATGGTGTGGAATCCCAACCGCTGACTCTCCGCATGGAGTAGGTGACGGTGGCAATTGACCAGAAGATCAATTGAGGGAGGCCCCATCAGCACTGAGACCCGCGTCAACGAACGCATCCGCGTACCTGAAGTCCGACTGATCGGGCCGGGAGGGGAGCAGGTAGGCATTGTGCGTATCGAAGACGCCCTTCGCGTCGCCGCGGATGCCGACCTCGACCTTGTGGAAGTTGCGCCGGATGCCAGACCACCGGTCTGCAAGATCATGGACTACGGCAAGTTCAAGTACGAGGCGGCGCAAAAGGCGCGTGAGTCTCGCAAGAACCAGCAGCAGACCGTCGTCAAAGAACAGAAGTTGCGGCCCAAGATCGACGACCACGACTACGCGACCAAAAAAGGTCACGTGATCCGGTTCTTGGAGGCCGGAGCGAAAGTCAAGGTGACCATCATGTTCCGTGGACGTGAGCAGTCGCGGCCCGAGTTGGGCTTCCGGCTGCTGCAACGCCTCGGCGCCGACGTCGCCGACTACGGATTCGTGGAGACCTCGGCCAAGCAGGACGGCCGCAACATGACGATGGTGCTGGCACCGCACCGCGGCGCAAAGACTCGTGCCCGTGCAGCTGAAGATGCCGCTGGCCCCAGCACTCGACCCGCGCCAACCGGTGACGCTGAACCGTCACCGAACTGACCCAACAACACAGAGGACCAAGAAAAGATGCCCAAGGCCAAGACCCACAGCGGCGCGTCGAAGCGATTCCGGCGCACCGGCACCGGGAAGATCGTGCGTGAGAAGGCCGGCCGCCGGCACCTGCTCGAGCACAAGCCGACCAAGCGGACGCGACGCCTCGACGGGCGTACCGCGGTGTCGGCGAACGACACCAAGCGGGTCAACAGAATGCTGAACGGCTGACCGGCAGCCCAGCGCCGGAACAACCACTTCCCAACCAGATAGGAACACCCCCATGGCACGCGTGAAGCGGGCAGTCAATGCCCAAAAGAAGCGCCGCACCATCCTCAAGGCTTCCAAGGGTTATCGCGGTCAGCGGTCCCGCCTCTACCGCAAAGCCAAAGAGCAGCAGCTACATTCGCTGACCTACGCCTACCGCGACCGTCGTGCGCGCAAGGGCGAGTTCCGCAAGCTGTGGATCTCTCGGATCAACGCTGCGGCCCGCGCCAACGACATCACCTACAACCGGCTGATCCAGGGCCTCAAGGCCGCCGGCGTCGAGGTCGACCGCAAGAACCTGGCCGAGATCGCAGTCAGCGACGCCGCGGCCTTCACCGCGCTGGTCGAGGTTGCCCGTAAGGCATTGCCCGAGGACGTCAACGCGCCGTCCGGAGAGGCCGCCTAACCGCGCCCGGTGCTCACCGAACGATCGACCCGGGTGGTCGCTGCGGCCAAGCTGCACCGGCAGGTAGCCCGTCGCCGTAGCGACCGCTTCCTGGTCGAGGGCGCCAACCTGGTCGAAGCCGCCTCCCGGCGCGGGCTAGTCCGCGAACTCTTCGCGACCGAGGCGGCCGCGCAGCGATACGCCGATCTGCTGGATCAGCACGGCGCAGCCGTCCACATCGTCACCGAACGGGCCGCAAAGGCATTGTCAGACACCGTAACTCCGGCCGGCCTGGTCGCGGTGTGTGAGCACCCGAGCGCCGCCTTGACCGATGTGCTTGCGCATGAACCCCGGCTGGTTGCCGTCGGAGTGGAGATCGGTGAACCCGGCAACGCCGGGACATTGATCCGCATCGCCGACGCGATGGGCGCCGCCGCAGTCGTGTTCATCGGCCACAGCGTCGACCCGTACAACGGAAAGTGCCTGCGCGCCTCCGCCGGCAGCATCTTCTCCGTCCCGGTCGTGGTCGCGCCGGAGTTCGAACCCGCGATCGCCGCGCTGCAGGGCGCCGGGATGCGGGTCCTGGCCACCACCCTGGACGGTGAAATGTCGCTCGATGACGTCGATCTCGCGGCGCCGACCGCGTGGCTGTTCGGATCCGAGGCCCATGGGTTGTCGGGGCGCGTCGCCGAGCAGGCTGACAACCGGGTGACCATTCCGATGTCTGGCGGCGCTCAGAGCCTGAATGTTGCTGCGGCCGCGGCGATTTGCCTTTATCAGAGCGCCAGGGCGCATCGCGGCTAGGTTTGATTGCCGGGCTAGGCTGCCTTGCCCCGGCCACGGGCCGGACGCAAACCGGCCAGCGAGAATGTCGTGTGCATCAGCGAACCGGCACGCTCGATGATGGATTTGCGCGGCGGGAAGTAATGCATCGGCAGGCCGCGACGGTCCGACGGTGGCCCCATGAACCGCGGCGCCTCGACGAGGGGAGCATCGGCGGCGCCTCGACCCTCGGCTCTGCGGTACGCAGCGAGTGCTCGCGGATGGAGCCGGATTTCGTCGGGCACGGCCAGGAACGCGATCTCGACCAGCTTCCCGAACAGCCGCAGCACGACCTCATCGCTCGGAGTCCAACGCATGCCGGCCTTTTCGCGCACCGACGGCTCGAACAAACCGGCGGCGATCCAACGCTGGCCGGCGACAAGCGGTTTGAACAGCTGATCCCAGACGGGTGTCGGCATCAGCACGAATTTGGGCTTGGGAATTCGGATTTGGAAGATGTCCAAAGTGGCCTGGTTGATTTCCAGTTCGTCGCGGCAGACCCGTTGCCAGTACTCCTGAAAGTCCTCCCACGACTTGGGTACCGGCCGCATGCTCATGCCGTACATCCGGTACCACTGCACATGTTCTTCGAAGAGCTGGCGCTTTTCGGCTTCGGTAAGGCCGCCGCAGAAGTACTCCGCCACCTTGATCACCAGCATGAAGAAGGTTGCGTGCGCCCAATAGAACGTCTCTGGATTCAGCGCATGGTAGCGGCGTCCGCTGGCGTCCACGCCCTTGATGGTGTGGTGATACTGCTTGATCTGCTCGCCGGTCGCCGATGCCCGGCCGCCGTCGTAGACGACACCCATAATCGGGTACACCGACCGTGCCACCCGCTGCAGCGGCTCGCGCAACAGGATCGAGTGCTGCTCGACGCCCGCGCCCAGTTCCGGGTACATGTTCTGGATCGCGCCGATCCAGACGCCCATCATCCCGGTGCGCAGATCTCCGAAGTATTTCCAGGTCAGCGAATCCGGGCCCAGGGGAGACGTCGACGGCATCGTCGGGTCGTCCGGGGCGGTATCCCGCGGCGGGTGCGTGGGCGGCATTGACGTCACTGTCATCACAGCCTCCTGGTCCCGATGGCGCCGATCACTTCACGATAATGTTGACAACGCCTGTTGTCTACGATTTGGCGGGCGCGTCGCGCGCGCCGTTATCGAGCGTCGACCGGCGCGTCGCAGCCTCGTGATCAGGCGGTTCGACGCCGATCGTGGTGGACACCACCCGAACGGTCGTTGCCGGTCCTTCCGAACTGCACCTACTCTGAGCGTTGTGGATCTCGGGCCCCAACCAGCGTCCGGCGAGCCCGAAGAAACGGTGACCACGCCGGATTCACCGTCATTGCGACAGCATTCGCCGACATCCCTGCGAGGTGCGGCGGAATGGCTGCGCGGCACCAATCAAAGCCCCGGCGTGATCGCATTGGTACGACGGGCGCGGCGGCGCTTGCCCGGCGATCCCGACTTCGGCGACCCCCTCTCGACGGCCGGCCAGGGCGGTCCCCGCGCGGCCGCCCGCGCCGCCGGTCGGCTGCTCGGCGAGCGCGGCGGCGCGTCCCGCGAAGTCAGCCTGGGCGCGCTGCAGGTATGGCAGGCCCTCACCGAGGCGGTCTCCCGGCGCCCGGCGAATCCAGAGGTCACGATCGTCTTCACCGACTTGGTGGGTTTTTCCACCTGGTCGTTGCACGCCGGGGATGAGGCGACACTGAAGCTTCTGCGGCGGGTGGCCCGCGCGATCGAACCGCCGTTGCTGGACGCCGGTGGGCACATCGTCAAGCGGATGGGTGACGGCGCCATGGCGGTATTCACCGACCCGCGCGTCGCGATAGCCGCCGTGCTGGAGGCCAAGCGGGCGTTGAAGACCGTTGAGGTCGACGGCTACCGGCCGCGGATGCGCGTCGGGATTCATACCGGGCGTCCGCAGCGGCTGGCCGCCGACTGGCTGGGCGTCGACGTCAACATCGCCGCGCGGGTGATGGAGCGGGCCAGCCGTGGCGGAGTGATGGTCTCGGGGGCCACCCTGGACCAGCTCGACGCCGACGACTTGGTCACACTCGGGGTCGACGCCAAGCGGGTTCACTGGTCGGTTTTCGCGAGTAAACCCGCAGGTCTACCGGCTGATTTGGCGATCTATCGGCTCAAGCCGAACAGGGAAACTGTTAGCGACTTATCAGGTTTGGACAATCCGGACGACGACGGTCCGCAGGCATAGTAGATGGCGATGATCGTCCAGGTGTTGTCGCGGCTTTCGCGTGTGCGGATCACGCTTACCTATGCCGTCGTGCTGATCGGCGTCAGCGCGGCGCTGGTCGAGCTCGGGCCGCGGGCGCGTGCGCATGTCATCGCGCAGGCCAGCACGAATCTGCACAACCTGGCGCACGGCCACCTCGCCACGCTGCTGGGCAGCGCATTCGTCACCGACGCCGGTCCGATGTATTTCTGGCTGCCGTGCCTCGTCTGCCTGCTGGCCCTGGCTGAGCTCATCTGGCGCAGTGGGCAGCTGGCCGTCGTGTTCATCACCGGGCATATCGGCGCCACGTTGTTGGTCGCCATCGGCCTGACGGCCGCGATCGAATTCCACTGGCTGCCGCTGTCGGTGTCGCGCGCCAGCGACGTCGGGGTGAGCTACGGCGCCGTCGCGGTGCTGGGCGCGCTGACCTCGGCGATACCTCGACGGTGGCGACCGGCGTGGATCGGTTTCTGGGTCCCGGTCGGGCTTGCCGCCGCCGCGCTGGGCGAAGACTTCACCGACGTCGGACACACGGTGGCGCTGATGCTGGGCCTGCTGGTTTCCACCCGGCTGGACGGGCCGGCCCGCTGGACGCGGGTCCGCTGCGCGCTGCTGGGGGTGTCCGCCGTCTTCGGCTTCTTCCTGTTGGCGCACGGCGCGTGGTCGACGGTGGGTGCGTTCGCCGTCGGTGCGGTGGGGGCTTCGGTCGCCGTGTTGTTCGCACGCTTGCGGGTGATGCGTCACCCGGCGGTCGAGATTGCTCCCGAGCCGGCAGTCGCCGGCTGAGCCGCGTCAGGGCACAGCCCGCGAGTACAGCCAGCTATCCCACAACGGCGTCAACGATTCATTGCAGTACTCCGCGGCCAGGCGGGTGAAATCGTCGGTGACCGCGGTGGCGTGGCGGTAACGGGTCGTCCAATCCTTCAGCAACGCAAAGAATTTCTCGTCACCCAGCCGTCCGCGCAGTGCGTGCAGGGTCAACGCGCCACGCTTGTACACGCGGTCGTCGAACATGTCGCGGGCGCCGGGATCGACCAGCAGCAGATCCTGCGGCGAATCGCGTAGCTTCTGGTGATAGTGGCGCGCCCAGTCATCAGCGCTACGTCCGCCGCTGTGCTCGGACCACAACCACTCCGCGTAGCACGCGAAACCCTCATGCAGCCAGATATCGCGCCACTGCCGAGCGGTGACCGAGTTGCCGAACCACTGGTGGGCCAGCTCGTGGGCGATCAGTCGTTCACTGGCCCGAGTGCCGTCGCAATGATTGGCGCCGAATATCGAAATCCCTTGAGCTTCAAGGGGTATCTCTAGATCATCGTCGGTCACGACCACCGTGTAACCGTTCGCCAACGGATACGGGCCGAACAGCTCGACGAACAACTCCATCATGTCGGGCTGGCGTGCGAAGTCTTCGTAGAAGTCACGCCGTAGCCGCTCGGGCAGCGCCGCCCGCATCTGCACCGGTGACGTGCCCATCCGGATCAGCTCGTACATCCCGATCTGCAGGGTGACGAGGTAGGACGAGGTCGGCTCGGGCTGTTCATAGGTCCACACGGTCTGCGCCGCGCGCGTCCGCCGCGACGCCAGCCGGCCGTTGGCGACCACCCGGTAGGGATTGTCGGCACTGATCTGGATGCGATAGGAGGCTTTGGCGCCGGGCTGGTCGTCGCAGGGGAACCAGGAGGCGGCGCCGTTGGGCTGCCCGGCGACCAGCGCGCCGTTGGTCAGCTCCTCGAATCCGACGTCGCCCCACAACGTCCGCAGTGGTCGCGGTGAACCGTGGTAGTGCACAACGACCGACATCTGCGCGCCGGACGCCAGCGGCGATGACAGGCGAATGCGCAGTTTGCGGTCGCGACAACCGAAATGGGCGGCACGCTTGCCGTCGACCAACACCTTCGACACCGTCATGACATCGGAGAAATCGAGCGTAAATTCGTCCAGCTCGGTCAGCGCCTCGGCGGTGATGGTCGCCGATCCGGAGAGGCGGTTGATCGCGACCTTGTACTCCAGGGCCAGCTCGTAGTGCGACACGCGATAGCCGAGGTTGCCGCTCTTGGGCAGATACGGGTCGATGACGATCGACGGCTGGCGGGGTGCCGGCTTGTTGGCGACACGTTTCACGCGGCGGCCTTCTTGCCGGTCTTCTCGCGAGCCGCATCCTTCCAAGGCCTGATTGGATTGCCTTGCCAACGAGTCGATTTCGGCACCGAATCGCCCCGGACCACCAGCGACGCGGGGCCGACGGTCACCCCGGCGCCGAGCCGGGCCGATGGGAGCGCGACGCCGTGCGGGCCCAGTGTCGCTCCGTCCTCGAGTACGACTTCGTCCATCCGCATGATTCTGTCGTGGAACAGATGAGTCTGCACGACGCAGCCGCGATTGACGGTGCTGCCCCGACCGAGCGTGACCAGGTCCGCCTCTGGCAGCCAATAGGTTTCACACCACGCGCCTCGCCCGACTGTGGCGCCGAGCGCCCGCAGCCACATGTTCATCACCGGTGTGCCGCTGGCCGCGCGCGCGAACCACGGTGCGGCGACGGTCTCGACAAAGGTGTCCGCGAGTTCGTTGCGCCACACGAACGACGACCATAGCGGAAACTCACCGGCCCGAATGCGGCCGATCAGAAGCCATTTCGCGGCCACCGCGGCGAACGCCGCCAGCGCGCCCGCGGCCAACAACACCAGCCCACCGCCGAGCGCCGCCGCCCAGATGCCGAAGATCCGGGTCAGCGCCTGCAGCACGCCCAGCACCGCCAACCCGATCGCGGCCGTCACCATCACCGGGATCACCCGGAACGCCTCCACCCCGGCCCGCATCGCTTTCAACCGCCACGGCGGTTCGTAGGTGCGGGCCGCGTCGGCCTCGACGGGACGTCGACGTAACCGCATGGGCGGGCTGCCCAGCCACGACGAACCACGTTTCGCCTTCGGCGGGGCAGCGGACAAGACCGCGACGAGCGCGTCGTCGGGCACCCGGCGGCCCGGTTGGGTGATGCCCGAGTTCCCGAGAAAGGCCCGCCGGCCGACCGTCGTCTCGGCTGCGTAAATCCACCCGCCACCAAGCTCATACGAGGCGACCATGGTGTCGTCGGCCAGGAATGCGCCGTCTTCGATGACCGTGAACTTCGGCGTCAGCAACACCGTGGAGATCTCGGTGTCGCGGCCGACCCTGGCGCCCAGCACGCGCAACCACGTCGGTGTCGCGAGGCTGGCGTAGAGCGGGAACAGGTAGTTGCGGGCACCATCCATCAGCCGCTCGGTCGCCCACAGTTGCCATCCACTGCGGCTGCGCACCGGGTGGTAGCCCGCCCGCAGACCGATCGACAGCAACCGCACCGCGACGACCGTCAGCACCGCATACGCCGCGAGGCCCGCGAGGGCCGCGACCGGCGTCCAGTACAGGGCCGGCAGCACGGCTTGCGACAGCCGGTGCGTGTGACGAACGGCCACCACGATCACGGCCAGTCCCGCCGCGAACGCGGTCAGCGGCATCGCGGCCAGCAGCACCGATGTCAGCGCGTACACCGTGACCCAGTGAGTTCGGCGCGCCGGCCGTTCGTCGGGCCAAGGGTGTTTCACCCGCCCCGATTTCACCGCGGGGGAGCCCTTCCAGTACTGGCGGCTCTTGACCTTCCCGATCACACCGGAGCCGGGTGCGACATCGGCGTTCTTGCCAACGATGGCGCCGGGCAGCAGGGTAGTGCGGGCCCCGATCGTCGCGTCGTTGCCGATCGCGATCGCGCCGATGTGGAAGGCGTCGCCGTCGATCCAGTGCCCACACAGATCCACCTCGGGCTCGACCGCGCTGCGGTGCCCGAGCGTCAGCAAACCGGTGACCGGCGGCACCGAGTGCAGGTCGACACCCTTGCCGATGTCTGCGCCCAGCGCGCGGGCGTAGTAGACCAGCCACGGCGCACCGGCCAGATTCTCGGCGCCGCTGGCTTCGGCGAGCCGCTCGGCCAGCCACACCCGCAGGTGCAGCGACCCGCCGCGCGGATAACTGCCGGGCTGCACGTTCGGCAGCAGCGACCGCGCGGCCAACACCGCGATGCTCATCCGACCCAGCGGAGTCACGAACGCGACGAAGGCCGCCGCGACCAGCCACCAGTTCACCGCGACCGTCCACGGCACCAAATGCAGCGCGCGGGCGACGTTGTTGCCCAGCGCCAACCACGTCACCCATTGCAGCGCCGCCAGGGTGGCCAGCGGCACAGACAGCACGATCTGCGTGAGCTGGGTCAGTCGTGGCGTCGGGCGCACCAACCGCTCGACGACCTGCGGCGGCGTCTCTTGCTCCTCGAGGAATCCCGCCAGTGAACCGAGTCGCGGATGGTCGTACAGGTCCGCGACGGTGACCTGCGGATAGCGCTCCCGCAGCGCGGCAACCAGCTGCGCCGCGGCGAGCGATCCGCCGCCCAGCGCGAAGAAATCGGCCTCCGGGCCGTCGACGGCCGTACCGAGCAGATCCCGCCACAATCCGGCCAGCCAGCCCACCGTGCCGACGAGCTCGGCGGTGACCTCCGCGTCGCCGCCGGGCGGCGGCCAGGGCAGCGCGTCGCGGTCGACCTTGCCGGAGGTGCGGGTGGGCAGCTCGTCGAGCCGGACCAGGCGCGGCACCAGCGCGGCCGGCAGCTGCTCCGCGAGCCGGGCCCGAGCGCCGGCCATGTCGAAGTCGGGGTCGGCGCTGGCCACGTAGCCGACCAGCACCGGCGTGCCCGCCGTCGTCCGCCGAACCGCGGCGGCGCCGCCGCTGACGCCCGGCAAGTGCACCAATGCCGAGTCCACCTCGCCCAGCTCGATGCGGCGACCGCCGAGCTTGACCTGGTCGTCGGCACGCCCGCAGAAAATCAGGCCTTCGCTCTCCAGGCGCACCAGGTCGCCGCTGCGGTAGGCGCGCCGCCAGCCCAGCGTCGGCATCGGGGCGTACTTCTCGGCGTCCTTGGCCTCGTCGAGGTAGCGGGCCAACCCGACGCCGCCGATCACCAGCTCGCCTATCTGCCCTTCGGCCACCGGCTGGCCGTCGCCGTCGACCACGGCCAGATCCCAGCCCGGCAGCGGCAGGCCGATCCGCACCGGCCCCTCGGCGTCCAGCCGGGCCGCGCACGCCACCACGGTGGCCTCGGTGGGGCCATAGGTGTTCCAGACTTCGCGGCCGTCGACAGCCAGCCGCGCCGCCAACTCCGGAGGGCATGCCTCGCCGCCGAAGATCAACAGCCGCACGGCTTCCAGCGCCTCGGCGGGCCACAGTGCGGCCAGCGTGGGCACGGTCGACACCACCGTCACGTCACGGCTGACCAGCCACGGCCCGAGGTCCATCCCGCTGCGCACCAGCGACCGAGGAGCGGGGACCAGGCAGGCGCCGTGGCGCCAGGCCAGCCACATCTCCTCGCACGAGGCGTCGAATGCCACCGACAATCCGGCCAGCACCCGATCGCCAGGGCCAATCGGGTTGTCCCGCAAGAACATCTGCGCCTCGGCATCGACCAATGCGGCCGCGCTGCGATGCGTGACGGCGACGCCTTTGGGCGTGCCGGTAGATCCGGAGGTGAAGATGATCCAGGCGTCGTCGCGGGGCTGCGGCGACCCCGCTCGCCAGCCACGCGAAGAGCCCGGGCCCCGGGACATGCCGGCCGCGGTGACGATCGCGGCGACGTTGGCCTCGCGGAACACCAACTCGGCGCGTTCGTCTGGGTCGTCGGCGTCGACCGGGACGTATGCCGCGCCGGTCGCCAGCGTCGCCAGGATCGCCTCGTAGAGCGCGTAGCTACCGGACGGCAACCGGATGCCGATCCGATCGCCGCGACCGATGCCCCGGGCCGCCAGCCAGGCGACGCTGGCTTCGATGTCGCTGATCAGTTCGCTGTAGGTGAGTTGCACGGTGCCGTCGTCGATCGCCGCGGCTTCCGGGAAGCAGGCCGCGGTGTCATAGAGGACGTCGATGAGCGTGCGCGGGTCCGCTGCGCACGGCGATAACAGGTACTGCGCCGGTACGCGTTCGGGAGCTTGGGGCGTCGCCACTCGTACGAAAATACTCACGCCCGGCCACTTCAACCGCTGGCGCGCGCACGGTGTGTGGCAAAAGTCGCTGACGGCGACCACATATGATCGGCACTTGCGCGGCGCGCTGCGCCGCCGATCCGCAATCTTCGCCCAAGAAGGAGTGTCGTCGCGTGGGTGGCCAGCCCCCGTCAGCAGAAGCCTTGTCGCCGGAGGCGTTGACCGCCGCGGTCGACGCAGCCCGGCACGCCTTCGTGGCCGCGGCCGACCTCGACGCGTTGGCGCGGGCCAAGACCGAGCACCTCGGCGATCGCTCTCCGGTGGCGCTGGCGCGCCAGGCGCTGGCCACGCTGCCCAAGGCTGAGCGCGCCGACGCCGGCCGGCGGGTCAATACCTCGCGCGGCGCAGTCCAGCAGGGCTACGACGACCGACTGGCGGCACTGCGCGCCGAGCGGGACGCCGCCGTGTTGCTCGCCGAACGCATCGATGTGACGTTGCCCTCGACCCGGCAGCCGACCGGTGCCCGCCATCCGATCACGATCTTGGCCGAGCACATCGCCGACACCTTCATCGCGATGGGCTGGGAATTGGCCGAAGGACCCGAGGTCGAGACCGAGCAGTTCAACTTCGACGCCCTCAATTTCCCCGCGGACCATCCCGCTCGCGGCGAGCAGGACACCTTCTATATCGCGCCCGAAGGCTCCCGGCAGTTGCTGCGCACCCACACCTCGCCGGTGCAGGTCCGTGCGCTGCTGGAGCGCACGCTGCCGGTCTATGTGATCTCGATCGGCCGCACGTTCCGCACCGATGAACTCGACTCCACCCACACGCCGGTCTTCCATCAGGTTGAAGGTTTGGCAGTCGATCGCGGCCTGTCGATGGCGCATCTGCGCGGGACGCTCGACGCGTTCGCCCGCGCCGAGTTCGGACCGCAGGCGCGCACCCGGATTCGGCCGCACTTCTTCCCGTTCACCGAGCCCTCGGCCGAGGTCGATGTCTGGTTCGAAAATAAGAAGGGCGGCGCCGGCTGGGTCGAGTGGGGCGGCTGCGGCATGGTCAACCCGAATGTGTTGCGCGCGGTCGGTATCGACCCGGACGAGTACTCGGGCTTCGCGTTCGGCATGGGCCTGGAGCGCACCTTGCAGTTCCGCAACGGCATCCCCGACATGCGCGACATGGTCGAAGGCGACGTCCGTTTCTCGCTGCCCTTCGGGGTGGGTGCCTGATGCGGATTCCGTACAGCTGGCTGCGGGACGTCATCCGCGCCGGCGCTCCCGGATGGGACGTGACGCCGGAGGACCTCGAGCAGGCGCTGGTGCGCATCGGCCACGAGGTCGAAAACGTCATCGCCCTCGGTCCGGTGCAGGGCCCGCTGACCGTGGGACGGGTCGCCGAGATCCAGGAGCTCACCGAGTTCAAGAAGCCGATCCGGGCCTGCAAGGTTGATGTCGGCGAGCCGCAGCCGCGTGACATCGTCTGCGGTGCAACCAACTTCGCCGTCGGCGATCTCGTGGTGGTGGCGCTTCCGGGAACCACGCTGCCCGGCGGCTTCCATATCGGCTCACGCAAGACCTACGGCCACACCTCCGACGGGATGATCTGCTCGTCGGCCGAACTCGGTTTGGCCGCAGACCATTCCGGCATCCTGGTGCTGCCGCCGGGAACCGCCGCGCCCGGTGCGAGCGGCGTCGAGGTGCTCGGGCTGGACGACGTGGTCCTCGACCTGGCCATCACCCCGGACCGCGGCTACTGCATGTCGGTACGCGGGCTGGCACGGGAAGTCGCCTGCGCGTACGACCTCGACTTCGTCGACCCTGCCGACGTCCCCGCGCTGCCTAGCGATGGCGAGGCCTGGCCGCTGACCGTGCGGCCCGAGACGGGTGTACGCCGCTTCGCGCTACGTCCGGTGTCCGGCATCGACCCAACTGCGGTGTCGCCGTGGTGGTTACAGCGCCGGCTGCTGCTCAGTGGGATCCGCTCGATCTCACCGGCCGTCGACGCGACGAACTACGTGATGCTCGAACTCGGTCATCCGATGCATGCGCACGACCTCAACCGGATCACCGGCGGCTTCGAGGTGCGCTTTGCCGAGCCGGGTGAGAAGGTCGAGACGCTCGACGACGTCGAACGCACCCTCAACCCGGCGGACGTGCTGATCGTCGACGACGTCGCCACCGCCGCGATCGGTGGGGTGATGGGCTCGGGCAGCACCGAGGTGCGCGACGATTCCACCGATGTGCTGCTCGAGGCCGCCGTGTGGGAACCGGCCGCGGTATCGCGCACGGCACGGCGGCTGCACCTGCCCAGCGAGGCTGCCCGTCGGTATGAGCGTGCGGTCGACCCGGCCATTTCCGTTGCGGCGCTGGACCGTTGCGCCACGCTGCTCGCCGAGATCGCCGGCGGCACAATGTCGCCAACCTTGACCGACTGGCGAGGCGATCCACCGCGCGACGATTGGGCCGGGTCGCCGATTCGACTGGCGGCCGACCTGCCCGACCGGATCGCCGGGGTGAGTTACGGCGTGGGCACGACGGCGCGGCGGCTGAGGCAGATCGGTGCTGAGGTCAACGAAGCCGGCGACAGCCTGACCGTCACGCCGCCGAGCTGGCGGCCGGATCTGTTGCAGCCGGCCGATCTGGTCGAAGAGGTGCTGCGGCTGGAGGGGCTGGAAGTCATTCCGTCGGTGCTCCCGCCGGCGCCGGCCGGTCGCGGGTTGTCCGGCGTCCAGCGTCGCCGCCGCGCGATCGGCAAGTCGCTGGCGTTGTCCGGTTATGTCGAGATCCTTCCGACGCCGTTCCTGCCCGCCGGTGTGTTCGACGCGTGGGGGCTGGCCGCCGACGATCCCCGTCGGCGCACCACGCAGGTGCTCAACCCACTGGAGGCTGACCGGCCGGATCTGGCCACCACGCTGCTGCCCGGTCTGCTCGAGGCGTTGTCGCGCAACGTCTCTCGCGGCATCGTCGACGTGGCACTGTTCGCGGTGGCTCAGGTGGTGCAGCCGACCGAGCAGACCAGGGGCGTCGAGCTGATTCCGGTGAACCGCCGTCCCACCGACGACGAGATCGCCGCACTGGACGCGTCGCTGCCGCGGCAACCCCAGCACATCGCCGCGGTGTTGACCGGGCTGCGCGAGCCGCGCGGCCCCTGGGGTGAAGGTCGCAGAGTGGAGGCGGCCGATGCCTTCGAGGCAGTGCGAATCATCGCCCGCGCCAGCGGCATTGACGTGACACTGCGGGCCGCCCAACATCTGCCGTGGCATCCGGGCCGCTGCGCGGAAGTGCTCGTCGGGGACATCGTCATCGGGCACGCCGGACAGCTTCATCCGGCGGTGATCGAGCGGGCCGGCCTGCCCAAGGGCACCTGCGCGGTCGAGCTCAATCTCGACGCCATCCCGATCGTCGACGCGTTCCCGGCGCCGCGCGTTTCCCCGTTTCCTGCGGTCTTCCAAGACGTGAACCTCGTCGTGGACGCCGACGTTCCCGCGCAGACGGTGCAGGACGCCGTGCGCGACGGCGCGGGGGAGCTATTGGAAGATGTCCGGCTGTTCGACGTGTACACCGGCACGCAGGTCGGCGAGAACCGCAAATCGCTGACTTTTGCGCTGCGTTTCCGGGCGACGGATCGCACGCTGACCGAGGACGAGGCCAGCGCCGCTCGGGATGCCGCGGTGAATTGCGCGGCTGAGCGGGTCGGAGCGGTGCTACGCGGCTGACGAACGGCCAAAGAATGAGTTTGCACAGGTATGCATAGTCATGCAACGATGGATGTCATGACCGAGGCGATACAGGTGGCCGTCGCCGGGGCCAGCGGCTATGCCGGCGGCGAGATCCTGCGACTGCTGCTCGGGCATCCCGCCTACCACGACGGGCGACTGACGATCGGTGCGCTGACCGCCGCTGCCAGCGCCGGCACGACGCTCGCCGAGCATCATCCGCATCTGCTGCCGTTGGCCCAACGGGTGCTGGAGCCCACCGAGGTCGAGGTGCTCGAGGGCCACGACGTGGTGTTCCTGGGATTGCCGCACGGCCACTCGGCAGCTCTGGCCGAACAACTCGACCCGAAGACGCTGATCGTCGACTGCGGCGCCGACTTCCGGTTGGCCGACGCCGGCGCATGGGAGCGCTTCTACGGCTCGCCGCACGCCGGCAGTTGGCCGTACGGGTTGCCCGAGCTACCGGGTAACCGTGATGCGCTGCGTGATGCGCGGCGGATCGCCGTGCCGGGCTGCTACCCAACCGCCGCGGTGCTGGCCCTGTTTCCCGCGGTGGCCGCCGATCTCATCGACCCCGCCGTCACCGTGGTCGCGGTCAGCGGCACCTCGGGCGCCGGCCGTGCCGCCAAAGTCGACCTGCTCGGCGC
>DATNFI010000266.1:0-5316 GCA_035606475.1 Mycobacterium sp. | reverse complement strand
TGTCGGTCGACAACCTGTTCATCTTCGTGATCATCATGGCCAGCTTCGGGGTGCCCCGGATCTACCAGCGCGAGGCCCTGTTCATCGGCATCGTGATCGCGCTGATCTTCCGGGGCATCTTTATTGCGTTGGGCGCCGCCGCTATTCAGCGATTTACGTGGGTGTTCTACGTCTTCGGGGCGTTCTTGGTCTACACCGCAGCCCGACTGGCGCGCGGCGACGCCCACAACACCGACGGCGAGAACGCGTTGGTCCGGTTCGCGCGCAACCACTTGAGCGTCACCGACGACTGGCATGGCCGCAAGCTCATCGTGAAAGACGGTGCGCGGCGCTCGATCACGCCGATGGCTCTGGTCGTCATCGCGCTCGGCGCCACTGACCTGGTCTTCGCGCTGGACTCCATTCCGGCGATCTATGGGTTGACATCTGAACCGTATTTGGTGTTGGCCGCCAACGTTTTTGCGCTGATGGGCCTGCGGCAGCTCTACTTCATCGTCGAGGGTCTGCTACAGCGGCTGGTCTACCTGTCCAAGGGCCTCGCGGTGATCCTGGTGTTCATCGGCATCAAGCTCATCCTGCACGCGCTGCACGAGAACGACCTGCCATTCATCAACGGCGGCAAGCACGTTGACGTCCCCGAGATACCGACGTTGGTCAGTCTCGCAGTGATTGCGGCGACCCTTATCGTGGCCGCGGTCGCCAGCATCTACGCGACGCGCAACAACGACTAAGCCTCGATCTGGGCGGCGATGCGTTGCTCGATGCCGGCGCGCGCAACGGCCGGCAATGCGATCAACCCGTCGAGTTCGCGGCCTGCCCGGGCGTACGCGTTCTGCCGTTCCTGCGGCGACGCGGCTTCGTCCTGAGCCAGCCGCAGCAGGTTTTGCGCTCGAGCCAGCCGCTCCTGGTCGTCGTCGGAGAAATCGCTGCGGCGCCGGCGAATCGCTTCGGTTTCGGCGACTTCGAACGCGCTGACGTACTCGTGCACGGCCTCGCGGTATTCGAGTTGCGCGCCGCGGTCGTCGAGCAGATCGTCGGGCCGCTCCGGACGAAGCAGGTCGGCCCGCTGCTTGGACTTGTGAAAGGCGACGGTCAGCGGGTTGCGCATGTCGGTCATCATCGGGAAGTCGAGCAGCCTGGCGACGTCGACCTCGTAGTCCAGCCAGCGGGCATCGATCCGATCGTGGGCGGCAAGGAGTTTGACGAGCTCCCGGCGCTGGCTGTCCTCGTTGCCGCGCCCCCGCCCGGATGCCTCGGCGATCGCGATCTTGGCCTGCTGCTTGAGCCGATAGCGTTCGAGTCGCCGATCCGCCCGCCGCTCGTTGGCCGCGGCGATCGCCCGCACGGTGCCGAATATCGTGCCGCTGAGCGGAAAGAGCAGCCACCAGAACTCTGCGGCGAATCGAAGCGGGCCCACCTAGCCAGAATGCCACCGCGGCGCCGAGGCTTCGACCCCGAACTGTTCGCTCAGAGCCGAAAGCCCGTCAGAGCCGAAAGCCCGTTAGTGCTCGATTTGCCGGGCTCCTCCGCAGGCTGCTTTGCAGCCTGCATCGTCGCCCGTCAGTGGCCTTCGGTCTTGAACCGCTCGACCGAGCGCTGCACCTCGGCCTCGGCTTCCTCGCGGCCGACCCAGTCGGCGGCCTTGACGAATTTGCCCGGTTCCAGCGCCTTGTATTGCGTGAAGAAGTGCTTGATCTCGTCGAGTTCGTTCTGCGGGACGTCGCCGATGTCCTGGATGTGGTCCCAGCGATGGTCCTTGGCGGGCACGCACAGCACCTTGTCGTCGCCGCCGGCCTCGTCGGTCATCCGGAACATCGCGACCGGCCGCACCTTCACCACGACGCCCGGAAACACCGACTGAGGCAGCAGCACCAGCGCGTCCAGCGGGTCGCCGTCCTCGCCGAGGGTGTCGTCGAAGAAGCCGTAGTCCGTCGGATAGACCATCGACGTATAGAGGTAGCGGTCCAGATAGATCCGGCCCGTCTCGTGGTCGACCTCGTATTTGTTGCGTTGACCCTTGGGGATCTCGACGGTCACGTCGAATTGCACCGGTCCGGCTCCTTCGCGAAGAGAATGGTCGCTTGGCGTTGATCGTAGGGCTCCCGCGGCGCGTCCTTCCGCGGGGCCTGACGCACAATAGGCGCAAGGAAGTCAGGAGAGTCATGCGTCCCACTCGGTGGCGAACGTCTACGCACCTGATCGTGGGAGTGGGCGTACTGGCGATCGTTGCTGCCCTGGTGGCCGCGGCGGCCCTGCTCACCTCCAGCGGTCGCGGCGCCAGCGCGCACATTCCGCCCTCGCCGCCGGCGGTCACGGCCACGCCGGGCGTCGTGCCGGTGGCGGCCAACGCCCCGATGCCGAGCCAGTCGGCCCTGGCGGCGGCGCTGGCGTTGGCGGCGGCCGACCCCAACCTGGGCAAGCTGGGCGCCCGGGTCACCGACGCGCTGACCGGCGAAGAACTCTGGCAGCAGTTCGACGACGTGCTGATGCAGCCGGCGTCCACGAACAAGACGCTGACCACCGCCGCCGCGCTGCTGGCCCTGGACCGCGACGCCCGGGTCACCACCCGCGTGGTTGCCGCCAATGAGCCCGGCACCGTCGTGCTGGTCGGTGGCGGTGATCCGACCCTGTCGGGCGCGGCGCCCGGGCAGGGCACCTGGTACCACCACGCGCCGCGGCTCAGTGATCTCGCCGATCAGGTCCGGCGCAGCGGCGTGACGCCGACCGCCGTCGAGGTGAACACCTCCCTGTTCACCGGCCCGTCCTTCGCCCCCGGCTGGGATCCGGCCGACATCGAGGGCGGCGACATCTCGCCGATCGAATCGGCGATGCTCGACGCCGGGCGGATCCAGCCGGCCACCGACGAGTCGCGGCGGTCGGCGACGCCGGCCCTCGACGCGGGCCGCGCGCTGGCCACCGCGCTGGGCATCGACCCCGCGCACGTGACCGTCACCAACCAGCCCGTCGACTCCGGCGCGCGACAACTGGCCGCGGTCCAGTCGGCCCCGCTGATCGACCGGCTCAACGAGATGATGAACGTCTCCGACAACGTGATGGCCGAATGCATCGCGCGCGAGGTCGCCAAGTCCATGCAGCGGCCGCTGAGTTTCACCGGCGCCGTCGACGCGGTGCTCAATCGACTGGGCACCGCGCATATCGACACCGCCAATGCGATACTGCGCGACTCCAGCGGCTTGTCCGTCGACGACCGGCTGACCGCGAAAACCCTTGACGCCGTGGTGCAAGCCGCGGCCGGACCCAACGAACCCAAGCTTCGGCCGCTGCTGGACCTGCTGCCGATCGCCGGCGGGAGCGGCACACTCTCCGATCGCTTCGTCGACGGCACGCCCGCCGGTTCCGGGCCGGCCGGCTGGCTGCGCGCCAAAACCGGTTCGCTGACCGCCATTAACGCGTTAGCCGGGGTGGTGACCGATCGCAGCGGACGCGTGCTGACGTTCGCGCTGATCTCCAACGACGCCGGATTGTCCGGCCGGACCGCGATCGACGCGCTGGGCGTGGCCCTATGGTCGTGCGGATGCGTGACATGACCGCCGCAGCGGACCTCACCGTCGGGCGCGCGGTCGACTGGGGATTCGCGGCGACGGTCGGCCAGTGGCTGGCCCGCCCGGGCCCGCCGTCCACCGACTACACCCGCCGTCAGGTGATCGAAAACCTCACCACCGCAGCCAAAGCCGCCGAACCGCCGGTGCGCGACGTCACCGGTCTGCACACCGACGCCCTGGTGCCCGAGGCCCGCATCATCGACCGGCCTGAGTGGATCCGCGCGGCCGCCGAGTCGATGCGGGCGATGACGGGTGGAACCGACAAGCCACGCGGCGCGATCAGTGGACGGATCACCGGCGCGCAGACCGGCGCGGTGCTGGCGTTCGTGGCGACCGGCATCCTCGGCCAGTACGACCCTTTCGCTGACCCGAATGGCGGCGGGGCCTTATTGCTCGTCTACCCGAATGTCATTGCGGTGGAACGACAATTGCGGGTCGATCCGTCCGATTTCCGGCTGTGGGTCTGTCTGCACGAGGTCACCCACCGGGTGCAGTTCACCGCTAACCCGTGGCTGTCGGGATACATGTCGCACGCGCTCGGTGTGCTGACCACCGACGCCACCGACGACCTGACCCAGGTGCTGAGCCGGCTGGCCGAGTTCGCTCGCGGCCGGGGGGATTCAGGACAAGACCCGAATTCGGCCGGCATCCTCGGACTGCTGCGCGCGGTGCAGTCCGAGCCGCAACGCGAGGCGCTGGATCAGCTGCTGGTGCTCGGCACGCTGCTCGAGGGTCATGCCGACCATGTGATGGATGCCGTTGGGCCCGTTGTGATTCCGTCGGTGGCCACCATTCGTGCCCGCTTCGACGAGCGTCGCAATCGCAAGCAGCCGCCGCTGCAACGATTGCTGCGCGCCCTACTTGGTATCGACGCCAAACTGAGCCAGTACACCCGGGGCAAGGCGTTCGTCGACCAGGTGGTGGACCGCGTCGGGATGGCGCGGTTCAACACCGTCTGGACGAATCCGGACACCCTGCCCCGGCCGATCGAGATCGAATACCCGCAGCGATGGATCGATCGGGTGCTGTAGCCGAACTCCGCGCAGCGGTGGCGGCGTTCGCGACGGAACATCTCGGCAGCGCCGAGCGCTGGTGTGTGGCACTGTCCGGTGGCCCGGACTCGTTGGCGCTCACCGCAATTGCGGCGTCGCTGCGGCCCACCAGCGCATTGATCGTCGACCACGGCCTGCAGCCCGACTCGGCGGCGGTGGCCGCAACCGCGCAACGGCAAGCTGAGCAGTTGGGATGCGTTGACGCTCAAGTGCTTTGCGTGCGGGTGGGCGCGGAAGGAGGGCCGGAGGCCGCGGCGCGTCACGCCCGCTACCGCGCCCTGGCCGATGCTCGTCGCGACCACCCGGTGCTGCTGGCCCACACCCTCGACGACCAGGCGGAGACGGTGTTGCTCGGATTGGGCCGTGGCTCGGGTGCGAGATCGATGGCCGGCATGCAGCCCTACGACCCACCCTGGTGCCGGCCGCTGCTGGGCATTCGACGTGAGACGACGCATGCCGCGTGCGCGGATCTGGGCCTGCGGGCTTGGCACGATCCGCATAACTCCGATCAGCGATTCACCCGCAGCCGGCTGCGCCACGAAGTGCTGCCGTTGCTGGAAGACGTGCTCGGCGGGGGAGTCGCGGAAGCGTTGGCCCGCACGGCGACCGCCCTTCGCGGCGACACCGGTCTGATCGATTCGCTGATCGAGCAGGCGATGAGCACCGCGGAGACCTCCGACGGGCTCGACACCGGCGTGCTG
>DATNFI010000265.1:0-2479 GCA_035606475.1 Mycobacterium sp. | reverse complement strand
CATCCGCATTCGCCCGCAAACACCGACCCGCGCCACACGGTGAGCAAATCGGGACCGCGAAAGCCCCGCTCAAATCCCCGATTCGCCGGAATTTGCCCTTACCCTGGCACGGGTGAGCAGTCAATCGAAAAACACGCATTGGCAACGACCGGACTCATCCGCCCTGCCAACTGCTGAGCGGCCGACCGCCGCGCAATTGGTCGACCCTGAAGACGACCTGCCATCAGACACTTACGCAGGTGATTTCGAGACGACCCTGATCCCGCACTACGATTCCGCCGACTCCGGCAGCGTCCGCTCCTCGAGCAGCGGAGCCGGGGTGATGGGCGGCCACGAGCCTTTGCCGTACCAGCCGCAAGCGACCGGCCGGCACTCGGTGTTCGCGCCGGACGGGATGGACGAGCACGAATACTTCGACGACGAACGGGTCCGCGCCGCCAGCCGTCGCGGTACTCAACCCCTGGGTCTGCTGATCCTGCGAATCGGTCTCGGTGCCGTCTTTCTCGCCCACGGGCTGCAGAAGTTGTTCGGGTGGTGGGGCGGACAGGGCCTCACCGGCTTCAAGAACGCGCTGTCCGACGTCGGCTACCAGCACGCCGACATCCTGACCTACTGCGCCGCGGGCGGTGAGATCGCCGCCGGCGTGCTGTTGGTGCTCGGCCTCTTCACGCCGATCGCCGCGGCGGGCGCGCTGGCCTACCTCACCAACAGCATGCTCGCGGGGATGTCGGCCCACCATGGCCACCGGTCGTTCCCGTACTTCCTGCCGAACGGGCACGAATACGAGATCTCGCTGATCGTGATGGCCGCCGCCGTACTTCTCGCCGGTCCAGGTAGTTACGGCTTCGACGCCGGCCGGGGCTGGGCGCGCAGACCGTTCATCGGGTCGCTGGCCGCGCTGGTGGTGGGCATCGGCGCCGGTGTCGGGCTGTGGATGTTGCTCAACGGCGCCAACCCGGTCCGCTAGTCCGCGTACGGATTGGGCACTCGTCCGGCGCTCGCCCGGGTCAGCGCCGGCAGGGTCGCGAACGTGACCGCGGGTAACCGCAATTGGTGGCCGTCTTTCAGCTGAGCACGACCCCACGAGCCCCGGCTGAATCGCAGGCCGTCGATGTCCTCCCAGCGCACTGATCGGCTGCTCACCAGCGTGCGCACCGTGACGCCGCTGTCATCGGCCTGCGTGCGGAGCCGAACGATCAACGCCGACAACAGCACCGGGATGATCAACAGCGGAGCCGTTACCGGCCAGGCCAGCACCGGCACTAGCAGCCCGAGGGCAAAAAATCCCACCGCGAAGTGGGCCATCGGCGAGATGTTGAGCACCACCGGCGGTGTGCGTGCGGCGTCCTCCGCTGAATCGGTGGCCATGCATGCATCATGGCATCGAGCCGGTCGGTGATCCCGCCAGCCGCCGGAATTTGACGTTTGACCAGTACGGCAGCTAACGTCGTGGGGCGATGAACACTTCTGGAAAGCTCGTAGTAATCCACGTGCGCGTTGGTGCCTGACTGATCAAGTCCATCAACGCGCAACCCTCGTACAGCTGCTGAGCTGACGGGGGTTTTTTGTTGCCCACAACTTTCCAGAGCAAACGACAAAGAGGACACCGTGAGCGCACCCGCCAGATCTGCGTCGCAGGCTGTGGCCCGTATCGCCTCCGACGCGGCCAAGCCTGCTGCCAAGCCGCCGACGGTTCGACCGAAACACGTTGCGCCCGAGCAACTTACCGGCGCGCAGTCGGTAATCCGGTCGCTGGAGGAGCTCGACGTCGAGGTCATCTTCGGCATCCCCGGCGGTGCGGTGCTTCCCGTTTACGACCCGCTGTTCGACTCGAAGAAACTGCGCCACGTGCTGGTTCGCCACGAGCAGGGGGCCGGCCACGCGGCCAGCGGCTATGCGCACGCCACCGGCAAGGTCGGCGTGATGATGGCCACCTCCGGTCCGGGTGCCACCAACCTGGTGACGCCGCTGGCCGACGCGCAGATGGACTCCATCCCGGTGGTCGCGGTGACCGGCCAGGTCGGACGCGCGCTGATCGGCACGGACGCCTTCCAGGAGGCCGACATCTCCGGCATCACCATGCCGATCACCAAGCACAACTTCCTGGTCCGCGACGGCGACGACATCCCACGGGTGATGGCCGAGGCCTTCCACATCGCTGCCAGCGGGCGGCCTGGCGCGGTGCTCGTCGACATCCCGAAGGACGTCCTGCAGGCCCAGTGCACGTTCAGCTGGCCGCCGCGGATGGATCTGCCCGGGTACAAGCCGAACACCAAACCGCACAACCGTCAGATCAACGAGGCTGCCAAGCTGATCGCCGCGGCGCACAAGCCGGTGCTCTACGTCGGCGGCGGCGTGCTGAAGGCACACGCGACCGCCGAGCTCGCCGAGCTGGCCGAGGTCACCGCCGCGCCGGTCGTGACCACGCTCATGGCCCGCGGCGCGTTCCCGGACAGCAACCGGCAGCACCTGGGCATGC
>DATNFI010000264.1:0-2488 GCA_035606475.1 Mycobacterium sp. | reverse complement strand
CCCCGAGCGGGCCCGGATAACCCGAGTCGACGAGGTGATGCGTCAGCCGATCCTCGTGCCGGAGTCGAAGCCAGTCGATGAACTCATGCGGGAAATGCAGCTCCACCGCACCCACATCACGATCGTCATCGACGAGTACGGTGGCACGGCCGGACTGGTCACGATCGAGGACATCCTCGAGGAGATCGTGGGTGAGATCACGGACGAGTACGACAACGAAAGCCCGCCCATCGAGCGGCTGGACGAGAACACCGCTCGGGTGACCGCTCGTCTCTCGGTCGAGGACCTGGCGCACTTGTTCGACATGGAGCTGCCCGCCCGGGATGACGTCGAGACGGTGGCCGGGCTGCTCGCCGAGCGCATCGGTCGCGTGCCGATCCCGGGAGCGACGGCCCGAGTCAACGGACTGGAGCTGGTGGCCGAAGGCGCCGGCGGCCGACGGCACCGTATCGACACCGTCCTCGTGCGGCGGTTGTCGACAGACGAAGCGCACGCCCAGCCGGAAGCCAGGGTGGAGAGCGCGTGACCGAGGTGTCCGTCGAGGACGCCAAGCTCGTCACGCTGGCTCGGGCGGCCAGAGCGCGGGCCGGCAGCGGGCAAGGTGCGGCTGTGCGGGATGCGGACGGCCGGACCTATGTGGCAGTAGGCGTCGTTCTGGCTTCGTTACAGCTCACCGCCCTGCAGCTGGCAGTGGCCATGGCGGTGTCGTCCGGGGCGTCGCGGCTGGCGGCGGCCGTCGTGGTCGGTGCGGAACCCGATGCCGGTCCCGGATTACGCGCGCTGCATGATGTGACGCCGGAGGCTGTTGCCTACCACGCCGATCCAGACGGCACGCTGCGCTGACCTACCGGCCGTCGGAGCGCGGCGAGATCTGCTACATGCGATGATCCGGCCGATGGAACCCACCAACTGGTCACGGATCGTCGCGGCCGACGGTCGGCACCTCGAGGTGTTGAGCTTGGGTCGGGCAGACGCGATGCCGGTGCTCTTCCACGGCGGGACTCCGACCGCGGCCGTGGTGTATCCGCCGGCCGCCGAGGCGGTGACACGCCATGCCATCCGGGTGATCACCTACTCGCGACCGGGCTATGCCACGTCCGACCCGCAACCGGGTAGGTGCGTCGCCGACGCGGTTGCGGATGTCGAGGCGATTCTCGACGCGATCCAAGCCGATCGATTCGTCACGATCGGGTGGTCGGGTGGCGGTCCGCACGCACTCGCGTGCGCGGCGCTGACGTCCGACCGGTGCCTGGCCGCCGCCACGATCGCCGGCGTGGCACCGTACCCAGCACCCGGCCTCGACTGGCTGGCCGGGATGGGGCGGGAGAACGTCGAGGAGTTCGGCGCCGCGCTGGCCGGCATCGATGCGCTATCCGCCTACCTGACCGCGGCGGCGGGTGACCTTGCCAACGTCACGGCCGACCGGGTCGCGGCCACGCTGGGCGAGCTGGTGTCTGACGTCGACGTGGCGTCTCTGCGCGGCCCGTACGCCGACTGGGCCGCTACGACGTTCCGCAAGTCGGTGAGCACGGGTATAGACGGTTGGCGAGACGACGACATGGCATTCGTCCGGCCGTGGGCCTTCGATCTCTCGATGATTCGCCGACCGGTCGCGGTCTGGCAGGGCGATCAGGATTGCATGGTGCCGTTCGCGCACGGCGAATGGCTGGCCGCGCATCTGCCGACCGCGCAACCTCATCTGTTGGCTGGGCCGGGGCACCTATCGTTGGCGTTCGACGCCTTCGACGAGATCATCGAGGATCTTCTGGACCTGGCCAAGTAACGCGGTCGCCTGTCGATGTCAGCTGCGTGAGCTGGTGCCGGTAAGCGCGGCAGTAGCGCCGAGCGCGAGATACACGCCGCCGGATATGAGTCTCTGTCGATTGGCCCAGCCCGGGCGACGACGCAACCAGGTGCCGACGCTGCCCGCGCTCGTGGCCCAGACGGTGTCGAAGAGCAAGCCCAGCAGGGTGAAGATGGCCCCGAGTACGAGGATCTGGCTCGTCGTCGACCCACGGTGCGGGTCGAGGAACTGCGGGAAGAAGGCGACGAAGAAGATCGCCACCTTGGGGTTGGCGATTCCGACGCCGAAGGCCTCGGCGAATGCCCGGCCTCCGCTGGGTGGGCGCGGCGCGGTGGGCCCGACGAGTTCCAGGTGGCCGCGCCCGAGCAATGCGCGGACGCCCAGGTAGATCAAGTACGCCGCGCCGCCGTAGCGAAGCAAGGAAAAGGCGACCGCCGACGAGGCGATGACCGCGCTGAGGCCAGCGGCCGTTACGAGGACGAACACCGCGGTGGCCGTCTCTACCCCGGCGACGGAAATCAGCGCGACGCGTCGCCCGTCACCGATTCCTCGCGCCAGCAGGAAGATCACGTTCGGTCCCGGCAGCAGAATCAGGGCGACGGCAGCGGCTGTGAACGCGAGCAGCGTCGTGGTCGTCGGCATGCCGCGACGGTATCGCCCGGCACCGAACGAGTTTTCTACCGA
>DATNFI010000263.1:0-6493 GCA_035606475.1 Mycobacterium sp. | reverse complement strand
CCGGTGATCCACGACGACCTACGCCCGGACTGGGCCGAGCATGATCTGTCCGGCCTTGCCGAGCAGGCCCGCCAGCTGAGGCTGGAAGTCCTGGCGCAGCGGCAGTTTCGGCAACCGTTCGACCTGACCAAAGACTCGCCGCTGCGGATCGCCGCCGCGCGGGTGGGTGCCGACGACCTGATGCTGCTGCTCACCGCCCACCACATCGCCTGGGATGACGGTTCGTGGGCGCCGTTCTTCACCGACCTCACGCGCGCTTACACCGATGCCGACCGTGCCGCGCCGGCATCGACGTCGGTTGCGGGGGACCCGGTCCGCAGCAGCGACGAGGACCTGGCGTATTGGCGTTCGCTGATGACGGATCTGCCCGAGCCGCTGGAACTTCCCGGCGCATGCGGATCCGTGGTCCCCAGCACCTGGCGCGCACAGCGGGTCACCGCGCAGCTGTCGGCAGACATCGTCGATCGGGCCGCCGCACTCGCCCGGGAGACTGGCGCAACCCCGTACATGGTGTTGATGGCGGCGTTCGGCGCGCTGGTGCACCGGTACACCCACGCGTCGGACTTCCTCGTCGCAACCCCGGTGCTGAACCGCACTGCCGGAACCGAGAACGCGATCGGGTACTTCGGCAACACGCTGGTGCTGCGGATGCGGCCCGAGTCGCGGATGACGTTCCGGGAGTTGCTCGCACAGACCAGAGACAGCGCGGTCGGAGCCCTGGCCCATTCCCGCGTCGACCTGGAATGGCTGGTGCGCGAATCGAATCCCGACCGACGGCATGGTGCCGAACGAATGACGCGGGTGAGCTTCGGCTTACGCGAGCCCGACGGCGGCGGGTTCAGCCCGCCTGGTGTGCGGTGCGAGCGTGCCGAGTTGCGCGGGCACATCAGCCAGCTGCCGCTCGGGTTGATGGTCGAACTGGACGGATCGGGTCGCGGCGCAGCGGTCGAAGCCGAATACCTGGTCGAGGTTCTCGACCGTCCGCTGGTCGACCAACTGCTGCGGCACTACGGCGTGCTGTTGGAGCACGCGCTGGCCGACCCGGACACCACGCTGTCCGCGTGCGGACTGATGAGCGATGCGGACGCCGATTGGCTACGGGCCGTCTCGGCCGGTGACGAGTTCAGCACCCCGGCCAGTACTTTGCCGGGTCTGGTTGCGCAGCGGGCGGCATTGACACCAGATGCGGTCGCTGTGGTCTACGAAGGGCGGCAGTACAGCTACCGCGAGATCGACGACGAGGCAAACCGGTTGGCGCACTGGCTGATTGAGCAGGGAATCGGCACCGAAGACCGGGTGGCGGTGCTGCTGGACAAGTCGCCCGAACTGGTCGTCACCGCGCTGGGGGTCCTGAAAGCGGGCGGCGTCTACCTGCCCGTCGACCCCACCTATCCGGACGACCGGCTGACGTTCATCCTGGATGACGCCGAAGCCAAACTTGTTCTGCGTGAGCCGGTCACGGGCTTGGCGGACTACCCGGCCACCGAGCCGCACGACCTGCTCCGCCCGCTCGGTCCGGCGAACACCGCGTACCTGATCTACACCTCGGGGTCGACCGGGCTGCCCAAAGGCGTGCCGGTGCCGCATGCACCGATCGCGGAGTATTTCGTCTGGTTCGGCGACGAATATCGAGTCGACGAAACCGACCGTCTGCTGCAAGTGGCCTCACCGAGCTTCGACGTGTCGATCGGCGAGATCTTCGGCACGCTGATCTGCGGTGCGCGGCTGGTGATTCCGCGGCCGGACGGCCTGCGTGACATCGGATACCTGACCGAACTGCTGCGTCGCGAAGGCATCACCTCGATGCACTTCGTCCCGTCGCTGCTCGGACTTTTCCTGTCGCTGCCCGGGGTCAACCAGTGGCGCACCCTGCGCCGGGTGCCCATCGGCGGCGAACCGCTGCCCGGCGAGATCGCCGACAAGTTCCACGCCACCTTCGACGCGCTGCTCTACAACTTCTACGGTCCCACCGAGACCATCGTCAATGCCAGCAGCTATCCGGTCGAGGGCGCCCAGGGCACCCGGGTGGTGCCGATCGGCCGGCCGAAGATCAACACCCAGATCCATCTTCTCGACGATGCGTTGCAGCCGGTCCCGGTCGGCGTCATCGGCGAAATCTACATCGGCGGTACACATGTGGCCCGCGGCTACCACCGCAGGCCCGGTCTGACCGCCGAACGCTTCGTCGCCGACCCGTTCACTCCGGGTGCCCGGCTCTACCGCTCCGGCGACTTGGCGCGCCGTAACGCCGACGGCGACATCGAATTCGTCGGCCGCGCCGACGAACAGGTCAAGATCCGCGGCTTCCGTATCGAATTGGGTGAGGTCGCCGCGGCGATCTCTGTCGACCCCAGTGTGGGGCAGGCCGTTGTGGTGGCCAGCGATCTACCGGGATTGGGTAAAAGCCTGGTTGGCTATGTCACCCCGGTCGACGGCGATGGCCGCGAAACCGTTGACCTCGAACGGATTCGCGCGCGAGTAGCGGCGGCTCTGCCGGAATACATGACCCCGGCCGGCTACGTAGTGATCGACGAGATCCCGATCACGACGCACGGAAAGATCGACCGCACTGCGCTTCCGGACCCGGAGATCGTGGCGAAGGCGCAATACCGCGACCCGTCGACCGTCACCGAGCGCCGGATCGCCCAACTGTTTTCCGACCTGCTGGGTCATGACCGGGTCGGTGTCGACGACTCGTTCTTCGATCTTGGCGGCCACTCGCTGGTGGCCACCAAACTGGTCACCGCGATCCGCGCGGAATGCGCCGTGGAGCTGGGCATTCGCGATGTCTTCGAGCTCGGCACGGTGGGCGCGTTGGCGCAGCGGGTCGACGATTTGCGTTCCGGTGCGCGTGGCCCGTCCCGGCCGCGGCTGATCGCCACCAACCACGACGAACCATTGCCGCTGTCGGCGTCGCAACTGCGGAGCTGGTTCGCCTTCCGGGTGGACGGGCCGAGCCCGGTCAACAACATCCCGTTCGCCGCGCGGCTGACCGGGCCCTGGGACATCGACGCGCTGATCGCCGCGGTCGGCGACGTCGTCGCGCGTCACGAAATCCTGCGCACCACATACGTTGACGACGACGGCATCCCATACCAGATGGTCGGCCGGGTCGCCGAGCTGGCGGTGCGGCGCGCCGCGGGCAATGGCGAACAGTGGCTGCAGGAACAACTCGAAGCCGAGCGTCGGCATTGCTTCGAGTTGGACCGCGAATGGCCGATCCGGGTCGCGGTGCTGGACAACGGCGGCGAGCAGGTCCTGTCGCTGGTCGTCCACCACATCGCCTCCGACCACTGGTCGGCCGGTGTGCTGTTCGCCGATGTGATGACCGCGTACCGGGCACGCCGCGACGGCGAGGCCCCGTCATGGGCTCCGCTGCGCATCCAGTACGCCGATTACGCTGCCTGGCAACGTGATTTCCTGGGGGAGCCGGGCGGGGGAGAGTCCGCGGTTGCCGCCGAACAGCGGGACTACTGGACGAGCCAGCTGGCCGGTCTGCCGGAGGACAGCGGCCTGCGCCCCGACTTCCCGCGCCCGCCGCTGCCCAGCGGCGACGGTGAATCGGTCACCTTCAGCATCGATGCGGCCACCCGCGTCAAACTCGCCGACCGGTGCCGCGAATTGGGCGTCACCGAATTCATGGCGCTGCAGGCCGCGGTCGCGGTGGTGCTGCACAAGGCAGGCAGCGGTGTCGACATTCCGCTCGGTACACCGGTCGCCGGGCGTACCGAAGCCGAGCTCGATCAACTGATCGGATTCTTCGTCAATATCTTGGTGCTGCGCAACGACTTACGCGGCAACCCCACGCTTCGTGACGTGCTGACCCGCTCGCGAGAGACCGCGCTGGCCGCGTATGCGAACCAAGACCTGCCGTTCGACCGCGTGGTCGACAGCGTCAGCCCGGTGCGATCGCTGTCGCGCAACCCGCTGTTCCAGGTGATCGTGCACGTGCGCGATCACCTGCCCGCCACCCGGGTCATCGAGTCGGGGCCCAACGGCGACACCGTCTGCACCTCGCTGGATCCCGTGTTCGACATGGCGCACGCCGACCTCAGCGTCAACTTCTTCGGCACCGACGGCTCCGACGATGTCGGCTACAACGGCAACCTGATTTTCCGCACCGAGCTCTATCAGCGGAAGACCATCGAACGGTTGGCCGGCTGGCTGGCGCACGTCGTCACGGAGTTTGCTGACGACATCGACCAGAGTTTGCGGGACGTCGTGCTCGCCGATGCGCAGGAACAGCAGCGCATCCTTTCGCAGTGGAGTCGCGGCGAGCAGTCACCGCCCGACCGGCCGCGAACCGTACCGGAACTGCTCGAGGCGAGCCGGCAGCGCGATGCCGGCCGGGTCGCGCTGCGCTGCGCCGGCGAGGATCTCGATTACGGTGCGCTGCATCGCCGTTCGGACAACCTGGCCGCGATACTCGCCGATCGGGGCGTGCGTCCGGGTTCCTTCGTCGGCCTCTCGACACGTCGGGGCATCGACATGGTGGTGGCGCTGGTCGGGATCGTGAAAGCCGGTGCGGCGTACTTCCCGATCGACCCGGCTTATCCGTTGGCGCGCAAGCAGTTCATGCTCGACGACGTGCAACCACCGGTGGTGGTCGCGACCGTCGAGGCACTCGAGACCATGCCGGGCGAATTTGCCGGCACCATCGTGTTGCTCGATGACCCCGAGGTGCGTGCCGCGATCGAGGCCCCGGAGCCGATGTCCGCGCGTCTGCGGCTGCCGCACCCCGACGACCCGATGTATCTGGTGTTCACCTCCGGGTCCACCGGAAAGCCGAAGGGCGCCGTAGGGACTCAGCGCGCGATGGCGGCCCGGCTGGATTGGCAGCTGCGCCACTATCCGCCGCGCGCGCAGGACATTCGCCTGTCGCAGGCGTCGATGACGTTCCTGGAAGGTGGCATGGAGTTGCTGGCCGGCCTGGCCGCGGGTGCCACGATGATCGTGGCCGACGACGCCGAGCATCGTGACGCCGAAGCGCTTGGCGCGCTGATGAAACGCGAGTCCGTCGCCCAGGTCACCGCGGTGCCCAGCCTGGTGTCCGCATTGGTCGACAGCACACCGGATGCGGTGCGATCACTGGCCCGGTTGGTGTGTGGCGGTGAGCCGGTGAGCAATTCGCTGCTGCAGCGACTGACGGCCGTCTGCGCGGACGCCGGCGACCAGGGCCCGGAGTTGCTGAACAACATCGGGTCCACCGAAACCTCCGGCGCGGTGTCGCGGGGACGGCTCAGCATGCCGACCCCGCGGGTCGGTTCACCGGTGGCCGGGGCGCAGGCCTACCTGCTGGACGACGGATTGCGGCCGGTGCCGGTGGGTGTGGTGGGCGAGTTGTACTACGCCGGTGACCAGTTGGCCCGCGGTTACTGGAAGCGGTCGGTGCTGACGTCCACGCGGTTCATCGCCAATCCGTTCGGCGTCGAACCCGGTGGCCGGTTGTACCGCAGCGGTGATCTGGCCCGGTGGACCGAAGACGGCCAACTGGAGTTCGCCGGGCGCGCCGACCACCAGGTGCAGGTGCGCGGATTTCGGGTCGAGCTTGCCGAGGTCGAGGCCGCGCTGGCCGCCGCCGAAGGGGTAGCCGCCGCGGCCGCCCGGACCTGGGAAGTGCACGACGGCACCAGCCTCGCCGGTTACGTTGTGCCGCAACAACCCATGGACGACCCGGCCGACGAGGCGGCTTTCGCGGCCTCAGTGCGCGCAGCGGTCGGCACGACACTGCCCGGCTACATGGTGCCGTCGTCGCTGACGGTGCTGGATGCGCTGCCCAAGACGGAGTCGGGCAAGCTGAATCGGCCCGGGCTGCCGCGGCCCGCGGTGAGTACCAGCGGCCACACCGAGCCGGCCCGTACCGATACCGAACGTGCGCTGGCCGCCGTCTTCGCCGACTTGCTGTCGACGCAGCAGGTCGGCCGGTTCGATGACTTTTTCGCACTCGGCGGGGACAGCATCTTGTCGGTCCAATTGGCCTCGCGGGCAAGGGCGGTCGGGTTATGGGTCAACCCGCGGATGATTTTCGAGAATCCGACCGTTGAGCAACTGGCCGCCGCGGTCGATGCGCTGCCGACCGATGGTGAGGCCGGCCCGGCGGAGGACACCACCCGGTACGAGCCGATGACCACCTCCGGGTTGTCGGCGACCGACTTGGCGGCGGTGACGCAGTTGTGGTCGAAGTCCCGGGACGGAACGTCATGACCGCCACCGAAACCCGCGCCGCCGAGCCCGACATCGAGGACGTCATGGCGCTGAGTCCTCTTCAGGAGGGCCTGTATTCGCTGACTATGCTTTCTGAGCTGGCTGATTCTCCCGAAGGCCAGCCCGCCGACGACCCTTACGTGATCGGTATGGCCGCCGACATCTTCGGCGCGCTTGACGTCGCATTGCTTCGCGATTGCGCGGCGAAGATGTTGGTCCGGCACCCGAATTTGAGGGCGAGCTTCTTCAGCCGCGGGATTCCCCGCCCAGTGCAGATCGTGCCGTCGCG
>DATNFI010000262.1:0-33494 GCA_035606475.1 Mycobacterium sp. | reverse complement strand
GCCCGCGAGCTTCAGCTGGCCGAGACCGATCTCGACCTGGACCGGCCGTTCGCCGAATACGGGCTGAACTCGGTGATGGCGATGTCGGTGCGCCGCGATACCGAATTGTTCGTCGGGATCGAGCTATCCGCGACCATGCTGTTCAACTACCCGACTATCGTTGCGCTCGCCGAACACCTTGCGAAAAAGGTGTCGCCGCAGCCGGAATCAGAGAGCGATAACGACGCTCCGGGTGATTCGGACGGCGGCGTGCTGAGTGATCTGTTCGACAGCGTGGAGTCGGCACCGGCTGGCAGTGAAAGGGGCATCTGATGACGTCCTCGTATGACGAGGAAGCGCTACGACACTGGCTGGCGGATTACCTGGTAACCAACGTCGGCTGCAGTCCGTACGACATCGACTTCGATGCCCCGATGAGCGACCTGGGCCTGGGTTCGCGCGACGCCGTGGTGCTCTCCGGTGAGCTGTCCGAACTGCTCGGCCGCAAGGTCTCGCCGGTCGAGTTCTGGCAGCACCCGACGATCGCCGACCTGGCCCGGTTTCTGACCGGTAGCGAGGCGCTGGACGCCGAAGCCGAGGTCGAGCTGGGGCGGAGTCATCTCGACGAGCCGATTGCGGTGATCGGTCTGGGCTGTCGACTGCCCGGTGGCATCTCCGGCCCCGAGGAGTACTGGCAGTTCCTCTGCGAGGGCCGCAACGCGGTCACCGAGGTGCCCGCGGAACGCTGGGCGCCCTTCGACGACGGCACGCCCGAGGTCGCCGCAGCGCTGTCGCACACCACCCGCTACGGCGGCTACATGGACAACCTCGACGCCTTCGACGCGGAGTTCTTCGACATCTCCAGCCGCGAAGCCACCAAGATGGACCCGCAGCAGCGCATGCTGCTCGAAGTCGCTTGGGAGGCACTGGAACACGCGGGTATCCCGCCGAGCTCGCTGCGCCGCTCGCAGACCGGCGTCTTCGCCGGTGCCTGCTACACCGACTACGGCTACGTCGCGGGCATGGACCTGACAGGCGTCGATGCCTGGACCAATTCCGGTGGCGCGCTGAGCATTATCGCGAACAGGCTGTCGTACTTCATGGACTTCCGCGGGCCGTCGGTGACCGTCGACACCGCGTGCTCGTCGTCGATCGTGGCTCTGCACCTGGCCTGCCAGAGCCTGCGTATCGGCGACTCCGACGTGGCCCTGGCCGCCGGTGTGAACCTGATGCTGGCGCCGTCGGTGGTCCGCGCCTTCGACCAGACCGGCGCGTTGTCGCCCACCGGCGCGTGCCACGCGTTCGACGCCGACGCCGACGGATTCATCCGTGGCGAGGGCTGCGGCGTCGTGGTGCTCAAACGCCTCAGCGACGCCATCCGCGACGGCGACCGGGTGCTGGCCGTGGTGCGCGGCTCGGCGGTCAACCAGGACGGCCGGTCCAACGGCCTGCTGGCACCCAACCCCGCCGCGCAGATGGCGGTACTGCGGTCGGCCTACGCCAACGCCGGCCTGGCGCCGCAGGAAGTCGACTACGTCGAGGCGCACGGCACCGGCACGCCGCTCGGCGACCCGATCGAGGCCCGCGCGCTCGGCACCGTGCTGGGCCGCGGTCGCGCCGAGGACGCGCCGCTGCTGATCGGCACCGCCAAGACCAACCTCGGCCACCTCGAGGCCGCCGCCGGCATCGCCGGCCTGATCAAGACCGTGCTGGCTGTGCACCGGGGCAGCATCCCGCCGAACCTGCACTTCCACACCCCTAACCCGCACATCCCCTTCGACCAGCTACGCCTGAAAGTGGTTGCCGAGCAACAGGACTGGCCGGAGACGGACCAGCCGCGCCGGGCCGGCATCTCATCGTTCGGGTTCGGTGGCACCAACGCCCACGCGGTGATCGAGCAGGCGCCGCCCGCCATGCCGGTGATCCACGAGGTCGACCCGCCCGTGACCACGCTGGTGGTGTCGGGCAAGTCGCCGGAACGGATCTCGTCGCAGGCCGCCTCGCTGGCCGCCTGGCTGCAAGGCACGGGTGCCGAGGTACGACTGCCCGACGTGGCCCACACGCTCAGCTACCACCGGGAGCGGCACGCCCAGTTCGCCACCGTGTGCGTGCGCGACCGCGCCCAGGCGGTCGAGCGACTGGAGGCGCTGGCCGACGGCCGCGCGGCCGAGGGAGTGATCGGTCCACACGACGGGCCGTGCAGCCCCGGGACGGTATTCGTGTTCTCCGGCCAGGGTTCGCATTGGGCCGGCATGGGCCGGCAGCTGCTGGCCGACGAGCCGGTGTTCGCCGAGGCGATCGCCGAGCTCGACCCGATTTTCGTTGAGCAGGTTGGCTTTTCGTTGCAGAAGATCATCGCCGACGGCGAGGCGATCAGCGGTGACGCACAGGTACAGCCGGTGCTGATGGGCCTGCAGCTGGCGCTGACCGAGCTGTGGCGCTCCTACGGCGTGCACCCCGACGCGGTGATCGGCCACTCGATGGGCGAGGTCACCGCGGCGGTGGTGGCCGGCGCGCTGAGTGTCGTCGACGGCCTGCGGGTGATCTCGATCCGGTCGAAGTTGATGTCGAAGCTGGCCGGTCAGGGCGCGGTGGCGCTGCTCAAGCTCGACCCCGAGGCAACCGAGGCATTGCTGGCCGAATACCCGGACGTCAGTGTGGCGGGCTATATTTCGCCGCGCGAGACGGTGGTCGCCGGTCCGGTGGCCTCGGTCGACGCCGTGATCGCCGCGGTGAGCGCGCAGAACAAGTTCGCCCGCCGGGTCAACATGGAAGTCGCGTCGCACACCGTGTTCATGGATCCGATCCTGGGTGAATTACGGGCCGCGCTCGAGGATTTGACCCCCGAGATCCCGACCATCCCGTTCTATTCGACGGTGATGGAGGGCTTCCAGTCGCCAATGCTGGACGCCGACTACTGGGTGGCCAACGTGCGCCAGCCCGCCCTGCTCAGCCAGGCCGTCGCCGCCGCCGCCGAAGAACACGGCACTTTCATCGAGATCAGCGCGCACCCGATCCTGATGAACGCCGTCGGCGACACGCTGGATCCGACCAGCCATCACCACAGCGTCGGCACGCTGTGGCGCGACGGCGACGACACGGTCCGGTTCCACACCAACCTGAACACCGTCCACACCAGCCACCCGCCGCAGACTCCGCACCCGGTCGAGCCGCACCCGGTGCTGCCGACCACGCCGTGGCACCACAACCGGTTCTGGGTGTCCTCGCGTCCGATCGCGTCGGTCAGACACGCTGCCGGAGTGGGTGATTCGGCTGCGCCGGTCGAGGGGCCGATCCCGTCGGAGTGGTACCTGAACCTGGCCTGGCCGGCCCACCAGCTGGTCGGGAAGAAGGAAGACGTCGACGCCTCGTGGCTCGTCATCACCGACTCCGGGTTGGGCGACGAATTCGCCGCGGCCGCACAGCCGACCTCGTTGCTGGCCGACGGCGCCGACCCGACGGCGATCACCGACGCGCTCGCCGGGGTGACCCACGTGCTGTACGCGCCGCAGGTCACCGGTGGCCAATTCGACTTCGAAGCCGGCTACGACCTGTTCAACGCGGCACGACGGCTGACCGCTGCGATCGCCGAAATGGCTGTGGCACCAAAGCTTTACCTGCTCACCCGCAACGCCCAGCCGGTGACCGACGGCGACCGCGCGAACGCGTCGCAGGCGGTGCTGTGGGGTCTCGGCCGCACGCTGGCGCTGGAGCATCCCGAATTCTGGGGCCGCGTCATCGACATCGACGAGTCGGTGCCCGACGGTCTGGCCGCCCGCTATGTGGTCGACGAGGCGCAGGCCGACGACCACGAGGACCAGGTGGTCTACCGGGCCGGTGTGCGCCGCGTTCCGCGGCTGCAGAAGGCTCATGCGCCTTCGACGGCCCCGGCCGAATTGTCCTCGGACAGCAGCTATCTGGTGATCGGCGCGACCGGTAACATCGGCCCGCACCTGATCCAGCAGCTGGCCGACTCGGGTGCGGGCACGGTTGTCGCGGTTTCGCGTAACCCCGGGTCGAAGCTCGACGACCTGGCCGCGCGCCTGGCGCCGTCCGGCACCACGCTGGTGACGGCCGCCGCCGATGCGGCCGACGAGTCGGCGATGAGCGCGGTGTTCGACCGCTTCGGCACCGACCTGCCGCCGCTGGCCGGTATCTACGTGGCGGCGTTCGGCGGTGGTCCGACCGAGCTGCTGCACATGACCGAAGCCGACGTCACCGCGATGTTCCGGCCCAAGCTGGATGTGGTTTCGGTGCTGCACCGGCTTTCGTTGGGCCACCAGGTCGAGCAGTTCGTACTCTTCTCGTCGATCTCAGGTCTGACCGGCTCTCGCTGGCTGGCGCACTACACCGCGACCACGACGTTCCTGGACACCTTCGCGCTGGCCCGCCGGGCAGCCGGTCTTCCGGCCACCGCGATCAACTGGGGACTGTGGAAGTCGTTGTCCGACGGGCAATCCGAAGAGGAGCGTCAGGTCACCCTGGCCTCCGGTCTGGAACCGATGGCCGACGATGTCGCGATCAAGGCACTGCCGTTGCTCACCGGGCCGGGCGCCGGGTCGCGGCCGACCGTCGTCGCCGCCGACTGGCCGTTGCTCGCTGCCGCATACCGGACCCGGGCGGCGCTGTGCATGGTCGACGACCTGCTGTCCACCGAGGCCGCCGCTGCTGAGACCGGTGCGGCGCGCAGCACCGAGTTCCGGGATGCGTTGCGCGAGGCCGACCCAACGCGACGGCGCGGCATCCTGGTCGATCACGTCACCGCGCAGGTGGTCTCGGCGATGGGTCTGGCGTCGGCGCAGCTGCTCGACCCGACCGCGGGGTTCTTCCAGTCCGGCATGGACTCGCTGATGAGCGTCACGCTGCAGCGCGCCCTGTCGGACAGCCTGGGCGAGACGCTGCCGGCGTCGGTGGTGTTCGACTATCCGACCGTCGAGGCGCTGTCGGACTACCTGGCCACGCTGCTGCCGGAGGTGGCCGAGGCCGCCGAGGACGACAACGCGGACGACTACGACGACTTCAGCGACGACGAACTTCTGAAACAGCTGTCAGAAAGGCTGGGTTGACCGGGATGACTGCACCGCCAGACCGTCGGGCGATCATCACCGAGGCTCTCCGCAAGATCGATGACCTGACGGCTCGGCTGGAGATCGCCGAAAAGGCTGACCTCGAACCGATTGCCGTGGTGGGCATGGCCTGCCGGCTGCCGGGTGGGGTGAGCAGTCCTACCGACTACTGGCAGCTGCTGCGCGACGGGGCCAGTGGCGTGATCCGCGTCCCCGAGGACCGCTGGGACGCCGACGCCTACTACACCGAGGACCACACCCGACCGGGCACGATCGCCAACCGGGAGGGCGGCTTCCTCACCTCCTGGCAGCCCGACCAGTTCGACGCCGAGTTCTTCGGGATCTCCCCGCGCGAGGCGATCGGGATGGACCCGCAGCAACGGCTGCTGCTCGAAGTCGCTTGGGAGGCACTGGAAAACGCCGGCCTCACTCCGAAGGCCGTGCGCCACAGCCAGACCGGCATCTATGTCGGGCTGACCACCAGCGACTACTACTGGCTGTCCACTGCCGGCGGAGGGCGACCGGAAGACTTCGACCCCTATCTGGTGTTCGGCAGTGCGTCGAACTTCGCCGCCGGCCGGTTGTCGTACTTCCTTGGGACGCATGGGCCGGCCGTGGTGCTCGACACCGCCTGCTCGTCGTCGCTGGTCGCCATCCACCTGGCCTGCCAGAGCCTGCGCCGCCGTGAAACGGATCAGGCGCTGGCCGCCGGCACCAACCTGATCCTGTCCCCGGAGAACAGCATCGCCTGCTCGCGGTGGGGAATGCTGGCCCCGGACGGCCAGTGCAAGACCTTCGACGCCACCGCCGACGGCTACGTGCGCAGCGAGGGCTGCGGCGTGGTGGTGCTCAAGCGGCTCAGCGACGCCGAGCGCGACGGCGATACCGTGCTGGCCCTGGTGCGCGGGTCGGCCGTCAACCAGGACGGCCCGAGCAGCGGCCAAACCGTTCCCAGCGGCCCCGCGCAGCAAGCCGTGATGCGGGCGGCGCTGGCGTCGGCCCGGCTGGAGCCGTCGGAGATCGACTACATCGAGGCGCACGGCACCGGTACCGCGTTGGGTGACCCGATCGAACTCGACGCGCTGAGTGCGGTTTTCGGTCAGCGCGACGAGTCGGCGCCGCTGGTGCTCGGCTCGGTGAAGACCAACCTGGGCCACCTGGAGAACTCGGCCGGTATCGCCGGCTTCATCAAGACCGTGCTGAGCATGAAGCACGGGTTCATTCCGCCGCACCTGCATTTCACCGGGCTGACCCCGAACGCCGGTGCCGGCGCATCGAAATTCACCATCGCCGCCGACGGCATGCCGTGGCCGCAGGTGAGCCGGCCGCGTCGCGCGGGCGTCTCGTCGTTCGGCGTCAGCGGCACCAACGCCCACATCGTCCTCGAGCAGGCCCCAGTCGCCGAACCGGTTGCGGCGCAACCGGAGCCGCCGGTCAGCACGCTGGTGATCTCCGGCAAGACGCCGGCGCGCATCGCGCCGATCGCCGAGATGCTGGCCGACTGGATGTCCGGTGCGGGCGCCGACGTGCCGCTGGCGGACGTGGCGAACACCGTCAACAACTACCGCGGCCGCTACCGCAACTTCGCCGCCGTCGCGGCGCGTGACCACGAGCAGGCCGTCGCCGGATTGCGCGCCCTGGCCGCCGGTGAACCCGCCACCGGTGTCGTCGAGGCATCCGAGAAGCCGAACGGCTCGGGCACGGTCTTTCTGTATTCGGGTCAGGGTTCGCAGTGGGCGGGTATGGGCCGGCAGTTGTTGGCCGAGGAGCCGGCCTTCGCTGCGGCGGTGAATGAGCTGGAGCCTGATTTTGTTGCGCAGGTTGGTTTTTCGCTGCGTGATGTGTTGCTGGCCGGTGAGCCGGTGGTCGGCATCGACCGGATCCAGCCGGTGCTGGTCGGTATGCAGCTTGCGCTGACCGCGCTGTGGCGTTCCTACGGTGTCGAGCCCGACGCGGTGATCGGTCATTCAATGGGCGAGGTGACCGCCGCGGTGGTCTCGGGTGCGCTGAGCCCGGCCGATGGCCTGAAAGTGATTGCGACACGGTCGAAGCTGATGCTGCGGCTGTCCGGTCAGGGTGCGATGGCGCTGGTCGAGTTGGGCGCCGACGAGGCCGAGAAGCTGGCCGGGCAGTACCCGGACGTGACGGTCGCGGTGTATGCCGCGCCGCAGCAGACGGTGATCGCGGGCCCGCCCGAGCAGGTCGACGCCGCGATCGCCGCGGTCGACGCCCAAGGGCTGCTGGCCCGGCGCATCGAGGTCGACGTGGCCTCGCACCACCCGACCGTCGACCCGATTCTCGCCGAGCTGAAAGACGCGCTGGCCGATCTGAAGCCGTCGACGCCGCGAATCCCGTTGATCAGCACGGTCGGTCAGGCCGACGGCGGTGCCACGTTTGACGCCGACTACTGGGTGGTCAACCTGCGCAACCCGGTGCGGTTCAGCCAGGCCGTCGCCAAGGCGGCCGCAACGCACGCCACGTTCGTCGAAATCAGTCCGCACCCGCTGCTCACCCACGGCATCGGCGAGACGCTGGCGTCGGTGGGCCCCCGCGACCAGTTCGCCGTCACCGCGGCGATGAAGCGCGGCGACGACGAAACGCTGTCCGTCCACGAGCAACTCGCGACCATCGGCGTGACCGGTGACGGCGAGGGCCGTCGCCGCGTCGACATTCCGACCTCGCCGTGGCTGCACGGCAGCTACTGGGTCGAGAAGAAGCCCGCCGGCCAGCGGCTGGCAGGCGTCCACCCGCTGCTGGGCGTCCACGTCGAACTGCCGTCCGGCCACGAGCACGTGTGGCAGACCGACATCGGTGTGGAGACACTGCCGTGGCTGGCGGACAACACCATTGGCGGCCAAGCCGTGGTCTCGGCCGCCGGCTTCGCCGAGATGGCGTTGGCCGCCGCCGCCCAGGTGATGGGCGACTCCGCGGTCAGCAAGCTCACCATCGAGCGGCCGCTGATCCTGGACTCCCAGACCCGCGTCACCACGCAGCTTTCGCTGAGCCCGGACGTGAATCGCGTTGAGATTCAAGCCCGCTCGGCCGGTGGCAAATGGGCGCGGTACGCGGTCGCCGACGTGACCCAGCAGGGCGCGCCGGCCGGCCAGGCCGCCGGGCCGGGCACCGAGATCGCGCTGCCCGACGAGGTCGCCGATCACGCCGAGTACCGCATCCACCCGGTGCTGCTCGACGCGGCCCTGCGGCAACTGGCCGCCGCGATCCCGGTCGAGTCGAAAGACGCGTCCTACCAAGCGGTTTCGGTGGAGACGATCCGGGTGTTCGCCCCGATCCGCGGCCGGGCGCGCGTGCAGACCGAGCTGGCCGACGAACGCGGCCGTGTCGTGCTCACCGACGACGCCGGTGCCGTGCTCGCCGAGCTGACCGGTGTCGAGCTGAAACCGGTCGACCTGGCCAGCGTGCCGCTGTCGTTGGAGCAGAAGATCTTCGACGCCGCCTGGGTGCAGAGCCCGGCGGCCGAAGGTGACGCCGTGGCCGACGGCACCTGGGTGGTGCTGGCCGAATCTGACACGGCCGACGCGACAACCGAACTCGCAACCCAGCTCGTCGACAAGCTCACCTCGTCGACGCGGCGGGCGATCAGCGCCCCGCTGGGCGACCAGTCCGCGGTGGCCGAGGTGTTCGCCAAGACCGCCGACTCGCAGCCCGTCGGCATCGTCGTGCTGCTGGCCAAGCGGCCGTTCGACGGTCTTGCCGCCGAGGCCGCGCTGCGCCGCGCCCACGACCTGGTTCTCGACATCTCCGCCGCCGCGCACGCGGCCGTCGACGGCTGGAAGGGCACCTCGCCGCGGCTGTGGCTGGTCACCCGCGACGGGCTGTCGGTGCACGACGACGAGCCGGGCGATCCGGCGATCGGCGCGCTCAAAGGCCTGATCCGCAACTGGCGGTTCCCCGGCGAAGCGGCCCGCGTGCTGGCCGGCGAACCCGACCTCGGCGCCACGCTGCTCGACATCGGCAGTGGTGACGTCGTGGATCAGCTGACTCATGAACTCGCCGCCTCGACCGGGGACGACGTCGTGGCGCTGCGCGAGGACGGCCGCTACGTCGAGCGGATGGTGCGCGCCACGCTGGACGGCGGCCGCCACGATGCGGTGGTCCGACCGGACGGCTCCTACATCATCACCGGCGGCCTCGGCGGTCTGGGCACCGTCGTCACCCGCTGGCTGGTGGAGCAGGGCGCGGGCCGCATCGTGCTCAACGGCCGCCGCGAACCGTCCGACGAGCAGCGCGAATACCTGGCCGGCTTAGGCACCGACGTCGTCTTCGTGGCCGGCGACATCGCCACCGCGGGCACCGCGGAGCGGCTGGTGGCCGCGGCCGAGGAAACCGGCAAGCCACTGCGCGGGCTCGTGCACGGCGCCGGCGTCACCGGCGACGGTCTGGTCAGTGCCCTGACCCGCGAAGGGCTGGAACGGGTTTGGACGCCCAAGGTGGCCGGCGCGTTGCGGCTCAACGCCGCGACGGCTGACAAGGAGATGGACTGGTGGGTCGGCTTCTCGTCGATGGCCACCATGCTCGGCCTGCCGGGTCAGCTGGCCTACGCGACCGGTAACGCGTGGCTCGACGCGCTGATGACCTGGCGGCGGGCCAGCGGGCGACCCGCCACCGCGATCAACTGGGGACAGTGGTCGGCCGTCGGCATGAGCAGCAAGCTGACCTACAGCGTGCTCGACCCGATCACCCCCGACGAGGGCATCGAGGCGTTGCAGACCCTGGTCGGCGGCCCGCTCAACCGGGTAGGCGTCGGACGGCTGCGGCTCGACCGCGTGGTTGCGGCCACCCCGGAGTTCCGCGAACTCGCCTACTTCGAACAGATCGTCGCGGAATTCGGCGCCCCCAGCGTCGAACACCGGATCACCGTCGAGGATGCGGGGTCGGCGGCGGGTGCGCCTCCCGACTGGTCGACGCTGTCGGCCGAGGAGCGGCTCGCCGAACTGCAGACCCGGTTGCAGGCCATCCTGGGCCGCGAACTGAGGATGTCGCCGTCGTCGATCAGCCTCGACGCGCCGTTCCCCGAACTGGGCCTGGACTCGATGATGGCCATGACGGTGCTCAAGGAGACCAAGAAGCTGGTCGGCCTGGACGTGTCGGCGAACATGCTGTTCAACCACCCGACCATCGCGTCGTTGGCGACGTACGTGGCCGGCCTGCTTGCGCCCGCGGACGTGCCGGAGGAGGATTCCGGCGGTTCAGCGGCCGAGCCGGAACGCAGCGTGTTGGATGACCTGTTCGAGAGCGTCGAATCGGCCTCGGCGAGCACTGACGGCGGTCTTTTGTGATGGGAAGAATCTTCTGATGGCGACCATTTACGACAGAGTTTCGGCGATGTCCGGCGAACAGCGGGACGCGATCACCCAGAAGTTCGACAGTTCTTCGCGGGTCGTCGCCGCCGAGCCGATCGCGGTGGTGGGCATCGGATGCCGTTTCCCCGGCGACGCCAACGGTCCCGAGGGCTACTGGAACTTCCTGGCCAACGGCGGCGACGGGATCCGCGAGATCCCGCCGGACCGCTGGAACGCCGACGAGTTCTACGACACGGACCAGTTCGCGCCCGGCCGGATGTCGTCCAAGTGGGGCGGCTTCCTGTCCGACGTGTCCGGCTTCGACGCCGACTACTTCGGTATCTCGCCGCGCGAGGCCGAGGCGATGGATCCCCAGCAGCGGTTGATGCTGGAGGTGGCCTACGAAGCGCTCGAGCATGCCGGGATCGCGACCGAGGATCTGTCCGGTGTGCGCGCCGCCGTGCTGATGGGCGTGTATTACGGGGAATACCAGACGATTTCGGCGGCCAACCCGGACGCCATCGACGCCTACTCCGCGACCGGTAACGCGCACGCGGTGGCCGTCGGGCGGATCGCCTACCTATTGGGGTTGCGCGGACCGGCGGTCGCGATCGACTCCGCGTGCTCGTCGTCGCTGGTGACGATCCACCTGGCCTGCCAGAGCCTGCGGCTGCGGGAAAGCGACCTGGCCCTGGCCGGCGGGGCCAGCCTGATCCTGCGCCCGGAAACCCAGATCGCGATGTCCAAGTGGGGAATGCTGTCTCCCAACGGCCGGTGCTACTCGTTCGACTCGCGCGCCGACGGGTTCGTCCGTGGCGAAGGCTGCGGCGTCGTGGTGCTCAAGCGCCTCACCGACGCCGTGCGTGACGGCGACCGGGTGCTCGCCGTGGTGCGAGGCTCCGCGGTCAACCAGGACGGCCGGTCCAACGGCCTGACGGCGCCCAATACCATTGCGCAGCAAGACGTCATCAAGGCCGCGCTGCGCAGCGGTGACGTGCAAGCACGCTCGGTCAACTACATCGAGGCGCACGGCACCGGAACCGGGTTGGGCGACCCGATCGAGTTCGAGGCGCTGGCCGACCAGTACGGCAAGGGCGACGGCGACTGTGCCCTGGGTGCCGTGAAATCCAACTTCGGCCACCTCGAGGCCGCGGCCGGTATCGCCGGCTTCATCAAGGCCGCGCTGTCGGTGCAGCGGGCGCAGATTCCGCCGAACCTCAACTTCTCGCAATGGAATCCGGCGATCGACCACAAGTCGACGCGGATGTTCGTTCCCACCGAGTTGCGCCCGTGGCCGGCCGAAGAGGGCCCCCGGCGCGCCGCTATCTCATCGTTCGGCATCGGCGGGACGAACGCGCACGTCGTGATCGAGCAAGGTCCCGACCCGGTGCCCGTCTCGGCCGCCGATTCACCGGTGACCACGCTGAGCATCTCCGGCAAGAGCGAGCAGCGGATCGCGGCTTGGGCTGCGGCACTGGCGGATTGGATGTCGGGCCAGGGCGCGGAGGTGCCGGTTGCCGACATCGCGCACACCGTGAACGCTTACCGCACCCGTCACAACAAGATCGCCACCGTGTCCGCGCGTGACCGGGCCGAGCTGGTGGCCGGGCTGCGGGCGCTGGCCGCCGGCCGGCCGACCCCGGGAGTTGTTGCCCCGCACGATGTTCCGCGTGGCAAGGGCACCGTGTTCCTGTATTCGGGTCAGGGTTCGCAGTGGGCGGGCATGGGCCGGCAGTTGTTGGCCGACGAACCGGCCTTCGCTGCGGCGGTCGACGAGCTGGAGCCTGATTTCGTTGCGCAGGTTGGCTTTTCGCTGCGCGATGTGTTGCTGGCCGGTGAGCCAGTGGTCGGCATCGACCGGATCCAGCCGGTTCTCGTTGGCATGCAGCTCGCGCTGACCGCGCTGTGGCGTTCCTATGGCGTCGAGCCCGACGCGGTGATCGGTCATTCGATGGGTGAGGTGACCGCCGCGGTGGTCTCCGGTGCGCTGAGCCCCGCCGATGGCCTGAAAGTCATTGCCACGCGGTCGAAGCTGATGTCGCGGCTGTCCGGTCAGGGCGCCATGGCGTTACTGGAACTGGGCGCCGACGAGGCCGAGAAGCTGGTCGCGCAATACCCCGACATCACGGTGGCGGTGTATGCCGCGCCGCAGCAGACGGTGATCGCGGGCCCGCCCGAGCAGGTCGACGCGGCCATCGCGGTCGTCGACGGGCAGGGCAAGCTGGCGCGCCGCGTCGAGGTGGACGTGGCGTCGCATCACCCGACCGTCGACCCGATCCTGGCGGAGCTGAAAGACGCACTGGCCGACCTGAAGCCGATGACGCCGAAGATTCCGTTGATCAGCACGGTCGGCAAGTCCGACGAGGCCGCGACGTTTGACGCCGACTACTGGGTGGTCAACCTGCGCAACCCGGTCCGGTTCAGCCAGGCCGTGGCCGCAGCGGCCGAAAACCACTCGGCGTTCGTCGAAGTCAGCCCGCACCCGCTGCTCAGCCACGCCATCAACGGCACGCTGGAGGCGGCCAAGCCGCGCGGCGGCACCCAGGTTGCGGGAACGCTGACGCGCGACAACCCGGAGACGCTGGCGTTCCACACCCAGCTCGCCACCGTCCGGCCGCCGGTCGCCGCAGCCCAGAGTGCCAACGGCACAAAGCAACTCGTCGACCTGCCGCCGACCCCGTGGCAGCACGTCCGCTACTGGGCGGCGCCGACGGCGACGACCCGGCAGGCGGCCAGCGCCCACCCGCTGCTCGGCACGCATGTCGAGTTGCCGTCCGGCCGCGACCACGTCTTCACCGCCGACGTCGGCACCGAAGCCGTCCCGTACCTGCTCGACCACAAGGTGCACGGTCAACCGGTGATGCCCGGCACCGGCTTCGGCGAGATCGCCCTGGCCGCCGCCAGCGAGGCCCTCGGCTTGCCCGTCACGTCGGTGTCGGTCGGCGTCGAGGTCGAGCAGATGCTGCCGCTGGCCGACTCCACCCAGCTCACCACGCAGCTGACCCGCGGCGAGAAGGACGGCGACGAGATCCGCGTCGAAATCCACTCGCGCTCGGCGAGCGGCGCCTGGATCCGTCACGCGGTCGCGAAAGTCGAAGTGGGCCAGTCGGAACCACCGGCCGTGCCGCCCGCCGGGTCGGAGCCCGGCACCGTGCTCTCGCCCGCGGACCTCTACTCCGCGCTGCGCGCCACCGGTCTGCACCACGCGCAGGCGTTCGCCGCACTGACCCGCATCGTCCGCCGGGCGGGCGGCACGTCGGAGACCGAGATCGTCCTACCCGACGAGGCGACTCCGCATCGTGCGTACCGCATCCACCCGGTGCTCCTGGACGCGGCGCTGCAGGGCCTGGCCGCCGCGCTGTCCAGCGAATCGTTGGCCGACGCCGACGAGGCCACCTATCTGCCGGTGTCATTCGAGAAGATCCGGGTGTTCGGCGAGGTCGGGCGTCGCGCCCGGTGCCGCGCCGAGTTGACCAGTACAGATGGCGCAGGCATCAACGGCCGCGTGCTGATCACCGACGAGGCGGGCACGCCCACCGCCGAGATCAGTGGCATCTACCTGCAGCGTGTGCAGCGCCGCACGGTGCCAATGCCGTTGGAGCAGAAGATCTTCGACACCGAATGGGTCGAGACTCCGGTCGACACGTCAGCGGCGGCCCCGGACGGCAGCTGGCTGGTGCTCACCGACGGCGCCGAGTCCGAGGCGGTCGCCAAGGAATTCACCGCCGCATTCGGGTCGCCGACCCGACGGGTGCTCACCGCCGACCTGTCGCAGGAATCGGCCGTGCTGGAAGCCTTTTCGCAGGCCGCCGGCGACGCCGAGCTGCCGCCGGTCGGCGTGGTCGTCTTCGCGGGCCGGCAGTCGTTCGACGGCTCCGAGTCCGGCGACGCGGCGGGCCGGGGCCGCGACCTGACCTGGGGAGTCGCGTCGACGGTGCGCACGATCCTCACCGGCTGGCACGGCAAACCGCCACGGCTGTGGGTGGTGTCCCGCGACGGATTGGCCGTCAACGACGGCGAGTCGGGCGACCCGTCGATCAGCGCCCTGACCGGTCTGATCCGGGTGCTGGCCTACGAGCACCCGGACCTGCGCACCACGCTGGTGGACCTGGCCGGGGACAACGTCAGCTCGTTGAGTACCGAATTCGGGCTGGCCGGCGACGACGTGATCGCCTGGCGTGACGAAAAGCGTTACGCCAAACGGCTTTCCCGCGCGACACTGGCAGCAGCCAAGACCGACACCGTCGTCCGGCCGGACGGCTCCTACATCATCACCGGTGGTCTCCGCGGCCTCGGCCTGGCGATGGCCCGGTGGCTGGTCGACAGGGGCGCCGGGCGCGTGGTGCTCAACGGGCGCTCCGAGCCTTCGGACGAGGCGCAGGCGCTGGTCTCAGAACTCGGGCAGCGCGCCCAAATCGCCGTCGTGCTGGGCGATATCGCCGCGCCCGGTGTCGCCGAGAAACTGGTCAGCTCGGCCGAAGAGACCGGGTGTGCGCTGCGCGGCCTGATGCACAGCGCCGTCGTGCTGGACGACCAGATCGTCGCCGGGCTTGCCCAGGACAGTCTCGAGCGGGTGTGGACGCCCAAAGCCAACGGCGCGCTGCGACTGCATGTCGCGACCGCCGGCAAGGAACTCGACTGGTGGGTCGGCTTCTCGTCGACGTCGTCGCTGCTGGGTGCGCCCGGGCAGGGTGCCTACGCCGCGGCCAGCGCCTGGCTCGACGGCCTGGTCGACTGGCGACGCGCGGCCGGGCTGCCCGCCATCACGATCAACTGGGGCCAGTGGTCCGACATCGGCGTCGCCCGCTCGCTGACGTTCAGTGCGCTGGACCCGATTTCGCCGCCGGAGGGCATCGAGGCGCTGGAGGCGATCCTGACCAGCCAGCCGACCAACATCGGGGTGGCCCGGCTGCGGCTGGACCGGGCCGCGGCCGCGTTCCCGGAGATCCAGCAGCTCGGCTTCTTCTCGAAGCTGGCCGCCGAACTGGACATCGACGACGAGGACGACGACTGGGCCGGCCCCGACGCGCTGCGGGAATTGGACGCCGCCGAGGTGAGCCGGGTCGTCGTCGGGCGGCTCGCCACCCGCATCCTGGCCATCATGGGCTACCCGAAGGGCAGCACGCTGGACGCCGATCAGCCGCTGACCGAGCTGGGCATGGATTCGCTTATGGCCGTGCGGATCCGCAACACTGTTCGTGGCGACTTCGGTGTCGAACCGCCGGTGGCCCTGCTGCTGCAGGGTGCCTCGTTGACCGCATTGACCGCCGACTTGATCCGCCAGCTGGGCCTCGAGACCGACGACAAGGCCGACAGCGGCGGTGGAGTTCGTGATCGAGCCAAGCAACGCGCCGCGGCCCGGCAGCGTGCGGCGGCTCGGCGAAAGGTAGGAGATCGAGTGTGACCAGCAACAGCGAATTGCCGCCCAACGCGATCGCGGTGGTCGGCATGGCGGCCCGTTTGCCCGGCGCCAACACGCTGTCGGCATTCTGGGACAACCTGCGCCGCGGCGAAGAGTCGATCGTCACGCTTGCCGAAGACGACCTGCTGGCCGAGGGCATTCCCGAGAAGACACTCTCGAATCACGCGTACGTGCGTCGCGCCGCGCTGATGGACGGCATCGACGAATTCGACGCCGACTTCTTCGGTTTCACGCCGCAGGCGGCGCGCTCGACCGATCCGCAGCACCGCCTGTTCCTGCAGACCGCAGTCCACGCGATCGAGGACGCCGGCTACGACCCGGCCGAGATCGAGGGCACGGTGGGTGTGTATGCGACCAGCACCACCAGCGGCTACCTGTTGCACAACATCATGTCCAACCGCGACCCGAATGTGGTTATGGGACAAGGCATCACGTTCGACATGGTCGAGCTGTCGATGCAGAACGACAAGGACTACCTGGCCACCAAGGTGGCGTACGCGCTGAACCTGCGCGGCCCCGCCCTGTCGGTGCAGACGGCCTGCTCGTCGGCGCTGGTGGCGGTGCACCTGGCCTGCCAAAGCATCCTCAACGGCGAGTGCGAGCTGGCGCTGGCCGGAGGTGCGTCGCTGCGCATCCCGCATCACGTCGGATATTGGTACGCCCCCGGTTCGATGGTGTCGCCGACCGGTCACTGTCGGCCGTTCGACGCCCGCTCCGACGGAACGATTTTCGGCAGCGGTGTCGGCGTGGTCGTGCTCAAGGCGCTGCAGGACGCCGTCGATGACGGCGACCGCATCCATGCCGTGATCCGCGGCTCGGCGCTGAACAACGACGGCTCGACGAAGATGACCTACGCCGCGCCGACTGCGGCCGGCCAGGCCGACGTTATCGCCGAGGCGCACGCGATCTCCGAGGTGGACGCGTCGGAGATCAGCTATGTCGAGACGCACGGCACCGGCACCCCGCTGGGTGACCCGATCGAGATCGAAGGTCTGCGACAGGCTTTCGACGTCTCCGAGCAGACCCGCTCCGGGCCCTGCTACGTCGGCTCGGTCAAGTCCAACATCGGTCACCTGGAGTCGGCCTCCGGGATCGCCAGCCTGATCAAGGCGATCCTGTGCCTCAAGCACCGGGCCATCCCCGCGACGCTGCACTACACCAGCCCGAACCCCGAATTGCACCTGGACCGTGGACCTTTCAAGGTGCGCAGCGAATACGGCCCGTGGGAGTGGGATGGTGTGCTGCGCGCCGGGGTCAGCTCGTTCGGCGTCGGTGGCACCAATGCGCACCTGGTACTCGAGGAGGCGCCCCCGGTGCCGGCGTCGACTCCCACGTCGGGCCCGCAGGTGCTGTTGATGTCGGCGCGCAGCACCGACGCGCTGGAGCAGTCGCGCAAGGCGCTGGCCGCCGAGCTGGACAACGGCGCGGAAGGTCACGCGAATCTGGCCGACGTCGCCTACACGCTGACCCGCCGCCGTAAGGACACCATCCGGATGGCGGCGGTGGTCAACGACACCCAGGACGCGATCGCGGTGCTGGAGGCCGGCGAGCACGACAACGTGTTCATCGGTGAATCCGAGCCCAGTGCAAAGGATTCCAGTGCAAAGGATTCCGACCGCGTCGTCTTTCTGTTCCCGGGCCAGGGCGCGCAGCACATCGGGATGGCCCGCGGGCTCTACGACCACGAACCGGTGTTCGCCGAGCACTTCGACCAGTGCGCGGCCGGCTTCGGCGAGGAGCTCGGCGTCGACCTGCGCGCCGAGATCTTCGAGGGCACGGCGCGCAACCTGGAGCGCACCGACCGCACCCAGCCCGCGCTGTTCACCGTCGAGTACGCGCTGGCCAAGCTGACCGAGAGCTACGGTGTGCGGCCCGCCGCGCTGGCCGGTCACAGCATCGGTGAGTACGTGGCCGGCGCCATCGGCGGCGTCTTCGACATCGAGACCGCCATCAAGGTGGTGTCGATGCGGGCCCGCCTGATGCACGCCGCGCCGCGCGGTGTCATGGTGGCAGTGGCGCTGAGCCCCGAGGCGGTCGCCGAGTACCTGAACGGCGAGGTCGACATCGCCGCGATCAACGAGCCGGGCGGCTGCGTCGTCGCCGGATCCGAGGAGGGCATTCGCCAGTTCAGCGAACGCCTCACCGAGAAGGGCGTCGTGGCGCGCCGGGTCCGGACGTCGCACGCGTTCCACTCGCGCCTGATGGATTCGATGATCCCGGAGTTCACCGGCTTCCTGTCCCGCCAGACGCTAAGCGAACCGCAGATTCCGTTGCTGTCCAACGTGACTGGGACCTGGCTGGCTCCCAGTGAGGCCACCAACCCGGCAACCTGGGCCCGCCAGGTGCGCTCGACCGTGCGGTTCGCCGACGAGGTCGACGTGCTGCTCGGCGACCCGAACCGCGTCCTGGTCGAGGTCGGCCCCGGCGGCACGCTGACGTCGTCGGCCAGCCGGCATCCCCGGTGGGGAGGCGGACACCGCGCGGTACGCCTGATGCGCCATCACGCGCAGAACCGCGACGACCGGGACGCCTTCCTGCTCGCGCTCGGCCAGCTCTGGTCGGCCGGCGTCGAGGTGGACTGGTCACCGCTGCGCGGCGGGCAGTCGGCGCAGCTGATCACGCTGCCCGGCTATCCCTTTGAGCGGCAACGGCATTGGATCGAACATCGCACCAACGTGTGGACGGGTGACGCGGCCGCGGGCAACGGGGCGAGCGCCGCGACCGGCACCGCCGAGCAGGCAGCCGCGGCCAAGAACGGCCAGTCGCCGATGGAAGCCACCCTGCAGCGGATCTGGGGACAGTGCCTCGGGCTGTCCACCGTCGACCGCAAGGCCAACTTCTTTGAGCTGGGCGGTGATTCGCTGGTCGCGATCAGCGTCGCGATGACCGCGGGCAACGAAGGCCTGGACCTCACCCCGCAGGATCTCTACGAGAACCAGACCGTGGCCGCGCTCGCCAAGGCGTTGACGGCCCGGTACGCCGCCGGCGGTCTGGGCCGTCAGTCACTCGGCGACCTCACCCATCCGCCGGTGCCGCCGAACATCTCCTACTTCCTCGAGCACGGGGTCGCCGACCACGCCCAGTGGCGGGTTCCGCTGATCCTGCAGGTCCGCTCCGACGTGCAGGTCGACGACATCCGCGCGGTGCTCACCGCCGTCGTCAATCAGCATGAGGCGCTGCGTGTTCGGCTGGTGGAACGGGCGGGCACCTGGGAGCAGGTCATCGGTGAGCCCGAGGAGCTGGTCGAGTTGGCCACCGCGTCGCTGCCCGATGGCGTCGCAGCGGGCAGCCCGCCGGAGCGCGAAGCGGTGCTGGGCATCCTGCAGGAGCAGATCCGCACCCAGGATCTGTCCAGCCGGCCGCTGGTCGCCACGTATGTGCAAGGCGTCGAAGGTGGCTCGTGCTTCCTCGCGCTCAGCGTGCCGGCGATCGCGGCCGACGCCGCGTCCCGCGACATCCTGCTGACCGACATCTTCACCGCGTTCGGTCAGAAGCTGGCCGGCGAACAGGTTGCGCTGCAACCGGTTACCATCACGTGGTCCGAGTGGTCGCAGCGCGCCGCGGCGCTGGCCGTGCACCCGGCCGTCGTCGAGAGCCGCGACTTCTGGCTGCAGACCGCGAGCGGCGCGAGCCTGCGGGTCGCCGGCGACGGTACCGACGAGGCGCCCGGCGTGGCCGATTTGTCGCGGCTGGCAACGACATTGACCGTCGCCGAGACCACCGAGATCGACGACGCCCGCCGGCGGCTTCGGGTGCCGATCGACGAGATGCTGCTGGCCGCCCTCGGTCAGACGATCGCGGCCGCGGTCGGCGAAGGGACGGTCGCCGTCGACCTCAGCGGCGAGGGCCGCTCGGTGCTCAAGCCCGACGTCGATCTTCGCCGCACGGTCGGCTGGTTCAACACCGTCTATCCGGTTGCGCTCAACTGCGCCAAGGCCAACGGCGCCAGCGCAAAGCAGGCGCTCGACGACGTGCACGAGACGCTGGCTGCGGTGCCGCACTACGGCATCGGCTACGGGCTGCTGCGTTACCTGTACGGGCCCACCGCACGGGCGCTCGGCGCCACCCGGCAGTCGGACATCTTCTTCAACTACATCGGCACGATTCCCGAGCTGCCGGCGCTGGGCGACGACGTCGCCGTCCAGTTCGACTCCGACACCGCTTTGCCGGTGCGCGAGGCGATTCCGGGCCTCGGTCACGCGATCGAGCTTCGGGTGTTCCGCTCGGGCGGTGTGCTGCACCTGGATTGGTGGTACGACACCCGCAAGGTCGATGCGGTGCACGTGCAGTCGCTGGCCGACGGATTCTCGCGAGACCTGCTGGATCTGATCCGGGAAGCACTCGCCGCGGACGAGATGGACTCCGGCAGCGACGACATGGAATTGGTGGACTTGTCGTAAGACAAGCTGTGTAGCAGGCTGTAGCACAGTATGCTACAGTCGCACACATGGCCAAGATTATCGCGCAGCGCGATCTCCGCAATGACAATGCGAAGGTGATCGACGCGGTGGTGGCCGGCGAGACGTTCGTGGTGACGCGCAATGGCGAACCGGTGGCCGAACTTCGCCCGACGCGGGCCGTTCGCCGCACATTCATCACGCGCGACGAAGTCGCGGCACTAGCCAGTGCCGCGGTGCGCATTGATCATCGTCAGTTCCGCGCCGACGTCGATCGTTTGATCGACCAGGGTCTCTGAGGTGGCACCTGGTCTTTTGGACACGTCGGTCGTCGTCGACTGGCATGATCCTGAGGTCGTTGCCGCACTGCCCGAGGAGATGGCGATTTCGGCCGTCACGGCTGCCGAGCTGGCCGCCGGTCCGTTATTGGCCGCGACGCCGATCGAGGCGGCCAAGCGCCAGGCCCGATTGCAGGAGGTGGAGTCGAGACTGGAGCCCATTCCTTTCGACGGGGCCGCCGTGCGCAGTTACGGTCTCGTCGTCGCCGCCGTGGTCCGCACAGGACGGAAGCCTCGTAGTCGATTCGCTGATCTGCTGATCGCTGCGACGGCACATGCCAATAGCCTGGACCTCTACAGTCGTAACGCCGAGGACTTTACCGGGCTTGAGGAATTGATCCGCATCGTCGCGGTCTGACGACTGGCACTACCGATCGGGCAGCGCTTTGGCTTTGTGCCGCAATGCAACAGCGGCAGGCAGACATCGGATGCCACCGTCCGTCGCTACACTTACATCGGCTGCAGTCAGAAAGGCAGAACGTGTTTCCATCGTCGGTCATCCGCAAGCTGGCGCTCAGCGAGGAAATGCTCGCCGAGACGCACAACTTCGTCGGCCTCGCCGCGCACCTCGAAGGTCCCATCGACGTTGACGCGCTGACGGACGCCTTCGACCTGCTGCTCGAGGCGCACCCGGTGCTCACCGCGCGCCTGGAGCGCGGCGCCGACGGCCGTCACGAGCTGGTCGCCGACGACCTGATGCACTCGGGGCTCGAGGTGATCGAGGTCGATGCGTCGCAAATCGACAACCCGCCACCGCATTTCGACCAGGGCGAGTCGCTGGTGCACCTGCGACTGTTCATCCGCGACGGGCAAGCGCATCCCACGCTCTACGTCCACCACGCGCTGGCCGACGGCCACCACATGTACGGCCTGATCGAGGAATTGCTGTCCTTCTACACGGATCTGGTCACCAACGGGAAGACCGGCCCGGTCACCGCGCAACCCGCGCCGGAGTCGATCGAGACTGTCCTGGCCGACCGGGGCATCCAGAAAGGACCGCGTTCGGGCATCGAGCGGTTCATGCCGGCGCTGTTCGCCTACGACCTTCCGCCGTCCCGGCGCGGCGACACCGGCGCGAAACCCACGTCGCCCGTGCGTGTTCCGATGGTGTCGTGCCGGCTCAGCGAGAGCCAGACGCATGCCATCGTCGAACTCTGCCGCGCCGAGAAGTTGGGTCTGCACTCGGTGTTGTCGGCCGCGATCCTGATCGCGGAGTGGCAGGTGCGGGGCAGGCTGAACATCCCGGTGCCGTTCATCTACACCGTCGATCTGCGTTACTTCCTCTCGCCGCCGGTATCGGCGACCGGCTGCACCAACCCGGTCGGGTTGGGCACCTACCTCGCCGAGATCAACCAGAAGACCACGGTGGTCGAGCTGGCCCGAGGCATCGCGGCAACCTTCAAGGGCGACCTCGACGAGGGCGTGATCCAGCAGTCGCGCCTACACTTCAGCCCGCAGTATGTCGGCAACGCGCCGGGCATGCCCGACGTTGTGTTGTTGTCCGACAACGGTTTGGTGCCCCCGGTGCGCACACCCGAAGGTGTCGAGGTCACCGCGACGCACGGCGAGCTGTACTTTCAGGTCAGCGCGGGCATCGAGATCTACTTCACCCAGATCTACGCCGATCAACTCAACGTCGAATACCACTCGCACGGGCCGGAACCGGAGAAGTCGATCGAGGCCATCCGGTCATTGCTCGTCGAGGTTGCCGAGCAGCACGCGACCGTCAGCTGAGCGGTCCGTAGGCGTAGCGGTGGTACTGGAAGGTTCGGCGCAGCGGCGGCAGCGGGCGGACAAGGTGGCGCATCAACCGGAAGACCCCCGACGCGCGGCCGAACGTGCTGGCGTCGAAAAACGTCACACCGTCGACCAATCGGGCCCCGGTCAACCGGTCGAGTACGTCGGACGGCTTGTTGACGCCCCAGTACAGCGTCGAACCGGACTGACGTTGCAGGCGGTGGGTTTTCTGCGACCGCACCACCAGCCGGCTGTAGTAGTCGATCTGGATCTCGCCGCTCCCGAACCGGTCGATGACGTGCTGCAGCAACTCGGTGCCGTCGTCCTCGGTCAGGTACATGCTGATGCCCTCCGCCAGCAGCAGCGTCGGCCGGTCGGCCGGGATCTGGTCCAGCCACGACGGATCGGTCGCCGGTGTGGCAACCAGGTGGTAGTTCGGCCGGCTCGGAAAAACCTTCTCGCGCAACGAAATGACCGCTGGATAGTCGACGTCGTACCATTGCACGCCGGGCCCGGGATCCAGCCGGAACACCCGGCTGTCCAAGCCGCAGCCGACGTGGATCACGGTGGCGTCGGGGTGGGCGGCCAAAAACTCGCGCGTCCACACGTCGAACTGCGCGGTCCGCACCGTCACCAGCGGCGTCCAGCGGTCGGAGACCTTGAGTTCGTCCCAGTCGTAGTCGATTCGGGCCACCGCCGCCTTGGCGTACTCGTCGCCAAGGATCGGCCGGTCCCAGTCGGCGTCGAGCGCCTTGCAGTACAAGGTGGTCAGCATCGTCTGCGACGGACCGCTGAGGTCGATGGAAACTTTGTCGGTCACGGCGCTTAACCCTAGTGTGCGACATGTGGAGATGGAGGAAGCCATGACGGATACGACCAGTAGCGGCGCTCGGCCGCCGCGGGTGTTGCTGCTGTACTACTCCTACACCGGGCAGGCGCACAAGGTCCTCGAGGCGGCGGGTGAGGTTTTCCGCGGCCGCGGGTGCGAGGTCAGCGAAGCCGAGATCACGTTCACCGACCCGAAGTACTCCCCGAAGTTCTCCCGCTTCCCGATGCGCCGGGTATGGCCCGACATGCTCAGCGTGCTGAACGCTCAGAAACGCAACGAGATCGGGCAGATCGAGACCCCGGACACGGTGCGCGACGGCGACTACGACCTGATCCTGATCGGGTCGCCCACCTGGTGGGACAACGTCAGCATGCCGCTACGCTCGTTCCTGAAGTCGGATGAGGCGCGTAAGTTGTTGTCCGGCAAGCCGTTTGCAGTGTTCGTCGTCTGCCGCACGTTCTGGCAGGCGAACCTCGAAGGGGTGCGTGAGCTTGCCGAGGAACAGGGCGGCCGATACGTCGACGAAATCCACTTCACCTACCCCGGCGACAACCTTCGCTCGATGCTGGCGCTGACCAGTTATCTCGGCACGGGGGAGTACCGCAAGAAATCCCTGGGTCTGAAGCTTCCGCCGACCAACATTCAGCCCGAACAGCTCGAGCTGACGCGGACTTTCGCCGGCCGCCTGGCGGACCGGCTGTTGGCCAAGAACTCGGCGCTGCCGGGCCAGGAACCGGTTGAGGACCGATAGACGATGCCGCGTCCGTTCGATGTCTCGGTCTCCTCGCCTGCCAGTGTCGAGCAGGTCCACGCGGCGTTCAGCGCCGAGGACTACTGGCTGGCCCGGCTCGGCACCATGAGCGGCGGCACCACGCTGGAGTCCCTGGTCGTCGACGACGATCGGACCGTGCGGGTGACCACCACCCAGGACCTCGGCCGCGACCTGCTGCCCGGGATCGTCTCGAAGTTCTACCGGCGCGACATCAAGGTCCGGCACACCGAGACGTGGACGCCGTCGGGCGATCAACTCCGCGGGGAGATCGCCGTCGCCGTGTCCGGGGCGCCGGGGTCCGGCTCAGCCGCGGCCTCGGTCACGCCGACCGCCGACGGTTCGCTGCTGACGTTGAACGGGAGCGTGGAATTCAAGGTCCCGCTGGTCGGCGGGACCGTCGAAAGCTTCATCGCGCGCGAATTCGCCCACGGCATACCGGATGTCCAGGACTTCACCGCCCGGTGGGTCAGCGAACACGCGTGATGCCCTGCCGGAGACCTTGCGACCGCCAACGCAAGCGGCTCGATCGCCGCGAGACAACGAACATGATGCCTATGCTGTCGAAGTGCGGACGACGGTGACACTCGATGACGACACGCTCGTCGTCATCAGGCGGCTCGAGGATGAGGAACTGGTCCGGCGACAGCGCCGCGGCGCATGAGGATCGTCGACGCCAATATCCTGTTGCATGCGGTCAACACCGCCGCCGCGGCAACCTGACTGCTCGACAACCCTCACAACTGACACATGACTGACACGCCGAACCCCTACGCCGACGCCTTCCGGGTGGCGCCGCCCACCGCCGACGCGCTGGCCGGGCTGAACATGCCGCTGCAAGAGGCGATGCTGACTCAGCGGGCGATACGCCGAGTGCACGCCGAGCCGGTGGACGACGCGGTCGTGTTGAAGTGCATCGAGCTGGCGCTACGCGCACCAACCGGCGCCAACGGGCAGAACTGGGAGTTCATCGTCGTCAAGGACCGGCGGTTGATCAAGAAGCTGGCCGGCCGCTACCGCAAGGGCTGGAAATTCTCCTACGGCGGACTGCTCAGCAGCGCCGGCGACGACGACCCGTCGCTGGCCAAGGTCATCCGCGCGGCGCAATGGCAGGTCGACCACTTCAGCGAGATTCCGGTTCTGGTGGTGGCATGCCTGCGGCTCACGATCCGGGAAGGCCGCGCCCCCTATTCGCTGATGCCGCACGCCGCGGTGTCGGGATATTGGGGCTCGATTTACCCGAGCGTGCAAAACCTTTTATTGGCGGCGCGCGCCATGGGCTTGGGCGCGTCGCTGATCACCTTGCCGCTATGGGGAGTGGGTAAGGCCCGCAGAATTCTGGGCCTGCCGCGTTCGGTCACGCCATGCTGCGTGGTGGCGCTCGGGTGGCCGCGCGGGCGCTACGGCCCGACGACTCGGGTGTCCGTCGAGCAGGTCGCGCATTTGGACACCTACGGCAACCGCGCCTGGCTCGGCCGCTGACCGGTCCTATATCACGGCACCCGAATAATGGGTTAATTCAACGCCATTCATTCCGCGCCACATTGCATATGAGTTTGGCCAGATAGATATGAGGTTTAAAAGAGACGCCCCGTCGATAGGGACAGCTGAGGCTTCCTGAGTTTAGCTTCAGGAGCCATTCAGCTATTTCGATTCGGAGGGGGATCGCGCCATGCAGGTTGCCGCGCGTCCGTATGTCATGGCCGCGGCCGCGTTGGCGGCGACGGGTCTGGTCGCCGTCACGCCGATGGCGCAAAAGGCCATTCACCTGCCGACGCTGCGCATCGAGACGCGGCTGGTGGACGAGTCCATTCTGAATGTCCCGCTCAACCTGCTCTACGACTTCGCGAACATCCCCGCCAATGAGGTCGACGCCCTCAACTCGCTGGCCGGCTCCAACTTCCTCGGCGGCAACTGGTGGGTGCCGAGCTCGACCAACCTGTGGGGCATCGACACCGGTGACCCGACCAAGGTCGCGATGCTGACCAACCTGTTCGCGCCATTCCCGGACTTCAACCAGGGCATGGGCGGGTTGCAGTACCAGCTCGCCGGCTTCCTGGCCGCGCAGCTCCCGGTCGACGGCTCCTGCGATGCGGAGACCTGTTACCCGATGACGCCGCCGGATGTCATCACCGGCAGCACCCAGTGGGACCGGCTCATCGGTTACATCAACGCGCTGACCGCCCAGGGCAACGGGGAGAACTTCGGGCTGTTCCAAAACTGGTTCCAGGTGCCGCTGCAGAACCTGATCAACGGCTACACCTTCGACGACGCCTACAACCCCAGCGGTCCGGCATCCAACGATCCCGCGTTCGGCTTCTTTGGCAGCGATAACCCCTTCCTCGGCGGCACGATCGGCGACGACGACGCCATGCCGTGGAATGGCCACACCTTCTACTTCAACCTTTTCCAGCCGTTCCAGAACTACTGGGAGTCCCTGCTGGAGGACCCGGCAACCGACGGCGACCTCCCCGGGACCGGCATTGAAATTCCGACCTTGGGTGAGTTCGGCCAGTCGCTGCAATCCATCGCCGCGTCGACGATCGTTGCCTTCAACCCCTACACGCCGGGCAGCCCGGCGTGCCCCGGAGTGTGCGACGTCCCCGACGGCTGGTCCACCCGCGATTTGGTGGACATGCTGGATCCCGACGACTCCAACCCGATGATTCAGGCCTGGCTGGCCGGGTTCGCCGAGGACGCGCTCTACCCGAACAACAACGCGACGCAGGAGCAGATCAACTACGCCGTCGCACTGCTGCAGACCGGCATGTACAACCTGACGCCGGAACAGCTGGCCAACTACAACGAGGCGCTGGGCAGCATCAACGAGGGTCTGCCGGCGCTGTTCACCAACGCCGGCATCGTGACCGATCCCGAATATCTGCAGTTCCTCCTGCCGGACAACGGCGGATTGGACCCCTCGGTGCCGCTCGAAGGCATGTACGGCGGTTACAACCCCGGGCTGGTCTGGAGCGACCTGCTCGCGCTGGGCGAGAACGAGACGAACTGGGAGCAGCTGCTCAACATCGACACGCTGGAAACGCTCTTCTTCCCGCTGTCGTCGACGGCCGCGGAGCCGGGTGCGGCTGCGGCGGTAGATCTTGCGGGTGGTCTCGATCCCGCCGAGTGGGCGACGGATCTGACCAATGTGTTCGGCTTCGATCCGTCTTCGTTTGACGTGAGTGCATTGTTCGGGGAATTCGACCTAGGCTCGCTGGACCTCGGCGCGTTGTTTGGTGGCTTCGATCCCGCCGCAATGTCGGCGGAGTTCGCCGGCCTGCTGGAAGACATGACCGCGGCATGGGTGCCCGATTTGGCGGCGTCAGCCCTGACTGCGTTCTAGCCGCCGGGACGATCGGTTTCGCCGGTTCGGCGGAGCCGGCCAATTCCCCGGAATAGCATCGGCGTGCGGCTTTGGACGAAACGTCCAATTAATTGGACGTAGCCGCTTTATTGAACACCCGACTAATTCCTGTGATCGCGATCACGAAATATCGCGCCATCAATTGTTCAATTTTTGCATGAACTTAGAATTTCTTAGTGTATGTTCAGTCCCTGTTGAGCTAGCCGAACATGTGAAGGGGGAGCCATGCGGGCTGCTTCGCGTCCTTACGCTCTGACCGCCGCCGCGCTTGCCGCGACCGGCACTGTCATCGCGACACCGGTCCTGGCGCACCAGGTTCCGTTGATGGTCCGCAGCATCGAGACCAAGCTGGTCACCGCCGGCGACATCGGCAACATCCCGGTGAACCTGTTCAACGACATCCTGAACATCCCGTACAACGAGCTCGAAGGCGGCGGCCTGGCCACCGTCGCGAACTCGATGTTGTTCACCGGTACGTGGTGGGTGCCCAGCTCGACGAACCTGTGGGGCATCGACCCGGGTGACCCCACCCACGTTGCCCTGATCGACAACTTCATCCCGTTCTCGGCGTTCACCGAAGGCTTCACCAACTCTGACGGCGTGTACGAGCCCGGACTGAACTACGAGTTCGCCGGCTTCCTTGCCGCTGAGCTTCCGGTCAGCTCCTCGTGTGACGCGAACACCTGTTTCCCGATGACGCCGCCCGAGGTCATCACCGGCAGCACCCAGTTCGACCGCGACATCGGCTTCTTCGAGGCGTACAGCGGTAACGCGACCAACGCGGACGGCCAGCCGTTCACCCTGTTCAGCGACATGTTCAAGGTGCCGATTCAGGATCTGATCAACGGCTACACATTTACCGACGCCCCCAACCCCGGCGGCCCGGTCAATGACACCTGGGCCTCCATCCTCGGCTGGGGGAGCAGCGGTAACCCGTTCGAGGGCGGCACCGGCCCCGGCAACGTCGAGCCGTGGGACGGGACGACCTACCACCTCAACCTGCTGCAGCCGTTGCAGACGCTGTACGACAGCCTGACCCAAGACCCGTCAACCTCCGGCATCGGTGGAACCGGTGTCGAGATTCCGACGGCCGAGGGCGTGGCGCACACGTTCGAGAACCTGATGGCCGGCTACATCATCGACTTCGACCCCTACACCGAGGGCAGCCCCGCCTGCCCGGCGCTGTGCGACATTCCGACGGAGTTCCAGGTCCCGGCGCTGGTCGCGGACATCGCCAAGATGGACCCGTCCAACACGACGCTGGCCACCTGGGTCGCCGACTACGCGCAGGATCCGGCGCTGGTCAACGAGCCGACGCAGGACCAGATCAACGCGTCTGTCGCGTTGCTGCAAACCGGGATCTACAACCTCAGCCCGACCGAGCTGGCCGACGTCGACAAGGGGCTGGCCAGCATCAACCCGGAGCTGCCGTACCTGTACACCAACGCCGGCTGGTACACCGACCCGGCGTACCTGGCCTACGGCAACTCGGACGCCCCAGGGCCGGCCGTTCTCGATCCGGTTTACGGCGGGTACAACCCGATGCTGGTATGGAACGACCTGTTGACGCTGGCCACGAACAACGAGTGGAACTACAGCCAGCTCAGCAACCCCGAGCTGATGTGGTTCCTGGCCGACCCCCTGACCAGCCCGGACCCGTACCAGAATGGCGCCGTGGACGGTCTCCCGTGGTGGGAAGCACTCCAGCAGGCGTTCCCTGGCGCGAGCACGGCCGCTGCCGATTCGGCCGGTGGCGCCAGCGCCGTCAGCGAGTTCACCACCGGCCTGAGTGCGCTGCTGGCGGGTGCCGGCACCACGGCGGGTGCCGACGCGATCAGCGCGGCGCTCGCCGAGATCAGCGCGCAGATCAGCGCGGATCTCGCGTCGTTCGTGCCGCAGTCCGTCCTGAGCATGTTCTAGGCGCTACCGCACAGACAAAATCGGACCCCCAGCCCACCGCTGGGGGTCCGATTTGCGTTGAATCCCCGGCAGGTACGCGGCTCGACCTACCTTCTCCGGTCAGCCCGCCGGGGCCCAATTGTTGTTCTGCGCGAACGGGATTCGGCGCAACCGCCGCAGACCTACATCAAACGCACAGCGTTTTCGCCGACACTTGTCAGGCTGGCAATTTCTTAATCGATCCACAGGCCACGCCTATGGGTGGGCTGGAATCTCAACTTCCTTTCACTGTATGTTCGGCTGGCACCGAGCCGAAGGTTGTGAAGGGGGGCCGCCATGCAGGCTGCTTCGCGCACGTACGTTCTAGCTGCCGCCGCGCTTGCGGCGACCAGTGCCGTCGTTCTGACACCGGCCGTTCCGAGGGCCTCGCACATCCCCATCCGCAAGATGGAAACGCGTCTGGTCGATGCGACCGACATCCTCAACGTCCCGATCAACCTGTTCGACGACTTCGTCAACATCCCCTACAACGAGTTCGCGGGCATCGACGTCCTGGGCAACTCGCTGCTCTTCAGCGGGGACTGGTGGGTGCCCAGTGCCACCAACATCTGGGGCACCGACCCTGGCGACCTGGGCCACTACATGGGCATCCTCGACACGTTGCTCCCATTCGCGCCGCAGATCTCCGGGCTCGATCAGCCCGAGATCGACCCGATCGCCGACGCCAACGGCACGGCCGGGCTGGCGCAGCAAATCGGGCTGCTGGCCGCGGCCGAACTTCCCACCAGTGCGTCCTGTGACGCGGAATCCTGCGCGCCGATGACGCCGTCGGAGGTCATCACCGGCAACACCGGTCTGGACCGCGACATCGGCTTCCTCGAGGCTCTCAGCGGGCACGGCACCGACGCGAATGGCGAGCCGTTCTCGCTGTTCTCCAACTGGCTACAGGTGCCGCTGTCGGATCTGACCAGCGGCAACTTCACCTTCACCCCGGCGACCGACCCCGGGCTGATCGACCCCAGCCCCGATGTCGGCCCCTCCGCTCCCGGTGTGACCGGTTCGCTGGGCTTCGACGGCACCACCGGCGTCGACGGCACCGGCACCGGTGAATACATGCCGTGGGCCGGAGACACGTTCCAGCTCAACCTGTTTGGGCCGTTCGAGAACTTCTACAACAGCCTGTTCGAAACCCCGACCGGTGGCATCGACGGCACCGGTATCGATCTTCCGAGCCTGACGGACATCGGCCAGTCGCTCCAAAACCTCACTGCGGGTGCAGTTGTCGCGTTCGACCCGTTCGTCGCGGGTAGCCCGGCCTGCCCGGCGCTGTGCGACACCCTCCCGGCCGGTACGACGCAACTGGATCTGCTGAAAGACGTTCTGGCTCTGGATCCGTCGAACACGTCGCTGGCCACCTACGTGAATGACTTCGCCGATCAGAACAACGCGACCATTCCCCAAATCAACGACGCGGTCGCGCTTTTGCAGACGGGGTCGTACAACTTCAGCCCGACCGAGCTCGCGCAGGTCGACACCGCGCTGGGCAACATCAACCCCGAGTTGCCGGCGCTCTACACCAATATGGGCATTCTGACCGACCCGAACTATTTGGCGTTCCTGTCGGATCCCACCAATCCGGATCTGCTCAACTCGTCCGGCCAGCTCGTCGGCGAATACGGCGGCTACAACTACATGCTCGTCGGAGACGACATTGTGAAGTTCATCCAGGACAGTTTCACGGGCCACGTGGACCCGACCCTGGCAACCGACCTCCAAACGCTGTTCACCGACTTCACCTTCCCGGGAGATCCGGCGGCCCTGGCGTCACTGCTGGGCGAGGGCGCCGCGTCGACGGCGGCGGGAGCTGTCGATCCCACCGGCATGACCGCGGACCTGAGCACGGTCCTGGCCGGCTTCGACCCGAGCGCGCTCTCGACGGATCTGACCAGCTTGCTGTCGGGCCTCGGCACCAGCGTGGGCGGGGAGGCGCTGAGCCAGATGCTCACCGACCTCAGCACGCAGTTCGCCACCGAGTTCGGCACCCAGTTGGCCACCGATCTCGGCACGCTCGTACCGAGCATGTTCTAGGCGCGAACGGCGCTAACGCAACCCCGTGGTCATCACGCGGTCCCACATCCGATCGCTCAACAGCGCCCGGGCCCACACGGACGCTTTACCCGACGCGCCGACGATGTAGCGGGGCTTGGGGTTTCGGGCCTTGATCACTCGGACCACCGCGCGGGCCACCGTGTCGGCATCGACCGTCGCCCCCGGCGTGGTGGCCAACCGGCGCGTCGTCTGCGAGTAGCGGATCTTGAACCGGCCATAGGGGTCATCATCGGGGTAGGAGTGCTCGGTCTCGAATTGTGAAGTGACGAACGGTGTTCGGACGCCGGTGGGGTCGATCAGCACGACGCGGACACCGAATTGCGCAACCTCGGCGCCCAGCGACAGCGACAGGGCCTCGACCGCGTACTTCACCGTGTGGTAAGCCCCGGCGCCCGGGCTGGTGAATCGTCCACCGGTGCTGCCGATGGTGATGATCCGGCCGTGGCGACGCGCACGCATACCCGGCAGCACCGCCTGCGACAACTGAAGCGTGGCAACCACATTGGTGTCGAACAGATGCCGCAGCTCGCTCAACTCGACCTGCTCGAGCGGGCGGGGAAGCGGGTAGCCGGCGCTGTTGACCAGTACGTCGACGCCACCGTGGTCGGCGTTGATCTCCTCGACGAGTGAAGCGACCCCGGCTTCGTCGGTGACATCGAGTGATCGTGCGTGCAAGCCCTTGGAGCGCAGGGCATCCAGCGCTTCCGGATTGCGGCCGGCCGCGAACACCGTGTAGCCCTGCTTGTGTAACCGGTAGGCGGTGGCTTCGCCGATGCCGCTCGTCGCGCCGGTGATCAGCGCAACCGGCCTGGAATCCATTCCGCGACGGTATCAACCGCGCCCGCCGAGGGCCGGGTGAGGTATCAGAAGGAGAAGGATAGTAAGCCGGCGGCGCTCTGGAAAAAGTCAGCGAGACCGGTTGCCATGCCAGGCAAGAACGCACTGAGTTCACTCGCGAACGGGCTCGTCGACGCGGCCAGGTCGGCGGTCAGCAGGTTGAGCGACGCCGCCGCGTCCTGCGCCGCCAACGTGCTGTCGGACAGCGCGCCCAACTGGAGGTTGGCGATGTCCGGCACGTAGGGGTACAGATCTGCGAGGCCCGCCAAATCGCTCTGCGGCAGGATCCCGAGATCGACCAGGGCCGCGATCATGCCCTGGTCGGCGCCGGCAGCCAGATAGGAATCGACGGCGGTGAAATCGATGTCGGGGGCGGTCATATCCGCAGGGGTGCTGACATTCGCGGCGCCCGTCCAGTTGTAGCCGAGGTCGACCAGCACCCGCATGTCGGGCTGGATGTAGTCGGCATACGCCGAACCCGCGCCGGTGCCCAGCCGCAGCCCGTCCAGCAGCGGCAGGTCCTGCGTCGGAATGAGGAAGTAGTCGGTGTTGCCCGTGTAGCCGTCGGTCACGGGTTGCTTGACCGCATCCGCCACCGTCGACGGATCGAAATAAGCCGGCCAGCCGGGCAGCAAATACGGGTGCAGGTCGAGGTAGCCGTTCGAGGCGTTGAGATCGGCGAACAGGTTGCTGTAGTACTGCGGAAAGTCGGAGGCACCGCTGTATTCGATGCTGTAGATGTCGGTGGTATACGGGGTGTCCACCGGAGTGGACGGAAGGTTTACGCCGAACATCCCCGGGAACCGGGTAAAAATGCCGCCGTCGGGGTTATTGAGGTCCTCCGCCAATACGAATTTCAGACCGTTTATGTCGGTGTTCGTGGCGGCGAGGTTGATCATTTCCTGGGTGACGACGGAGTTGCTCATCGAGTAGCCGGCGATGACGAGGGTGTCGTTTCCCACGGCGAGCTGTTGCTGGATCGCGGCGTCCAGGTCGGCAACACCCTGCGTGAGTCCGGTGGTGTAGTCGGTCTCGGGTGTGTACACGCTCACCGGATCGCCGACGATGTTGTACACCGGCTGCCCTTCGAAAGGGTTCGTGGGATCGACGTAGGTGCCGAGCAACTCCTGCATGTACATCGAATCCGGCTGCGAGAGGTAGGCGTGGCCCAGGACCAACGCGGTGTAGTCAGGTGTGTCGTCCGCGATAGCCGGGGCCGCATTGAAGAGGGTCGCGCCAGCGAGCAAACCAAAGCCAACCCCACGGGCTTTCCACGGCGCCATCGAACCCCGATTCACTACTGATCCCCCCGGTCCGCCTACAAAGTACTACCTTTGCCGCTTCCCGAAGGCGTTCTCGGCCCGTGAATTTAGGCCGTGACGCCGTCTGTCGTTTGGTGTTGCCACTGCCAGCAACGCGGGTAAGGTGTGTCCGCGTGGTCCTACCGC
>DATNFI010000261.1:0-14907 GCA_035606475.1 Mycobacterium sp. | reverse complement strand
CCGCCGGTTTCGAGTGTCTCGATGGCCGCGGTGCCCGCGCCGACGGTGACCCCGATACCCAGTGCGCGTATCGAGCGCAGCAGATGCTCGCCGCCGGCCTGATCGACCTGCAGCGGCATCAGCCGCGGCGCGAATTCGACCACGTGCGGCCGCATCCCGAGCAGCCGCAACGCGTTGGCCGCTTCCAGGCCCAGCAGTCCGCCGCCGACCACGATGCCGACCGCGCCGGGGTCGCGGGCCAGCGCGGCCTCGGCGTCGGCGCGGATCGCATCCAGATCATCCAACGTCCGATACACGTGGCAACCAGGGGAGTCGTGGCCGGGCACCGGGGGAACGAACGGATACGAGCCGGTGGCCAACACCAGCGCGTCATAACCCAGCTCGCAGCCATCGGCGACCGTCAACCGCTTAGCGGCGCGGTCGATACCGGTGACCGCGCTACCCAGGCGCAGCTCGACCAACGGATCACCGGCATAGTCATTGCCGGCCAACGCCAACAACGACCGATCCCAGGCACCCACATACGACGACAACCCCACCCGGTCATAAGCGGCATCGGCCTCCTCACCGAAAACCACCACCCGCCAAGCCCCATCGCAATCACGGGTCCGCAACGCCTCCACAAACCGATGCCCCACCATCCCGTGACCAACCACCGCCACAGTGCGCTGACCCACTACCGTGTTCCTTTCATCTGCACCGTTGATCTCTCAATAGACATCGCGTACGTACCGCCCCTCCGCCGACATCGCTTTCAAATACGCCGAGGCGTTCTTCGGGCTGCGGTCGCCGTGCTCGGCGATGATTCCGCACAGGGTTTCGTCGACATCGCGGGCCATGTGGGAGGCGTCACCGCAGACGAAAACGTAACCGCCGTCGGCGATCCACTTGTACAGCTCCGCGGCGTTCTCGCGCATCCGGTGTTGGACATACAGTTTGGTGTCACCGTCGCGTGAGAAGGCGGTGTCGAGGTGGGTGAGCACGCCGGAGCGGCGCAGCGCCTCGAGTTCGTCGCGGTAGTAGAACTCCCACGCCTCATGGCGTTCGCCGAAGAACAGCCAATTCTCGCCGGTGTGTCCGCGGGCCGCCCGATCGTGGAGGAATCCCCGGAAGGGAGCGATCCCGGTGCCGGGGCCCACCATGATCGCCCGTGCCTCGGGATCCTCCGGCGGCCGAAAGTTCTTGGTGCGCTGGACGAACACGTCGACTTCGGCGCCGACGTCCAGACCGGCCAGATAGCTCGAGCACACGCCGTGCCGTACGGCGCCGTCCGCCGCGGCAGCCGTCGACTCGAACCGAACCACCGATGTCGTCACGTGTACTTGTGTCGGGTCCTCGAGCGGACTGGACGAGATCGAGTACAACCGTGGCGCCAACGGCCGTAGCACGCCCAGCCATTCGTCGAGGGTCGCCGTCACAGGGTGGCTGGCCAGCAGGTCGAGCGTCTGCCGTTCGTTGGCCCACTCCGCAAACCGCGCGGGATTGTCGATGACGGCCTTCAAGTCGTCGCTCGGGTGACGTTCGTGGATGAACCGCAACATGTCTGGCGTGATCCGGGTGATGTCGTAATGCACCGCCAACGCCTCGGACAAGGGCATTGCTCTGTCTGCGACCGACACTTCCGCGATACCGTCGAGGCCGGTCCGCTGGAGGAACTCGGCCACCACATCGCTGCGGTTGCGCGGCCAGACACCGAGGGTGTCGCCGGGGCGGTACTCGATCGTGTTGTCCGGCAGGCGTATCCCGATATTGCGGACATCTTTCTCGGAGCCCTCACCACATAGCGCGACATTCTCGGTGACAGCCGTGCGCAGCGGATTGTTGCGTGAATATGACTGGCCGGGTGCATCTTTCGTCGACCTCGCGCCGGCGATGTCGACCTTGAGCGCGGTGGCTACCCGGTCCGTCCATGCGGTAGCGGTGGCCTCGAAGTCCGGCTCGCAGGAGGCGCGTTCGACGATGCGGCGTGCGCCGAGATGTTCAAGCCGGGCATCCAGCCGACGGGCGAACCCGCAGAAGTTGGCGTAGGACGAGTCGCCGAAGCCGAGCACCGAGAACGTCAGGGAATCAAGCCGGCCGGGTTCCGCGGCGGCCAGCGAATCCCACAGCGCGACACCGTTGTCGGGTGGGTCGCCATCCCCGGTGGTGGCCACCACAAACAACACCGTCCCGGTCATGTCGGCCAGCGACACCTCATCCGCGCCGCGGTGGCTGGCGGCGACCCCGGCCGCGGCGAGTTGTTCGACACAGCGGGCGGCGAATTCCTCAGCGGTGCCCGTCTGCGACGCCCACACCACCGTTGCCGTCGGCCCCGCAACGGCGGGTGCGGCTGCGCGGACGAACACGCCGGCCAACACGCCGTTGACCCAGGCCCGGCTCCTCGGCGAGAGCGGCGTCCGTTCGGGCAGGGTCGGCACGCTGTCGACGGGAGGATTTGCGCGGACGCCGGCAATCAGTCCGGACAGGTACAACTGCTCGGTTTCGGTGAGCGTGACCGCCGACGGTAGCGGACCCAGCGCGGCAGCGAGCGCGTCGACCGGCATGGCAGCCTCCTGTGACGTGACTTCGGTTACGGCAGGCGCGGATTCGATAGCCGAGACCGCTACGGCGCAGACTTTGAACTCCGGTTGCAGCGATTCGGGGTCGACCGCGTCACTGGTGACGGCGTTGATCGCGGCGTCGGGCGCGTGCGCGTCGGCCCAGTGCATCGGCGCGAAGCACACTCCCGGCCGCACCGCATCGTCGACCGCCGCGGGTAGCACGGCTCGCCCACGGCGGGACCGGATCTCGACTCGGTCGCCGGTGCACACGCCGAGCCGGTCGGCGTCCTCGGGATGCAGCTGCAGGAATGGCTCCGGGTTCAGCTTGTTCAGCTTCGCCACCCGTCCGGTCTTGGTCATGCTGTGCCATTGGTGAGCGAGTCTCCCCGTCGTCAAGACCATCGGATATGCGTCATCAGGCAACTCGGCGGGGGGCATGAACGGGCGCGGCAGGAAGCGGGCGCGACGGCTCGGCGTCGGGAAAGCCAGTGCGGGGATGGTGCCGTCCTCGGCGGTGTAAAGGGTCTGGCTCACCCCGTCGTTGCGGTATCGGATCGGGTTGCGGTCGGCGCCGCCCGGCGGTGCCGGCCACTGCACCGGCACGCGACGTAGCCGCTCGTAGTCCACTCCGCGTAGGTCCCAACCCGTCCGTGGATTGTGAAACGCGGTGAGTTCGGCGAAAACCTTTTCAGCGGAATCGAACTGAAAGCCCGGGTACCCCATGGCGGTCGCAACCCGGCAGATCCACTTCCAGTCCGGTTGGCAATCGCCGGGCGGCGGCGTCGCGGGTGCGCAGTGGGTGACGGTGCGCTCGCTGTTGACCATCACGCCGTCCGCTTCGGCCCATAGTGCGGCGGGAAGGACGACGTCGGCATAGGCGGCGGTCTCGACGCCGGTGAACGCCTCTTGCATCACCACGAAATCCGCACGCTGCAGCCCCGCGATCGCTGTCGCGCGGTTGGCCACGGTGGCAACGGGATTGGTGCAGATAACCCACGCGGCCTTGATCGCACCGTCGGCCATCCGGCGGAACATGTCGATCGTTCCCGTTCCCGCTTCCGCTCGGATCGTCCCAGGCTCGAGCCCCCATCGGTGTTCGGCAAACGCACGGTCGGCGGACTCGAGTGTCGAGCGCTGACCGGGTAGACCCGGTCCCATGTATCCCATCTCCCGGCCGCCCATCGCATTCGGCTGACCGGTGAGCGAGAACGGGCCTGCGCCCACGCGGCAGATCGCCCCGGTCGCGAGGTGAAGGTTGCACAGCGCGTTGGTGTTCCAGGTGCCGTGGGTGGATTGATTGAGCCCCATGGTCCACAGGCTCACCCACTTTTTCGTCCCGCAGATCAACGCGGCGACGGCGCGCAGGTCGGCCTCCGCGACGCCGGTGATCTCGGCGACCGCCGCGGGCGGGTACTCATCGAGTAAGGCGTCCAGCGCTTCCCAGCCCTCGGTGTAGGCGGACACGAAGTGGTGGTCGACACCGCCGGCGTCGCGCACCAGTCGCAGCAACCCGTTGAGCAATGCCAGATCGGTACCCGGCCGGACCGGCAGATGCAGATCCGCCTTGGCGGCCGTGGCCGTGCGTCGAGGGTCGACGACCACTAGCTTGGCGCCGTCGCGAACCCGATCCATCATGCGCAGGAACAGGATTGGATGGCAGTCGGCCATGTTGGCGCCGATCACCAAGAACAGGTCCGCACTGTCGAGATCGTCGTAGCTGCCGGGCGGACCGTCGGCGCCCAGCGACTGCTTGTAACCGGTACCCGCACTGGCCATGCACAACCGGGAGTTCGACTCGATCCACTGCGTCCGCAGGTATCCCTTGGCCAGCTTGTTCGCCAGATACTGCGCCTCGATCGACATCTGGCCGGACACATAAAGTGCGATCGCATCCGCCCCGTGTTCGTCGCGAATCGCGGACAGTCGCGCCGCCACCATGTCCACCGCGGCGTCCGCGCCGATCGGGTCGGGCTCGGCGCCGCGCCCCGGGCGAACCATCGCCGTCGTGAGACGCCCTCCCGCGCGCAGCATCTCAGCGGTGGTGTTGCCCTTGGTGCAGAGCCGCCCACGGTTGGCCGGATGGTCCGCGCGGCCGGTGGCCTTGGTCACCACGCCGTCGGCCACGTGCAGCTCCATACCGCAGCCGACGCCGCAGTACCCGCACACCGTGGCAACAGCACCCACCCTGGCTCCGTTCGTGCGCTCGCAGTCTTGGTCCTGCGAGTTCGAATTAGTTGCTCGCCCGATAGGTTGTTTCCCCGGCGTTGGCAACGGCTTTCAGTATTGGAGGGCATAGTTGCGCCACAATCAATTCAGGCTGTGAACAGAATGCACGTCGCTGTGAGGTGGCTGAAAGTGCAGCTAGCGGGCCTCAGCTCGGACTCGATGTGATCAACCGAACAGCGGTGTCCCACTGAGCGTCATGTCACATCCGAGTGCTGGTCGGGATGGCCTGCCGTCCAACCGGTTTGATCTCCAATGATCTGACCGATATCCAAACGGATTGAGCTGCAGTGGTTTTCCTCGTCGCCCAAGGACGCAGTACGCCCAGCAGCGGCTCCTGCTGCCCAGCCACATGCCGGTCATGCCGCGGCACAAATATCCAAGACAGTCGACAAAGGTTGCGCGATGATCGAGCGATGGACACCACCAAACACGCGGTAGCGGCCACCGGTCTACTGGTCGCGGCGATGCGCGCCGAGGAATCGACGCGCGACGACGCACTGTTCAACGATCCGTTCGCCGAACGACTGGCCGGCGATGAGGGCCGGCGACTGCTGGCGGAGGCGAGCGCGGCGACCGGTCAGCCCTCGGCGCCGATCGTCGTGCGCACACGGCTCTACGACGAGGCGCTGCTGAGAACGCATGTGTCGCAAGCGGTAATCCTGGCCGCGGGAATGGACGCCCGCGCGTACCGCTTGCCGTGGCGGGACGGCGTGACCGTTTACGAAGTCGACCAGCCCCACGTGATCGCGATCAAGGACCAGCGCCTGACCGGGGAGCGGCCGCACTGTCGGCGCGTCGCCGTCGGAGTGGACCTCGCCGACGACTGGCCAAATGCGCTTCGGGCGCGGGGATTTGATCCTGCCGTGCCGACGGTATGGCTGGTCGAAGGGCTGTTGCAGTACCTCGAGGCGTCGGCTGTCGACCGATTGTTTGCGGCCGTCGACGCACTGTCGATGGCTGGATCGGTGCTACTCTACGACGTCGTCGGCACGGTGCTGCTAACGGCGCCGTTCTCGGCGTCGACCTTGGCGTACATGGAAAAGCTCGGTGCGCCATGGGTTTTCAGCAGCGACACACCCGCTGCACTCGTCGAAGACCGCGGCTGGAGCGCGACGGTCACCGACATGGCCGTGCCCGGTAACGCGTGGGGCCGCTGGATGCACCCGGCGGCGCCCGCCGAGGTGCCCGACGCGCCGCGAGGCTACTTCGTGGAGGCGGTCAAGCCCTGAGACCTTAGTCGTGGGAGTGCGGGCTCCCGCCGACACCGCCGGCGCTGCTTTTGATTTCCTTGTCGCCCGGCTCGACGGATTCGTCCAGTTGTTTGGGGCAGTACGCCTTTGCCGAGATCGTCGCGAACTGTGCGGCGCCGTGCTCGGTGAGCGCGGGGTTGTTCTCCTGCAGGTGTTTGATCAGGTGCAATCCGGACATGCCGTTGTGGATGCACGCGCACACCGCTTGCCCGGCGCTGACGGCCTGGTTGGGATCGCCGTAGCCGATCCCCACCGTGTTCAGGTCGGAAAGAAATGAGCCGTCGTTGGCGTGGCTGACCGGCTCGTCGACGCCGGGTTCCGAATGCGCGGGCACCGCGAAGACGAGCCCTGCCGTTACGCCAAGAAGTGCAGCTAGCGTTTTCATCGATCCTCCTCGGTTGGTTATCCGGTTTCGGTCGCGGCCTTCGCGACCGCAGCGGTGGCCTTGCCGTCGGTCAGGTGCACGGCGTGGATGCCGGGCTTGGTCGACAGCCTGGCGACCAGGTCATCGAGCCCGGCCTCGTCGACGTTCCAGTGCTGAACCTGGTCGGGCTGTTCCTGCAGTTGCGCGATGACTTTGTCGAGCGGAATCGGCCCCTTGCTCCGCGCGGGCGCGGTGACCTTGGCCCTTACCCCCGTCGAGCTGACGACGCGGGACGCCGGGCTGCCCAGCGCGCCACCGGCCAAGCTGCCCAGGCTGGCTTGATTGAGCGCGCTCAGCGGGACCTCCATCGTGGGGGCTGCCGTGGCGGCAAAGGCGTTGTCCGGCAACGACGTAGCGGCAAGCCTGATCGCCGGGGTGGCGCCGGCCCAACTGGGCGGCACCGACAACTTGCCCACGGTCTGCGCGCTGCCCAGCGCCGCCGACGCCGCCCGCGCGCCCAGGCCGCCCAGGCCTGCGCCGTGTCCCGGCGACGACAGCCCGCCGTTGAGGGAGCCCAGCGCGACCCCGTGGCTCCAGGGCTGATAGATGAAGAAGTTCTTCCACTGCCCAATGCCAAGACTGGTTGAGCTGTTGGCCACGTTGGTCCACGTGGCCTGACTACCGGCGCCCGAAATCAGCGAGTACGCGTTCGTCCAAGTCGTGGCCAGCTGGGACCCGCCCGGGATGGTGCCGAGGGCGTTGGTGAAGAACTTCGTGTAGTCGGTGTTCATCGCCGTGACTTGGTTGAGGAAGTTGGTGGCGGTGGATTCGAACTGCTCGAGGAGCGATTCCAGGTCATTGGGCGCCGCGGCCGCGCTGGCGGCGGTGGTCGCCGCCGACTGGGTGGCCTGCGCGCTGTCGTTCGTGGTCTGCGGCGCCTCGGTGAACGAGCCCAAGCCGGTGGTGGCCGCTTGCGACGATCCGGCGTAGCCCGTGATTGCGGCGACATCCTGAGCCCAGAACTGCGCGTACTCGGCCTCGAGGGCCGCGATCGCGGCGTTGTACTGCCCAAAGATGTTGGCCGGCACCAGCGAGAGCAGTTGCGTGCGATTCGCCGCGATCTCGGCCGGTGGCACGGTGGCGGCCAGCGCGGTCTCGTAGGCGCCGGCGGCGGCCCGGGCCTGGCCGGCGGTCTGCTCGGCCTGTCCCGCGGTCGTGGATAGCCAAGACACATAGGGCTCGGCGGCGGCAGCCGCTGCTTGCGACGACGGGCCGGTCCAGTCTCCGCTGACCAGCCCGGCAATCACCGACTGGAAGTTGGCGGCGGTGGACTGCAATTCGTTGGACAGACCGTCCCAGGCCGATGCGGCGGCCTGCAAAGACTCCGCGCCCGGACCCGAGTAGATCTTGGCAGAGATGAGCTCCGGCGGTTGCGCTGCGAAATCGAAAACCATTGCTGTATCTCCTATTCCGCGCTCGGCGGGATGACGATGATGGTGGCGGTGGTGGCGATCTCGTCGGCCGCCACCGCGCCGGGCACGCGGTAGCCCTGACCCACGGCGGCGCGCGTCGCGGTCCCGCCGATGGCCCGGCCGGCCAGGCTCGAGAGCGCGGTCTGGCCGAACATCCCGGGCTGAGCGAGACCCATTTCGGGAGCCGCGTCGACTGCGGTGGCGTCCATCTCGGCCGCCACCGTCCGGACCGCCGGCACGGCCGACGCCCAGTTCTGCGGAACCGAAAGGGCGCCAATGCTTCCGGCCCGGCCGGCCGATGCCACCGTCGTTCCCAGGCCCTCTCCGGCGTACGAGCCACTCAGCAGCCCGCTGTGCAGCAGCGGCGACAGCGCGCCGACGATCGGCTTCGGGCTCAGCAGCGGTCCGATGCCTTGAATACCGGTTCCCAGGCTGGGAATCGAGATCGACACCTGGTACCAGTTCTTCGCCAAGCTCCCGAGTCCGATCAGGCTCCACGGCCCGGCGCCGTAGGTGCTGATGGTGTTGGCGCTCGTGGTCATGAATTGGTTGAACAGCGTGATGCCGTTGACGACCGATGGCGGGAAGCCCAGGCTTGCCAGCGTCGTCGTCGTCTGGGGGAAGAGTGCCGTGAGTTGGGCCTGGAACGCGGTGAGCTGGGTGCCGAACTGCGTGATCTCGCCGTTCAACTGGGTCAGGAATGCCGAGAGCGCGTCGGTGGCCGAGTCGGCCGACGAGGCCGCAGCCGACTGGGCCGTCGCGGCCGCCTGACTAGCCTGCCCGCTGTCGTTGGTCGTCGCCGGCGCGTTGCTGAACGGCACCAGCTGACTCGCGGTGTTCGCCGCCCCGGCGTAGGCGTACATCGCGCCCGCGTCCTGGGCCCAGAATTCGGCGTACGCCGCCTCGGTCGCGGCGATCGCCGGGGTGTTGATGCCCAGAAAATTCGTGGCGACAAGCGCCGCCAACAGGGCCCGGTTGGCCTCGATCACCGGTGGCGGGATGCTGGCCGCGAAGGCGGCCTCATAGGCGGCCGCCGCGGCCTGGGCCTGGGAGGCCGTTTGCTCGGCCTGTGCGGCGGTGGTGCTCAGCCACTCCGTGAACGGCGCTGCGGCATCGGCCGCGGCGGCCGACGACGGCCCTTGCCAACTCGTGCTCAGCTCGCCGATCGTCGAGGCGTATGACGCCGCCGTGGTCTGCAGTTCAGTCGCCAACGCATCCCAGGCCGTCGCGGCGGCCAGCAGCGGCGCCGAGCCCGGCCCCGCGTAGATCTTGCCGGAGTTGACCTCCGGCGGTAGCGCCCCAAAATCGAAAACCATCCGTGTCCCTCGCTCCGGCTGCCTGGTCCCAATGCCCCCCGCTTTGACAGCGCGCGTGGGGCGGAAAAGCTGTTCGGGGCAGCAGGCAGCCCTGACAATTACGTGCGAATTGCCTGGCAGCTACCTGAATTTTCCCGGTGACTGAAGGCTATCCAGATTGGGCAGAATCTTGTTTTGCCGACGTTGGCCGGCCGCCCCGCGCCACCGCGTCGTGCCCGCCGCGTGGGCCGACCGCCCGAGGCAATCGACGAGGCCGCAAACTCGATCTGAACTGCGGACATTCGCTGGCGCGGAAAGATCAGTGCAGCCAACCGGGCGGGTGAACGACGGGTGTCGTCGAATAAAAATCTGGAAATCAAAAACTCGGGTCGCCGATCCGGGGGGCTGCATGCGACCCGGCCTTGCGGGCGTTTTGGGCACGCCACAGCCTGTTTTCGGGGTTACGCCGGACCGCGCGCCGGCCAGCCTGGATAAGCGAGAGCCGGCGTTGTAACAGGTGCCCCACGGCCTCACAGGCCTACAGTCTTCTCAGAAGCGATGTTCGTACTCGAGGAGACAGCACATGTCATTCGTGACCACCCAGCCCGAGGCGCTGAGCTCGGCGGCAACCGCCCTGGGCGGCATCGGCTCGTCTTTCAGCGCCCAGAACGCCGCCGCGGCGGCGCCGACAACCGGTGTCGTTCCCGCTGCCGCTGACGAGGTGTCGGCTCTGACCGCCGCGCAGTTCGCCGCGCACGCGCAGCTGTACCAGGCCGTCGCCGCACAGGCCGCCGCCATCCACGAGCAGTTCGTGAACACGCTGGGCACCAGTGCCGGGTCGTATGCAGCTACCGAAGCCGCCAACGCCGCGGCCGCGGGCTAACCACAACGCTCTGTCGGCCGGTGGCAGAACCCGGATCGGATGCGACTGCCGTACTCAGCGAAGCCGAACAACTGGTCCAGGCCGGCGATTTCTCGGCTGCCGTCGAGATGCTCGAGAACCTCGTCGACCGAGAACCCACCCTTGCGGTGCTGTATCTGCTGGCCACCACGAACCTGGAGCTCGGAGAGCACGACAAGGCGCTGCACTACGCCCTGGCCGCGGTAGAAAGTGATCCCAATTCTGCGCCGGCCCGAGATGTCCTCGCGAAAGTGCATGTGGCTCTGCGGAATTACGCGTCCGCACTGACAGAGCTCGAGGCCGTCGCCGCGCTCAATCGTGACGAGCGTCTGGCGGCTCAGCCCGCCCAGTATTCGGTCCCAGCCCATTTCGCCCTGCACAACGTCGAACAACTCGACCACATTCTCGCCGGCAACGGCGGCCGGCAAGCGTCTGCCGGTGGGTTCAGCGCGGGACTCCAACATATGCGGCGCGGTCTGACGGACGTCATCGACGGAGCTGACGGCCAGGCACCGTGGATCCCCGTCACCGCGATCAATGCCCACATGCTGGCCGACCCGCCCTACGTGAAGGTTCCCGAGGAGAGGCTGCCGGAGTACCTGAACCCGACAGTCGACTATGGCTCGATCCAACAAGCCGTCGCCGCCGGCGAAAACGTACACGTCATCGACGACTTCCTGACTCCGGAAGCGTTGGCTCAGGTGCGAAAGTTCTGCCTGGAATCCACCGTCTGGCGTCATCCCTATCAGTTCGGCTACGTGGGCGCCTTTCCCCAGCACGGATTCGCCAGCGTGTCACTGTTCGCCATCGCCGAGGAGTTCTCGAAAGCAATGGGCGAGGCATTCGCCGACTACCAATTGGCGCAATGGTGGGCGTTCGTCTACGACGCCAAACTGCCGGGCACCGACATTCACGGCGATGACGCCGACTTCTCGCTGAACATGTGGATCACGCCCGACTCTGCGAACCTCGACCCGAGCAGCGGCGGCCTGGTCATCTGGGACAAGAAGGCACCCAGCGACTGGAGCTACGGCGACTACAACTCCGGAGGCGACAAAGTCAGGCAGTACCTCGAGGAGCAGGACGCCGTACCGAACGTCATTCCCTACCGCGAGAACCGGGCGGTCCTGTTCGAGGGACACCTCTTTCACAAGACGGATGACTTCACCTTCGCGCCCGGATTCGAGAATCGGCGACGCAGCGTGACCATCCTGTTCCGGGGCCGAAAGAGATAGCCGCGGCCGGCTCCGTGTAACTCGAGACGCTATGGACCACCGACAGGCAAGATTCTCAATCGGAGCCCCGCTCTCGACAGGCAGGCAGCATGTGACGGCACACGGTGATTCCGCGGCCCCGCGGCCCTTGCGGTTGGTGCCCGGCGACGGCTATCCGGACTGGGAAGCGGTCTACCAAGACAACGCCACCTGGGTTTACCGCACCATCTATGCGCGCGTCGGCAACCGGGCCGATGCCGAGGATCTCACCGCCGAGGTCTTCCTCGCCGCGCTGCGACCGCTGCGATTGACGGCCAGTGTGGGTGAGGTCCGCGGCTATCTGCGGGCCACCGCGCGAACCGTGTTGGCCGCGCACTGGCGCGAGACCTTGGGCCGCGAGATCACCTCGATCGACGACATCGAGCAGCCGCCAGAGAGCGAGCAGGCGATCAGCACCGCCCCGCAGCGGGTGGCCGGCGTACTGGGGCAGTTGCCGGACAACTATCGACGGATCTTGGAACTGCGGTTCCTGCAAGGGCGTTCGATCAAGGAGTCGGCAGCCGAACTAGGGGTTAGTGTCGCCAATGCCAAGGTGCTCCAGCATCGGGCGCTGCGGCTGGCCGCGCAGGTCAACGAAGAGGGCGAATCATGAACACGCGTGCATTGCGCAGGTACATCGACGACCTGCTGCGTGGCCGACGCCCAAAGCCGTTCCGGCCCGACGACTTCGAGGCCGCGCAGATCCGGACCGCGATCGAGCTGCAGGCCGCCCGGCAGGAGAGCGACGCTCCGCGCCCGGAATTCCTCACCGATCTGCACCGACGGCTGGCGGCGCAACAGGACAGCGCCGCTCGGCCGACACCGAAGTCACGTGCGACCCGTCGCACCGTCATTGTCGGTACGTCGGCCGCCGCGGCGGCCGCAGTGGCAGCGGTATCGATCGACCGCGCGTTGATCGATGGTCAGGTGGCCGACGGCGGCAACAGCGGATCCCAGGAACTCACGCCTAGCGTCGGGCGCTGGGTGCAGGTGGCGGCCAGCGCCGACCTGACCGACGGCGTGATGCGGCCGTTCGATGTCGGTTCGGTGATCGGGTTCGTCCGCCGGGTCGACGGGAAGGCCGAAGCCGTATCGGGGGTGTGCACCCATCAGGGCTGCCGGCTGTGGTTCGACGCGCCCGATGACCGGCTGCGCTGCCCGTGCCATTCGACGTCGTTCACGCCGACCGGTCTGGTGGTGACGCATCAACTGCCGATAGCTCCGAAACCGCTGCCGACGTTGATGGTGCGTGAGCAAGGTGGCGTCATCGAGGTGTTCGTTCCGGCGACGCCACACCAGTCGGCCTGACCGCGTGTAACCCGCTGCCCTATCTCTAGGCGAGGCGTACTTTCCGCCGACGATGGAGGGACTGGTGATGCGCGGACGACCCTGGGGCGCAGGCGTTTTGGTTTTGGTAGTGATGGTGGCGGGATGCTCGTCGCCGCCGTCGGTGAAGGCGCCGTCGGTGACATTCGGGCCGTCGGCGACAACGCCGGGCATGGGCGGAATGCCGCCGATGTCGAACATGCCCGCGGGTCCGGCCGCCCCGTCAGCGGGTTCGGCGGCTCCGGCGGCCGGGAACGCGGTCTACATCGACAACTTCGCTTTTGCTCCGGCCAAGCTGACCGTCCCGGCCGGCAGCACGGTCACCTGGACCAACCGGGACGAGGAGCCGCACACCGTGGTAGCCAACGACGGGTCGTTCCACTCGCCCGGAATGGGTTCGCAGGCAACGTTTTCCTTCACCTTCGCCAAAGCGGGCACGTTCGACTACGTCTGCTCGATCCACCCGTTCATGCGCGCGACCGTGGTGGTGACGCAATGACCGACGAGCCGCACACCATGAACCGGCGACAGCTGATCCGGCACAGCGCCTGGTTCGGAGCGGCGGTCGGCCTGGCGGTGGTGGGTGGCGAAGTCGTCTCCCACGTGGCCGGCACCGCCGACGCTGCGCGCAGTCCGAGTCGCCCCGCGTTGCGGTTCGCTCAAATCAGCGATAGCCACATCGGCTTTGTGGGTAAGGCCAATCCGGATGTCGCCGGCTCGTTCACCCACGCCATCGACCAGATCAACAACGTGGGCTACGAGCCGGACTTCGTGATCCACACCGGCGATCTCACCCATCTGGCCACACCGGCGCAGTTCGATCAGGTCAAGCAGATGATGTCGGGTCTGCACACGAGCCACGTTTTCACGGTTCCCGGTGAACACGACTCGATCGACGACGGGGGCCAGAAGTACCGCAGCGCGTTCGGCGCCGGAACACGCGGCGACGGTTGGTACAGCTTCGACGTCGCCGGCGTCCATGTGATCGCGTTGGTCAACACGCTGAACCTGAAAAAGCTTGGACACCTTGGTGTTGAGCAGCTCGAGTTCGTGGAGAAAGACGTGGCGCCGCTGCCCAGCGATACGCCGATCATCGTGTTCAGCCACATCCCGCTGTTCGCCATGTATCCGGATTGGGGCTGGGGGACTGATGACGCCGCCCAGGCGCTGAGCTACCTGCGCCGCTTCTCTTCGGTGACGTGCCTCAATGGCCATGTGCATCAACTGTTTTCCAAGACCGAGGGCAACGTGACGTTCCACAGCGGGACGACGACCGCCTATCCCTTGCCGCATCCCGGCGACGGGCCGGCGCCCAAGCCGGTAACCCTGCCGGCCGGCAAATTGCAGGATGCGCTGGGCATCCGTGAGGTCAGCTACAACCGGGGCCAAACCACTCTCGCGCTGAAAGAGAAGACACTGCAATGATTGTGATCAGATTAGCGATGGCTTTGGCGGTGGCGACCAGCGGCATCAGCCATGCCTACCTTTATGTTCATGGCTACCACCACATTCCGATGATCGGCACTGCGTTCCTGGTGCAGGCGGGCGTCTCGTTTGCGCTCGCTCTGCTGATCCCGATCGGCCCATGGTGGCTGCGGTGGGCCGCGGCGGCGCTCGCCGGTGGTGCGTTGGTCGCATTCGCGTTGTCGCGCACCGTCGGGCTGTTCGGTTTCTCCGAAACAGGTTGGGAGCCAACGCCACATGCGGCGATCAGCGTGATCGCCGAAGTGCTGACGGTCGGGCTGTGGGCGGTCTATGTCGTCGGCCTGCGGCGGCCGCGCCAGATCTTCCACAACCGGAACGAGCCCCACGCAAACGAGCCCGCACCGACAACGAGTGCGAGATAGAAGTTCTTACCCAGCGATAGCGCGGAATAGGCGGTGCCGTTGTGCACGCGCACATCGAGCACCGACTTGCCGGCCCAGTAGTCGTAGGGGGTCAATGCGCCGTAGGTTAACGCGGCGATCCCGATGCTGGTCACGAGAACCGCCATCACCAGGGCGTTCCACATTCGTGCCGTCGAGTCCCAGATGCGCCCCGACTCAGGGCTTCCGTGTTGTACCTCCAGAGCCATAGACACAGCTTGTCCGCAGATAGGTCGCGGCGGAATAGGTCGGTTGCCCCATCTTGTCACCCCCTTCTGGCATGATCGAACGCATGTTCGAAGAAGTGGCCTCGCTGTTCGACCGGTTGCGTGCCGCGGCGCGGACGGAGAACCGGGCGGCGGGCGAGCGGCTGGCCGTCATCGGAGAGCTGGATGTCCTGCGATTGCGCGAGGTG
>DATNFI010000260.1:0-9797 GCA_035606475.1 Mycobacterium sp. | reverse complement strand
CAGCGTGGCCAGCACACCGGTCTCCGGACTCTCCGGCTCGCGCCACCACAACGAATACTCGCTCTGCAGCGCCGTCAGGGGCTGCACGGCATGCGCGCGACGGATGTTCTCCGCGGAGGCCTCCGACATCCCGAAGTGCTTGACCTTGCCCGCCTCGATCAGTTCCTTGACCGTCCCGGCGACGTCCTCGATGGGGACCTCCGGGTCGACGCGGTGTTGGTAGAGCAGGTCAATGGTCTCCACGCCCAGTCGGCGCAGCGAATTGTCGGCGACCTCCTTGATGTGGTCGGGACGGCTGTTCACCCCGCTGACGTTGCCGTCGGCACCGAAGGCGAAGCCGAACTTGGTCGCGATCACCACCTGGTCGATGAACGGCGCGAGGGCTTCGCCGACCAGTTCTTCGTTGTCTCCGTACGCTTCTGCGGTGTCGAAGAACGTGACGCCGCGCTCGACCGCCCCACGGATCACCGCGATCATGTCGGCTTTGGGTCCGGACGGGCCGAAGCCGCGACTCATTCCCATGCAGCCCAGCCCTATTGCCGAGACTTCGAGCGTGCCACCCAGAATGCGCTTATCCATTCGTTACTCCTTCTAGGACGCCGGCAGATCCACCAGCGCGGCCAACCGGGCGCGGTGCCGGTAGGCGGTGCCGAACGCCAGCTGATCGCTCTTGGCCCGCTTCAGATACAGGTGCGCCGGATACTCCCAGGTCATGCCGAGCCCGCCGTGCAACTGAACGCATTCCTCAGCCGCGTGCACCGCGGCACCGCTGCAATAGGCCTGCGCGACGGCCGCCGCGATCGCGGTGTCAGCGTCGTCGCGCGCGCAGGTGTCGGCGGCGTATCGGGCCGCCGCCGCAACGGAATTGAGCTCGACCCACAGGTCGGCCAGCCGATGCTTGATCGCCTGGTACGAGCCGATCGCCCGGCCGAACTGCTTGCGCTCCTTGGTATAAGCGAGCGTGGTCTCAAAACACCACTGCGCGATGCCCAGTTGCTCGGATGCCAGCAGCACGGCACCGGTCTGCAGGGCCGCTTCGATCGCGGGATCGGCCGGCGCGGAGCCGACGCGGGATGACGCCGCACCCGAGAACTCAAGATTCGCAAGCGGTCTCGTCATGTCCAGGCTCAGGACCGGCGCCACCTGGACACCAGCGTCGTCGCGGGCCACGGTGTGCAACTCCAGGCCGCCCGGTCCGGAAACCGGCACCACCAGCACATCGGCCTCACCGACGCCCGCGACGCTGGTGATCCGCCCGGTTAGGCCGTTGCCGCCGGTACTGAGTCCGGTAATCGCGTCATCGGGAGCGGCGGACAACGGGACGGCCAACGTCGCGGTCAGCGAACCCGCCGCCAATTCCGTGACCATGTCGGTGTCGCCGGCGTGCAGCAAGGCGACCGTGGCGAGCACCGCGCTCGACAGATACGGCACCGGCGCGACGGCGCGACCGATCTCCTCCATCACCACGGCGGCCTCGCGGGTGGTGGCCCCCGCGCCGCCGAGGTCCTCGGGCACCAGCAGGCCGGCCATGCCAAGGTCACCGGCCAGGGTGTGCCAGAGACCGGAAAAGTCATGTGGCGCAGGGTCGTACACCGACGTTACCGCTTCGGGTGGGCACCGGTCGGCGAACAACCGACGGACGCTGTCCCGTAACGCTTCCTCGGTATCGGAGTACAGCAGATCGCTCATCTGACTCACTTCTCCAGGTCCTTGAAGGCCACGTCTTTGTCAACCCGGTGTTCCGGCGGCAACCCGAGAATGCGTTCGGCGATGGTGTTGCGCAGAATCTCCGAGGTGCCACCCTCGATCGAGTTGCCCTTGGCGCGCAGGTAGCGGTATCCCGGGTCGCGGCCGATGAAGTCGACTGAGTCGGGCTGACGCATCGTCCAGTCGTCGTACTGCAAGCCAAGTTCCGGATGCAGTTCGACCTCGAACCCCGAAACCGCTTGAGCCAGGCGGGCAAATGTCACCTTCATCCCGGCGCCTTCGGGTCCGGGTTGCCCGACCGCCAGCCGCTGGCGCAGCCGTAGACCGGTCAGCCGGGCGACTTCGGCCTCCACCCACAACCGCATCAGCTCGTCGTGCATTGCGGCGTTACGCAATTCGGGCTGCGCCCGCCAGGCCGCCGTGACCTTGCCGATGATGCCGTTTTCTCGCGCGCCACCGGCCATCGAGCCGATGGCCACCCGCTCGTTGTTCAGCGTGGTGGTGGCGACTTTCCAGCCGCCGCCCTCCGGGCCTAGCCGATTCGCGTCGGGCACCCGGACAGCGGTCAGAAACACCTCGTTGAACTCGGCTTCGCCGGTGATCTGCCGCAGCGGCCGAACCTCGACGCCGGGGTCGGTCATGTCGAGGACGAAATACGTCAGCCCTTGGTGTTTGGGCACGGTCGGATCGGTCCGGGCGACCAGGATCGCCCGCTGCGCATTCTGCGCGCTGGATGTCCACACCTTCTGCCCGTTGACAATCCAGTCGTCGCCGTCACGAAGAGCGCGGGTGGCCACGCCGGCCAGATCGGATCCCGCGCCCGGTTCGCTGAACAGCTGGCAGTAGATGTGTTCGCCGGTGAACAACGGCCGCAAGAACTCTCGGCGCTGCTCCTCGGTACCGAACGCGGCGATGGTCGGCGCCGCCATGCCCATCCCGATGCCGTTGCGCGCGCCCCCGCCACCGGGCGGTGCACCCGCCGCGGTCAGCTGGTCCTCGACCTGAGCCTGGAAGCTGCGGGACAGATCCAGCCCACCCGAGCCCACCGGAAAGTGCACCCACGCCAGCCCGGCATCGAAACGCGCACCGAGGAATTCGTGCGGATCGGTGTTGACCGGATCATGCTCTTCGAGCAGCGTCCGCACCCGGGCGTGCAGGTCGTCGGCGTTCATCGGAAGCCCTCCGGATCACCGAGCAGCCGGCCACCGTCCAACACCAGCGTCTCGCCGGTGATCCAGCTCGACTCGTCAGATACCAGGAACGCGACCGCCGCCGCCACATCGGGCGGCTCACCGATCCGTCCCAGCGCCGTACCTCCGGACACCGCGTCCTCGTCGTCCTTCCACAACGCTTCGGCGAGCTTGGTCCGCACCACGCCCGGGGCGATCGCGTTCACCCGCACTCTCGGCGAAAGCTCCAGTGCCAGTTGCTTGGTGACGTGGATGAGCGCGGCCTTGGTGGCGTTGTACATCCCCATGTTCGGGGCCTGATGCATGCCGCCTATCGACGCTGTGTTCACGATCGCCCCGCCGTGTTCGCGCATCCAGGCCTTGGCCGCCAGCGAGGTCCACAGCAGCGGCGCCCACAGATTGACGTCGAAGATCTTGGCGAACCGGGCGTGGTCCTGGTCGATCAGCGGCCCGTACGCCGGGTTGGTGCCGGCGTTGTTGACCAGGATGTCGATGCTGCCGAAGCGGTCGAGGGTCAGATCGACGCAGTGACGCGCGGCGTCCTCGTCGACCGCATGTGCGGCAACCCCGATGGCGTTGCCACCCACCTGCTGCGCCGCCGCATCGGCGGCGTCCTGCTTGCGCGACGTGAGCACGATATTCGCGCCACCTTCGGCTAGCCGCTGCGCGATCGCCAGGCCGATCCCCCGGGACCCTCCGGTGATGAGTGCGGTGCGGCCGTTGAACTTTGATGCGGTCATAGTCCCTCCAGGCTGTGTTGGTAACGACGCATGCCACGCAGCCAACGGTCGTAGTCGGCGCCCTTGTGCCGGTACATGTCCAGCACGGCGGGATGCGGGAGGATCAGGAACCGTTCGTCGTCGACTGCGGCCAGCACGATGTCGGCGACATCGTCGGGCTCGATCACATCGCCGGCGGAGGTGACCGCGCGCGTCGCGAGCCGCGCCAGCGGATCGTCGGACTCGCCCGGCGAATACAGCAGTTTGGTGTTGACGCCCATCGGGCACAGACAGCTGACCCGCACGCCTTGGTCGCCGAAGGTGATGTTCAGCCATTCGGCGAACCCGACCGCAGCGTGCTTGGTCACCGAGTAGGTCGCCGACCCGAGCTGGGTGAGTAGCCCGGCCGCCGACGCGGTGCTGACGAAGTAGCCCTCGCCGCGCTCGACCCAGCCGGGCACCAGCAGTTGGGCCGCGCGGATGTGGGCCTTCAGGTTCACATCGATGGACTGGTCCCACTCGTCTTCGGTGACATCCAAACCCGAGACGCCGGTGATACCCGCATTGGCGAAGTACAGGTCGACGGGTCCGAATTCGTTGTCCGCCAACGCAATCAACTGCCCGATATGCGCGGTTTCGGAGACGTCACCGCCGGACGCCACGGCCACCACGGGTCGTTCGGCGTTGATCCGGTCGGCCACTGCCTGCGCGGCACCGCCATCCAGGTCAGCGACGACGACGCGGGCGCCCTGTTGCGCAAGCTTCGTTGCCAGCGCCGCGCCGATACCGTTGCCGCCGCCGGTGACGATGGCGACCTTGTCGGCAACTTTCACGTGCGCCTCCCTTCTTTTCCGAGTAGCAGCCGGGTGACCCAGCCCCGGGTATCCGCCGGGTCGATCACGTCGTCGAGTTCGAACGTGGTCGCCGACGTGAGCGCCTTACCGTGTTGATAGGCGGCCTCGACCAACTTGTCGAACAGGTTCTGGCGTTCGGCCGGATCGGCGACGGCGGCCAGTTCCTTGCTGAACCCCAGCCGAACCGCGCCCTCGAGGCCCATGCCGCCGATCTCGCCGGTGGGCCAGGCCACGGTGAAATCGGGCGCGTGAAAAGAACCGCCGGCCATCGCCATGGCGCCGAGCCCGTAGCCCTTACGCAGGATCACCATCCCGAATGGCACGGTCAGTCGCGCCCCGACAATGAACAGCCGGCTGAAGCGCCGAACGGCGGCGTCGACTTCGGCGTCCGGGCCGACCATGAAGCCGGGTGTATCGCACAGCGAAATGATCGGCAGCCCAGCCGATTCGCACAGCGTCAGGAAATCGGCCATCTTGTCGGCCGCCTCGGCGTCGATCGCGCCGCCGAGGTGGTGACTGCTGTTGGCCAGCAACCCGAAGGGCGCGCCCTCGACGCGCACGAGCGCGGTGACCGCGCCGACTCCGTAGTCGGCCCGCAACTCCAGGATCGACCCGACGTCGGCCACCGACTCGATCGCGTGATGTACGTCGTAGGCGCGTAACCGGTTCTCCGGCACCACATGTCGTGCCCGTCGCGGGTCGGGGGCTTCCCAGTCGCCGTGCCTGCCGTGGAAATACGACAGGTACTGCTTGGCCAGCGATACGGCATGGGCCTCGTCGCGGGCGGCCAGCCCGACCACACCGTTGCGCCGCTGCACGTCGATCGGTCCGATGTCTTCGGGCCGGTATTGCCCTAGCCCGCCGCCCTCGATCATCGCCGGCCCGCCCATGCCGATGTTCGCATCGGGAGTCGCGATGATCACGTCGCAGGTTCCGGCCAACGCCGCGTTGCCGGCAAAGCACCGGCCGGAGACGATCGACACCAGCGGCACCCGGCCGCTGAGTGCGCCGAGCGCCCGGAACGTCGGCACGTCGAGACCGGCGATGTTCGCGACATCGGTGTCACCGGGCCGGCCGCCGCCTCCTTCGGCGAACAGCACGACCGGCAGCTTTTGCCGGGCCGCCAGTTCGAAGACCCGATCGGTCTTGGCGTGATTGCGCATGCCCTGCGTACCCGCGAGCACGGTGTAGTCGTAGGACAGCACGGCGGACGGGACGCCGCCGATCGTCGCCACCCCGGCGATCAAGCCGTCTGCCGGTGTATTGGCGATCAGGTCTTCTTCCGAGCGGCGGCTGCGCTGCGCGGCCACCGCCAGCGCGCCGTATTCGACGAAGCTGCCCGGATCGATCAGGTCGTCGATGTTCTCGCGCGCGGTGCGTCGATTCTGGTTGTGCCGCTTGGTGATTGCGGCCGGGCGGCCTTCGTCCAGGGTCAGTAGGTGACGACGGCGAACTTCTTCGAGGTCGGCACGATCCCGGTCGAGGTCGAGCGACGCGACATCGTCGGTTCCGGTGCCCTCGCCGGTGCGGGTGAACACCAGCAGCGGCTCACCGGTTCCGACCACCTGGCCGGGCGCCACCAACGTCCGGACTGCGCGCACAGCATCCGGTGCGGTCAGCACGTGCTGCATCTTCATCGCTTCGAGGACGGCCAGCTGCGCGCCGCCGGCATACTCCTGCCCCTCCGAGGCAAGCTCGACCACGGTGCCGGCCAGCTGGGCTCGCAGCACCTCCTCACCCGGATACAGTTCCGGCGGCGCCGGCCGCGTCTCGTGGCGGCGGGACTGCGCGGCGCCGGCGAAGGCCGGTAGGTGCTCGTCGACAAAGCTCGTCGTGACCGGGCCCGCATGAATGTCGCTGTGCGACAGGATTTCCCGCAGGAATCCGATGTTCGTACGAATGCCTTCGATGCCGAATTCGTCCAGCGCGGTCTGCGCCTTGCGCACGGCGGCGGAAAACGACGAACCGCGCACCCGGGTGATCACCTTCGCCAGCAACGAGTCGTAGCGTGGGCTCAGGGTGAGCCCGGCACGGCCGAAGGTGTCGACACGCACTCCGGGGCCACTCGGCGGCGAGAACACCGCGAGGGTGCCAGCCGTCGGCAGCACCGACCCGTCGGCATCCATCGTCTCCATGTTGACCCGCGTCTGGATGGCGATTCCCCGCACCGCGGCGAGCGCGCCGACCACCTCGTCACCGTCGGCCACGATGCCGGCCGGCAGCCTCAGTTGATGAAACGACGAACCTTGCGCGATGCGTAGCTGCACCGCGACCAGATCGACGCCGGTGACCTCTTCGGTCACGGTGTGTTCCACCTGAATCCGGGGGTTGACCTCCAGGAACACGAATTGCTCGCCGCTGACCAGAAACTCGACCGTCGCCACTCCGCGGTAGTCAGCGTGCGCACATAGCCGCGCGGCTGCCCGGTGCAGATCACGCCGTAATGTCGGCGAAATGCCTTGTGCTGGCGCGATTTCGATCAGTTTCTGATGGCGGCGCTGGATGCTGCAGTCGCGATCGCCGAGCGCGAGCGCGCGCGACGGCGTCGCGACGATCTGCACCTCGATGTGCCGCGCGTCGGCCAGGTGCGCCTCAGCGAACAGCGCCGGGTCTCCGAACCCGAGTTCGGCCTCGGCGGCGCACTGCCGGTAGGCGTCGTCAATCCGCTCGGCGCTGTGGACGATTCGCATGCCGCGACCACCGCCGCCAGACAGCGCCTTGATCACGATCGGCCCGTCCTGGGTCTCGGCGAATGCCCGGATATCGTCGACGCCGGCGGGCCCGTCGATCGCAGGTAGCACCGGCACTCCGGCCGCGGCCGCCGCGCGCCGGGCAGACGACTTATTGCCGAAGAGATCGAGCGCGGCGGCGTCGGGTCCCACGAACGTCAACCCGGCGTCCGCACAGGCCCGCGCGAACTCGGGCTGTTCGCTGAGGAACCCATAGCCGGGATGGATCAGTTCGGCGCCGGCATTCTTGGCCGCCGCCAGGATCGCCGCATGGTCCAGATAGCCCGCCGGGCCGGCGCCGGAGAGCGCGATCGCCTCATCGGCCGCCTGGACGTGCGGGGAGTCGGCATCGTCTTCGGCGTAGACAGCAACCGTGCCGAGCTCCAACTCCGTTGCCGTGCGGATGATTCGGAGCGCGATCTCACCGCGGTTAGCGATCAGCAGTCGCGTCACGTGCGGTCCTTCTCGAGGTCGACCATTGCGGAACCCAGCGTCCGTCCCGATCTCATCATGCCGCCGTCCCGATTACCTGACTATCGGCCCCTATTTGATAGGAGAGCTAGTAGTTTTAGTGCCACGTCGACGATGGACCTATTCAGTGAGGACACGATGACCAAGCGTTACCTGATCGCAGCCCTGGGAACCGCACTGGTGAGCGCCGGACTGACCGCTACGGCGGCCCCGGCCAGCGCCGGATGCATCAACCCGCCGGGCCTTGCTCCGATGGCACAGATGTGTGACAGCCCCGTCGATGGCGACGGCTGGTGGGAACGCTGTCTGACCGACTACCCGGGTGGTCCGTTGAACCCCGCTACGGTCGACTGCAACACGATGAGCGCGGGCGATCCTCCGAAGGAGGCTAACCCGGTCATGATGACGCCGCCGACCCACATCGACCCGTAGCCCGGAATGTCGATCAATCGTCGCAAGGTCTTGGGTGGCGCCGGGCTGGCCGGCGCGGCCGCGGCCACCGGCGTGGGCGTCGATCGCTTGGTTTCCGGCTACCGCACCGAGAATGGCGTGCCGCCGGCCGACGATCCGGCGCGCTTCGGCGATCCGCGCATACCTGCCGAGACCATCACCAACAAATCGCACCTGTTCCATCTCGGCGCTTCGCCGGTCACCAGCTTCGACGGCGGCTCGTTTCAGCAGGCCGACGAACAGAACTTCCCGATCCTCACCGGGCAACAGGCCAGCATCGTCTTGCTGACGTTGCAGCCCGGCGGTATTCGCGAACCGCACTGGCACCCCAGCGCGTGGGAGATCAACATCGTCACCAAGGGCGTCGCGTACTGGGTTCTCGTCGACGGGAACGGCAACCACGAGAGCTTCGAACAAAAGGTGGGCGATGTGGTGTTCGCACCCCAGGGCTCGTTCCACTTCTTCGAAAACCGCGGCGCCGACGACATGAAGATCGTCATCATCCAGAACACCAGTGCAGCCGAATCCGACGACAACATCGGGATCGGCGAGTCGATCAGCAAATTGCCGCCTCGCGTTTTGTCCGCCATTTTCGGCGTTCCCGCCGCGACGTTCGACAGGTTCACCAAGTACGACAAAGCGGCCATCATCCTGCGGAAGCATTAGGAACGTTCAATGACCGATGACGCCGAGCGCTTCGGCAATCCGCGCATACCCGACGAGACGATCACCAACAAGTCGCACCTGTTCCGGCTCGGCGCGCTAGCCCCCGCCGCATACGACGGCGGGTCACAGCAGCAGGCGCACGAACAGAACTTCCCGATCCTCACCGGGCAAGAGGCCAGCATCCAGCTGATCACGTTGCAGCCCGGCGGTATTCGCGAACCGCACTGGCACCCCAGCGCGTGGGAGATCAACATCGTCACCAAAGGTGTTGCGAGCTGGGTCCTCATCGACGGGAATGGCAACCACGAAAGTTTCGAGGCCGCCGTCGACGATCTGGTGTTCGCCCCGCAGGGGTCGCTGCACTACTTCGAAAACCTGGGCAAGGACGATCTGGAGGTGCTGATCATCCAGAACTCCAGCGCCGCCGAGGACAAGGACAACATCGGCATCGCCGAGTCACTGAGTCAGCTTCCGCCCCAAGCGTTGTCGGCCGTTTTCGGCGTTCCCGCCGAGACGTTCGACAAGTTCAAGAAGTTCGACAACGCGATCACCATCCTGCGCGCGCACTGATCCTCACTGCATGAGCGTCGCGGCGAGCGTGCCGCCCAGCTCGTAGGCACGCTCGCGGGCGCCGGCGTCGACCTCGCCGGTAATCTCCAGCGCGTCGGCGGCCTTGGCCAGCGACAGCCCGGTGACTACCCGGTCTACCGACGACACCGCACCCACGGTGTCGTTATTGCCATGCACCCAAAGGCCATACGGCCGACCAGCCACGTGGTCCAGAATCGGGTAGTACACCGTGTCGAAGAAGTGCTTGAGCGCCCCGGACATGTAACCGATGTTGGCGGGGGTGCCGAGCAGGTACCCGTCGGCGGCGAGCACGTCCGCCGCGGACGCGGTCAGCGCGGGCCGCGCTGCCACCTCGACGCCCTCGACCTCGTCGGTGGACGCCCCCGCCACGACCGCCTCGTACATCGCCTGGAGCGCGGGCGAGCTCGTGTGATAGACGAT
>DATNFI010000259.1:0-3170 GCA_035606475.1 Mycobacterium sp. | reverse complement strand
TCGGGGTGCTGGTGGTCGGCCACCGATGGGCGCCATGTCGGATTCGAGTCGTGGTTGGAACGCGATCATGTGATGGCGCTGGACTTCGACCCGGCGGTGGGCGCGATCGCCTCGCAGCCGTTTTGGTTGTTGTGGCCGGCCGCCGAGGGCGGCGGACGATATCGGTCGCATGCACCGGACTACTTCGTTCGCCGGGTGGACGGATCGGCGGTGGTGGTCGACTGTCGTCCGGAGCATCGCCGCAAGCCAAGGGATCTGGTGGCGTTCGAGATGACGCGGCAGGCGTGTGAGCTGGTCGGCTGGGAGTATCGATTGCTGGGCGCACCGGATCAGGTCGTGACTGCGAATCTGCGATGGCTGGCCGGGTATCGGCATCCCCGCTATCTCGACGTTGAGGTGGCAGACCGGCTGCGCGCGGCGTTCGCCGAACCTGTCGCGCTGATGGGTGGCGCTGCGGCTGCGGGGGATCCGATTGCGGCGCTGCCGGTGTTGTTTCATTTGATCTGGCGCCATGACCTGGTCATAGACCTGGCGGTGCCGCTACGCGGCGCGACACCGGTGCGGGTGGGGTGCTGATGGCGCATTGGCAGTCGGTCCTGCGTCCTGGTGACTGGGTGCACTTCGACGGCGGTGAGCACCAGGTGGTCGCTCTGACTGGAACGTCGGTGCGGTTGTGCTCATCGGACGGGGCCCAGATGGTGGTGCTGGCAACGCATTTGATGAGCGCGCCCGACTTCGGCGTCATCGACGCGGCACCGCCACCGCAGATGACACCGTTCGGGCTGCTCGACACGCTGCCCGCGCCGGTGCTGGCCGCCGCGCGGGAATGGGAACGCCACATCGTGGAGATCACGACCGGGGTGGCGCCGGAGGGGATCGCGCGCCCGGAATATGACCCCGCGGCCCGCACACAGATTGAACGCGACCGTGCGAAGGCTGCCGAGCTGGCGGCCGCGGGTCGGCCTCTCGGGGTCCGGACGCTGCAACGGATGCGGGGCCGCTACGCCGAGCAAGGTTTGTGGGGCCTGGTCGATCAGCGGGTGCTGCGGGAGTGCGAGCCCACCGGCCGCGTCGATGAGCGAGTGGTTGCGGTGGTCCGGCAGGAACTGGACGCGCAGACCGATGTCTCGACTGGGACACGGTCGCGGCTGATCCGGCGGGTGAGGAAGTCCCTGGAGGACACCTACGGGCCGGGAGTGGTTCCGCTGCCGGGGCGCAGCACCTTCTACAACCTGATCGAGGCGTTGGCGACGGGTCGGCACAGTTTCGGGTCGGCGGTCACGCGCCGCCAGACGGCAAACCGACCCGCGCGACCGTTCACCCCGACGCTGGCGGCTCGCCCTGGGGAACAGGTGCAGATCGACTCGACCCCGCTGGATGTGATGGTGCAGCTGGAGGCGGGCGTGGTTGCGCGGGCGGATCTGACGATCGCGGTCGACGTCGCCACGCGCACGATCTGCGCGGGGGTGCTGCGCCCGATCGGCACGAAAGCAGTGGATGCGGCGCTGCTGTTGGCGCGGATGCTGGTGCCCGAGCCGATGCGGCCGGGATGGGCTTCGGCGTTGGCGATGTCGGCGTCGCGGCTGCCGCACGATCGGCTGCTGTCCATCGACGCCCGCATGGCGAAGGCCGCGGCGAAACCGGTGATCGTCCCGGACACGATCGTCATCGACGGCGGGCACGTGTTCATCTCCGAGACCTTCACCCGCGCCTGCGAACGGCTGGGGATCTCCGTGCAACGGGCACGCAAGCGCACGCCGACGGACAAGGCGGTCGTCGAAGCGACGTTCGGGTCGATCAACACACTGTGGTGTCAACATCTGCGCGGCTACACCGGATCCAACACCACGCGCCGCGGCGAGCGGGTGGAAGCCGACGCGGTCTGGACGGTGCCGCAACTACAGGACCTGCTCGACGAATGGCTGATCGCCGGATGGCAGACCCGCCGGCACGACAGCCTGCGCGATCCCGACTTCCCGCGGCGGGCGCTTTCACCGAACGAGGCGTATGCGTCGCTGGTCGCCGTGGCCGGCTATCTGCCGGTGACGCTGACCGGCGACGACTACCGCGAACTGCTACCGGTGACCTGGCGGGCGATCAATGACTACGGCATCCGCATCGACTACCGCACCTACGACGCGAAAGGACTCGAACCCTATCGCCGCGAATCCTCCGGCGTCGCAGCGAAAAAGGGCCTCTGGGAGGTGCACTACGACCCCTACGACCTGTCTCAGGTGTTCGTCCGCACCCCGGACGGATGGGTCAGCGCCGAGTGGACCCACAAGCCGATGGTGACCGGCCCGTTCGCCGACTTCACCTGGCGCGAAGCCCGCCGCCGCGTCGCCGAGCGCGGCGCAGACGACACCGACGAGGCCGCCATCGCCCGCGCACTCGACGACCTGCTGAGCCGCTGCGAACACGGCCCGGTCACCGCGGACGATCGCAGCGCGCGCCGCGCGGCGGCGCGTGGCCGCGTCGCGGCCAGCACACACCGGCCACCGCCGGTCGAACCCGGCGACGAACCGCGTGAGACTGCCCGCACCGAATCCCTTGACACGACGGTGATGCCGTTCGGGATCTTCGATGCCGCCGCCGAAGCCGAAAAGTGGATATGACCCGCACCCGGAAACCGACACGCCGCCGCAAGCCTGCCTACACCCCGGTCGCGACCGTGAACACCATCGAGGTTCCGCCCGACAGCCCGCTGACCACCAAGGAAGGATGGGCAGCGTTCGTTCGGCACACCCCGCAACCCCCGCAGTCGCTGACGGCGTCGCCGCTGATGGCGATGTCGCCGAAAGACCGTGCCAGGCATGAGGATCGGTTGAGGGACTACCACGCGGATCTGCCGTTGGTGAACACTCCGACCATTCAGAAGGTGATCTCGACCGGGCGGCTGCTGATCCAGCTCAACCGTCGCCAGATCTCCGCCCGCCGCGGCATGGTGATCAGCGGCATGTCGGGCACCGGTAAGACCACTGCGCTGACTCAGCTGGGCCGGGCTCACGAACTGGCCATCCGCCGCCGCTTCCCCGACGACGGCGATCGGTTGCCGGTCATCTACGTCACCGTCCCACCGGCGGCGACACCACGCATGCTGGCCGTCGAGTTCGCCCGCTTCCTCGGCCTGGAATTCCCGGCTCGCGCCAACGTCACCGACATCACCGACG
>DATNFI010000258.1:0-12564 GCA_035606475.1 Mycobacterium sp. | reverse complement strand
TCGCATCTCATCCTGTTGTGGGGCGCGGCCAACCGCGATCCTGCCCACTTCGATGCACCGGATGAGTTCCGGCTCGACCGCGCCTCGGCCAAGGGGCACATCGCCTTCGGCAAAGGCGCCCACTTCTGCGTCGGTGCCGCTCTTGCTCGGCTCGAGACACGCATTGTTCTGCGGCAGCTACTGGATCGCACGACGGAGATCGACGTGGTGGAAGCCGGGCGGTGGCTACCGAGTCTGCTGGTACGCCGTCTCGAGCATCTCGAATTGGCGATCAGAACGCGGTAGCGGACTCAGTTCCCGAAGCCGCCACGGTGCGGCGCCGGGGACGGAGCTGCGCCAGCGGGTCCTTGCAGATGGCTGGCGGCGAAGTCGGCGCCCTGGGCGATCACGTTGCCGTCGTCGACGTAGCTGTTGTGCGCGGCGAAGTTCACGCCTTCGGAGCACACCGGGTCTTCGACGGCGCACACCTCGATGGTCTTGGACTGGTACAGCGGCCCGATCACCAGCTGCGGCTGACCGAGGAAGTCCATTGCCCGCACGTTCGGCGTGCCGAACAGCACCACCGCCGCAACGTGATTGGCGACGGCCGGATCCAGCGGCTTGGGGATCGTCGCAGGATCGACGTCCTTGGGTACCGAGTCGGGAACCGCGGGCGAGGTCACGAAGCCCGCGACCGCCGCGCCCTGTGAATAGCCGCCGAGCACGATCTTCGTGTCGGGGCAGGCGGAGGCCTCGTTCATAACGTGCGTGCCGGCATCCCTGATGCCGTCGAGGCCGGTCGACCACTGGTCGCTGGCGGGGTAGTTGACCGGGTAGACGTCCACCGACTTTCCGGGTAGCCGATCGCGTAGCGCATCGACGAACGCCTGGCCCGTCGGGCCGACGCCCGGATCCTCACCGGTGCCGCGTGCGAAGACTACCTGGGTATCGGGGCAGGGTTGGGCCGATACGGGCGGGGCTACGGCGATCGGAAGGGCGGAGACCCCGAGCCCCCACGCCGCGGCCGCGGCCGCACCATACAGACGAGTGACGTGATGCGCATTCATGAGGCAGAAGGTTCCCATACCAATGTTTCCCCAAACTAAGAATTCGCTGGGCATAACCTGAGCGCGCCCTGCGGCGCCTAAAGACATATTAGCGGAGGGCGCTCCGTCGCCAGTTAGGCACCGCAGCAATGTAATTCGACGCTAGGAATCGACGCTGGTCGGCGCATCTGCCACTTTCACCAGCTTGACCTCCGGCGGAGCCGGAACCTCATCGGTGAGAAACCACCGGAACGCCAGGTTGCCGCGGGGATAGTCAAGTGTGGTCAGCGAATTCGGGTGTGTCGTCATGCCTCGAGACAGCACGACGGTCACCGAGCCGTCTGAGTTGGGCACCGCGCTGTGGCCGTTGACCGAACAACGCGCGTCGCTGACACCGTGCGTGGCCATGAATTGGTTCCATACCACTAAGTTCCAGAACCGGCATGGCGGCGGACGATGGGTGATCACCAGTGCTTCGTCCTCGTTGAGTACGAAGCTGCCGTACGAGTAGCAGGCGTCGCGGGCCGACCAGCCGAAGTTGGCGTCCGGTACTTGATAAGGATCGGCGAATTCGTTTGCTGCGTGCGCGATCTCGTGACCGAGGGCATGCGCCTGGTCAACCCGTGTACCCACCGCCAATGGGACGATCGCGAACATCGTTCGCATCCACGTGGCAGCGGCCCGGAGCTTTGCCGCCGTCTCAGCATCGCCGTGTCGGACGGGCTGCGGCTCATCGAGCGATTCGATGTGCCAGTCGATCGGGCGACCGGTGCACGGGTCGGCCTGATAGTCGCGAGTCATCAGCACCGCCGCGCCCGGTGTCGGCCCCAGTTCGAAGGAAAAGTTGCCGTCGGCGTCAATGTCGAGATCGTCGTCGCGCACGATCGCCACGATCCGATCCGACCAGGCACCGGGCGACGGTTCGTTGTAAGCGGTCAGCGAGAAGTACACGCTGTCGCCCCGGTTGCCGCTGATCCGATAACGGCGGCCGGGATCGACCGGGCAGATGTAGTAGTAGGCATCGGTGTTGTCGCCGCCCCATCGGCGGTCACGCCGAAACGGAGTGTTGACTGCGACGAACAGGGGTCGGCTCGGCTCGCCGAACAGGCAGGTGTCGAACGCCACGCCCAAGGTGGTGGCCAGCATTCGATAGCCGTCAGCGATCTGCTGGTCGTCGGTGACGGCGCGGTCGCCCTCCAGGAACGAGCGATCCAGGCCGCCCACCGTCTCGATCAGCTCACGCCACGCGGCGGTTGACTCGTGCTCGGTATGGATCATCCGCTGATTCCTCTCGCTATCAGGGCCGCCGTGCGGTTCACCCAGGACTCGTCGAGTGCGTCACCGCGGGTGAGCAGGGCCAGAAACGTGGTTCCGGCGACGACCTCGACCACCTCAGCGGCGGTGACGTCGGATCGAACCTCGCCGCGCGCGACGGCGTCGGCGAGGCGATCGGTCAGGCCGCGGGACAGGATGTCGCTGAAGCGCTCCAGCAGGGCCGCGTGCAGCGTCAGATCGGCCGCCATCTCACCGACCAGGCCGGGTAGGGCGGCCCGCGCCGCGGGCGTCGTCAGCACAGCCACCGTGCGGCTGACCATCTCGCGCACATCACCGGTGAGCGACCCGGTGTCCGGGAGCGCGGTGGCGTCGCTGATCGGAAATACCGCCTCGTGCACCAGGTGCGCTTTGCTCGGCCAGCGCCGATAGATGGCGGGTTTGCTGGTGCCGGCCTGCCGGGCGATGGCGTCAACCGAGAGGTCGGCGTAGCCGGTCTTGGCAAGAAGCTCGACGGTCGAGCGCAACACCGCGCTGTCGATGCGTTTGTCGCGGGGGCGGCCCAGCTCTGTCGTCATTACGAAACTCACAGTAACATAAGTCGCCATGACCAATGCCGGGCCCGCCCTCGTATATCTCGACGACCTCGCTGTGCCGCGGTTCAGCCCCGAGATCGAACAGCTCCGCGACATGATGGGGACGATGGCGTCGGAGTGCCCGCTGGACGCCGATGTGCTGCACGCCAAGGCCACGGCCGAGACCGGACTGACCGACTTCGGGCCGGACGACTACCGGGAGCGCCTCGACGTCTACCTCGAGGCGCTGCGCGACATCGACGGCCTGGATGGCCCCGGGATCGTCAACTTCCACGCGCAGCTGCTGCAACTGCTCAAGAATCGACTACTGCTCAACGACCTGCTGGCGCGCCACCCCGAAATTCGCGACATCGAACTACTGCCACCGGTGGTCATCGCCGGTCTGCCGCGCACCGGCACCACCCATCTGCACAACCTGCTCGCCGCGGGCCCGACCTTCCGCACCATCCCCTACTGGGAAAGCGTGGAGCCGTTTCCACTGCCGACCGAGGCGGGAATCGAGCCTGACCCGCGCAAAGCGCGCATGGACGCCGCCGTCGAGTTCATGAATGCGACGATGCCGCACTTCCCGCTCATGCACGAAATGACCACCGAGCACGTCCATGAAGAGATCCAGCTACTGGCCAACGATGTGTCAACGATGCTGTTCGAGACCCTTGCCCACGTGCCGCGCTGGCGCGACTACTACCTCGCGCACGACCAGACATCCTCATACGAGCACCTCAGGCTGCAGCTGAAAGCCCTGCAGTTCGTCAGGGGTGGCCGCCGCTGGCTGCTGAAATCGCCTCAACACCTCGAACAGCTACCGGTGCTCAACGCGGTGTTCCCCGGTGTCGTCGTGGTGTGCACCCATCGCGACCCGGTTCCGGTCGCGCTGTCGATGCTGGCGATGATCACCTACACGGCGCGGATGCATCGCTCCCCGGTGCCGGTGCACGAGATCGCGGCGTCGTGGTGCGACCGCTTGGAGCTCATGCTGAACGCGCTCGTCCGGGATCGGAATGTCATACCGCCCGAGCGGTCGATCGACGTCCGCTTCGATGAGTTCATGGCCGACCAGCTCGGTGCCGTCGAGCGAATTTACGACCTGGCCGGCGAGCCACTGACCGACGCGGCGCGCAGCGCAGTGGTCCACTACCTGGACGGCCACCAACGCGGACGGCTGGGCTCGATCGTGACGTCGGCCGAAATGTTCGGTCTCGACGAGCACGATCTGCCCAGCCGCTTTACCCGCTATCGCGAGCGGTTCTCAGTCTGACGTGTGCCTAGGCGCCTTCCGGCGGTGCCGGAGCGTCGTTGGGTGCATCCCCGACCGGAGCCACCTCGGGGGCCGGCGGCGGGGGAGGCGGGGCATCCGCGGGTTCGGGAGCCGGCGGAGGTGGCGGCGGTGCATCGGCCGGTTCCGGCGCCGCCGGCGGTGGCGGCTCGGGGGCCACCATGCTCACCAGAACAGGAGCCGGGGCATCGGCCGGCGCTTCGCCGTCCACCGGCAGGTACATGTGGTGGCTGAACTGCGGCTGGTAGGCGCCGCCGCCACCGATCCGCACGCCGCCGCCTTCGCCACTGGAGACGGGGGTGCCGTCTGGCAGCGTCACTGCGGTGTGGCCACCGTTCCAGCCGATCACCAGAGCGCCCGGTGCCGTGCCGTACTTGAAGCCGCGTGCCAGTAGCGCCGACTCTTCGTTACCGGTGTTGAACCGGCCACTGAAGGCGGGCCGGTCGGACGCCACGTTGGAAACCAGGGAGGCCAGACCGGAGCAGTCCGTCCCCGCGGGAGAGTTACCGCCGGTGATGTACGGCGTGCCCGACATCTGGTTAACCAGAGCCATCACAGTTTCTAAGAACATGAGCCGGGACGGTACTTACACGGTCAATAGGTAACCAAACTTTGTGCAGCCCATCACTTTTGAATTCTAAACATGACGTACGTCTCATCTCGAAGAGAAAAGTGCTGGTAGGCAAGGTGCCGAAATATCAATTCAACATGCGTGGAAGAGTAACGCAGTCTTGACTTTCTGCTGGGGAAAGCCCGCAGATGCAGCAACTTTAGGCCAAAAGCGGTGTTTAGCAAAGTGTTATTCGTCACTAGGAATAAAATCGCTTGGAACGCCGCATTCTTCACCTCGTGCTGAGCCAACTCTTCGGTGCGCGTTAGGTATTCAACAACCCACGCCACTTGCGCCGTTCGCTATTTACACACCGATCCCACACCAGCGGCATGATGTGCTCATATATCGGAATATGGTGCATTCCAGCGATATTCGTCTAAGCAGTACGAATCATGGCTATTAGCAATATGTTACGCAGCTTGGCGCTTAACTGATCAGGCGCAGCGGGTGCGGTGAGTTCCACACGTTCTTCCATGCCGGCGGAATCGCCAGTGCATCGATCCGGGCGAGCACCTCGGCATCGGACACGCGACCCCGGCGGATTCGCTGCAGATCGATTGGTGACGCGGGCGATCGGCGGCCGAATTCGCGGCGTATTCATCCGGTAACGCGGTCGCGGACGCCGCGGACCCGACACGACCGGATCAGTCGTCGTCGCGGGAGCCGACGTGAGACGGTAGTCAGTTATGCAGGGCATGGAGTACGTCAGCTACGAGACTTTTGGCCGGCGCTTCTTCGAGGTGGCCGTCACCGAGGAGCGCGTCGCCGCCGCGTTCGCCGCGATCGCCGGTAGCCAGTTCGAGATGCCCCCGATGGCTCAGGGGCCGGGGAAGATCGCCAAAGTCAGTGCCGCCGTCACCATCAAGCAGCCCAAGGTCACCCGAAATGTCGCCGACAGCATCACGTTTGACATTCATATCCCGCTGCTCATCGACCTGCTGGTCGACCTTCGAATCGACAAACAGCGGTTCACCGTCGACGGTGACATAGCGCTGAGCGCGACAGCACGGGCCGCCGAGCCGTTGTTGTTGATCGTCGACGTCGCCAAGCCCAGTTCGTCCGACATCGCCGTTCACGTGTCGTCCAAAAGCATTCGCGGCGAGATACTGCGCATCATCGGCGGCGTCGACGCGGAAATCCGCCGTTTCATCGCCCAGTACGTCAAAGAGGAAATCGATACGCCTCAATCGCAGCAGGCACAAGTCATCGATGTCGCCGAGCAGCTCGATCAGACCTGGACGGGCCTCTGATCACCGAAGCCCACGGTTTACCAGGCTGCGACGTCAGGGTATTTACAGCCCGCACGTGACCGGGTTTTCAACCGCTGTAGGAGTGGAGGCGGCGTGGCTCAAGTCGATGTCTCGACGACGTCGAGACTTTCCCCCGAGTCCGCGTGGAAGCTGGCGTCAGACTTGAGCCGGTTCGGCGACTGGATGACCATCTTCGGTGGCTGGCGCGGCCCGGTTCCCGGGGTGATCGAAAAAGGTACCAAGGTCTCGTCGCTGATCAAGGTAAAGGGATTTCGCAACGTCATCCACTGGACGGTGACACGGTACGACGAGCCGAAGGCGATTGAACTATCCGGCCGCGGCCGCGGTGTGGGGATCACCGTCGCGATGCGGGTCAGCGACGATCGGCGCGGCTCGACATTTCACCTCACCGCCGACCTGAACGGTGGACTTCTCAATGGCCCCCTGGGACGACTTGTCGCGCGGATCATCACCTCGGATGTGCGTAAGTCAGTGAACAACTTGGCTTCTCTGGAGTAGGTCTACCCGGCACTGCGGTGGGTCCGGCTCCACTCCCGTTGAACATCGCAACCAACGGCAGACCCGGCATCTTCGCGGTGTTCTTCATTGTCGCGCCGGCCAGTCGGGGCCTATCGGTTTGTGCGCCGACTCGAGGGGCTACAAAGGAACAGTGACGTCGGTCGTGGTGGTGGGCAGCGGATTTACCGGCTTCGAATGCGCGCGGCGGCTGGCCCGCCGATTACGCAGGACCGACGTCGACGTAACGATCATCTCCCCGATCGACTACATGCTCTATACGCCGCTCTTGCCGGACGTGGCCGGCGGAGTGGTGGATGCGCGATTCGTCGCCATCCCGCTTGCCGGCACGCTCAAGGGGGTGCGCGCCATCCGCGGCCGGGTCGACAACGTCGATCTCGAACGGCACCGGCTGCAATTCACCGATCTCGAGCATCGCACCCGCGAGCTGTCCTGGGACCGACTGGTGTTGACCCCCGGCTCGGTGACCCGCCTGTTCGACATTCCCGGATTAGCCCAATACGCAAGGGGTTTGAAGTCGACGGCCGAGGCGCTGTATATGCGCGATCACGTGCTCGAGCAACTGGAGCTGTCCTGCCTGGAGGAGGACGCCGAGTTGGCCCAGGCGCGGCGCACCATCGTGGTCGTCGGCGCCTCATATTCCGGCACGGAGCTCGTGTTGCAGCTTCGCGCACTGGCTCACGCGGCGGCCAAGCAGCTGAATTTCGACCCGGCGTCGGTGCGATATCTGCTGCTCGACCTCGCCGAACAGGTAATGCCGGAGGTCGGCGAGAAGCTCGGCGCCCGCGCGCAGCGCGTGCTGCGGAAACGTGGGGTCGACGTCCGATTGGGGTTGACGCTCAACGAAGTTCACCGCGACCATGTGGTTCTCAGTGACAACTCACGGGTCAACACCCACACCGTCGCATGGGTGACGGGGGTAACGGCCGCGCCGCTGATCGAGACGCTCGGGCTACCGACCGAGAAGGGCCGACTCAAGGTGCAGACCGACCTGACGGTGCCCGGACATCCGGACGTCTTCGCCGCTGGGGATGCCGCGGCGGTGCCCGACGTGACCCAGCCGGGCAAGATCACCCCGCCGACGGCGCAGCACGCGACCCGCCAAGGTAAGACGCTCGGCAACAACGTCGCCGCCAGCCTCGGGCACGGCAAGATGCGCGACTACAAACACCACGACATGGGCCTGGTCGTCGACCTCGGCCCGCGTCAGGCGGTGGCGAACCCACTGAAAATCCCGCTGTCCGGCTTCCCGGCCAAGGTCGTCACCCGCGCCTATCACCTCTATGCCATCCCGCGGGGGGTGAACCGGTGGGCCGTCACCCTGGCATATCTGACCGACGCCATCTTCGCGCGGTCCGTGATCTCGATGGGGCTCGCGACGCAGGGCGATGCCGAATTCTCCACCAGCGAAGGCATTCCGCTGCCGGAAACCGGCTGAACGACAACGCTTCTGCTGCCGCCCCTCCGCCAGGCGCCGGCGCGGGTTAGGTTGTGCCGGTGAAGTTCGTCCTTGCCGCCTATGGCAGTCGTGGCGACACCGAACCCTGCGTCGCCGTCGCGGGGGAGTTGCAGCGCCGAGGCCACGATGTCCAGCTGGCGCTGACGGTTCCACCGGAGATGCGCGCGTACGTCGAATCCGAGGGATTGGTCACCGCGCCTTACGGACGGGACTGGCAGGGACTGTTGAGCGACGAAGACTTCGTTCGCATGCTGCAGAACCCGATGAACGCCATTCCGCAGGCCGTCGAATACGTTGCCCAGGCCGTCAGGGAGAAGACCGCCAGGTTGGTGTCGCTGGCTGAGGACGCTGACCTGCTGGTCGCGGGGATGACCGAGCAGACGCCGGCCGGCAACGTGGCCGAGTACTACGGCATTCCACTGGCGGCGCTGCACTTCTTTCCGGCGCAGATCCTGCAGCGGGGATCTCCGGACGACAGCGTGTCGACCCAGTCCGATCAGGCACAGCGTCGGGCATTGGGTCTGCCGGATTCGGCTGTTGCCGTGCGGCCGTTGGAGATTCAGGCTTACGACGAAATCTGCCTACCCGGACTGGCGGCCGAGTGGGCGGACAGCGCTGACCGCCGGCCCTTCGTCGGCGCGCTGACGCTGCAGTTGCCGACCGATACCGATGACGAGGTGCTGTCATGGATCGCGGCCGGAGCGCCGCCGGTGTACTTCGGCTTCGGCAGCACCCCGGTTCCGGCGCCCGCCGACACGATCGCCGTCATCAGCGCGGCGTGCGCCCGTATCGGTGTCCGCGCATTGATTTGCATGGGCCCGAACGACTTTGCCCGAATCCCGGTTCAGGACCACGTCAAAGTTGTGCGCGAGGTGAACCACGCGGCCGTCTTTCCCGCCTGCCGCGCCGTGGTCCACCACGGCGGGGCAGGGACCACGGCAGCCGGGCTGCGAGCCGGGGTACCGGCCCTGGTGCTGTGGAATGGTCTCGATCAGCCGGTGTGGGCGACGTCGGTCGAACACCTGGAAGTCGGTCTGAGACGCCGCTTTTCAGAGTCGACGCTGGATTCTCTGATCGCCGACCTGGGTGGAGTCCTCGCCCCGCACTACGCGAACCGTGCCAAAGCGGTCGCGGATCAGATGACCGCACCGGCCGAAAGCCTCAGTCGGGCCGCGGATCTGCTCGAGGAAGCCGCGACCCGGGGCCGTCAGGGCTGAGCGGGCCGCACCTGGCGAACCGGTCGAGTGTCGATCGCGTCAATCGTCAACTCCCGGCGGCGAATCCGCCACCCGTGATCGGTAGTGCGCTGATACTCGTCGGCATAGCGCAGATGCCACGTGACGTCGCGGACCTTCTCGTCATGCCGAACCCAGTGATGGGCGATGCAGGCGATGCGGCCACGAGCGGCGCTGGGGCGGGCGTCGGTGTCGTACACCTCGCCAACGATGGCGTGCTGAGTGCGGATCGTAGCTGCCACGGCGGCAACGGCATCGGCGATGGCGGCATGACCGGAGTGCACCCGAACCGGCTCCAAAGCGGCCGGCGGGTCGGGCAGTACCAGCTCCGCATCATCGGTGAAAAGGTCTGCAATGGAACCGAATTGCCTATCATCGACCGTGGCCGCGTAACGGTGCACGAGGTCGCTGAGCGCCGCCCGGTCGTCTGCGCTGAGCGTCATGCTGACAGAGAAAGCCGTTGGGCGCACGCTGAGAGTTCGTCCCTGGCCTGCTCGAGGTCGGTGATCGGCGGCATCGCAAGCACAACCCGGTCGGCGCCCTGAGCGGCCAACCGCTCGGCTCGCTCCGCGTCGATCTTGCTGACCGAATGCCCCAGCGTCAGTTCGATACCGCCTACGTCGCGTCCGGCGGCCCCAGCCTCGTCGCGCATCAGCGCCAGCAGGTCTGCCAGCTGCGCGCCGACCACCCCCAGCGGCTGGAAGCCGTCACCCAGCCGCCCGGCCCGTCGCGCAGCCGCCTTACTGTGGCCACCGATGTGCACTGGAAGATGTTGACCAGTAATGGGTTTGGGGCTACAGACCACGTTGTCGAACTGGAAGAACTCACCGCGGTGGGTGACGCCGTCGGGTTGCACATCCCACAGCGCCCTCAGCACCGCCAACTGCTCGTCGGCGCGGCGACCCCGGCTGGCGAATTCGGTTCCGCACGCCTCGATCTCTTCCCTGAGCCAGCCGACCCCAACGCAGAGCCGAAGCCGCCCGCCCGATAACGCATCGAGAGTGGCGGCCCGCTTGGCCAATACGACCGGGTGATGGTTGGGCAGCACCAGTACACCCGTGGCCAGACCCAGCCGCTGAGTGTGACCGGCCAGAAACGACAGCAGATCAAGCGGATCGGGGACCGGACAGTCCGGGGTCAACTCCACGCGTCCCGAGGCGTCGTAGGGATAGACACTGTCGTACCGGGTCGCGAGGACGGTGTGCTCGACGACGACGATCGACTCGAATCCGCACGCCTCGAGATGCTGCGCGAAAGCGGCGATCCAACGCGGGTCTGCCGTGACTCCGGCGGCAACGGGGGCGACTACCCCAAACTTCAGAGGCTTCATGGCAAATCGACGCTAACAGGTGGTCGCGCGCGGCGCGCCGGCCGTCTGCGTACGCATGGCCTCGGCCAGGGTGATCGCCCGGTGATCGTTGAACACGTCCTCCAGCAGGATCGGCCGACCATCGGGACCGCTGAGCGGGACCCGCCAGTTCGGGTATTCGTCGGTGGTGCCGGGTTGATTCTGGGTTCGCTTGTCGCCGACGGCGTCGGTCAGCGCAAGACCGAGCAGCCGCGACGGCGTTCGGCCCAGATACTGGTGCAGCGCCAGCACGGTCTGCTCCTCGTCAGCGTGCTTGGACAACAGGCCGACTCGACGCAATTCCGCCAGCCAGGCCGCTTGTTCTGCTTCGGCGGCCGCCAACTCCTGCTTAATCGGTCGGGTCAGCAACCCCAACGAATCCCTCAGTCGCACATGCTCATTGGTGAGGTAGCCGGCGGTTGGCGGCAGGTCGTGGGTGGTTACCGAGGACAGGCAGTACTCGCGCCAGCGTTCGGCCGGCAACGGGCCACCGGACCCGTTGCGGTCGAGTTCGAACCACAGAATCGACGTGCCCAGGACGCCGCGCGCGCGTAGATAGTCGCGGACCCAGGGCTCGACCGTGCCGAGATCCTCGCCGACCACCAGCGCCATTGCGCGATAAGCCTCCAAGGCAACGATGCCGATCATCGCCTCATGGTTGTAGCGCACGTACGTGCCCTCGGTAGGCGCTTGGCCCTGCGGAATCCACCACAGCCGGAACAAACCGATGATGTGGTCGATCCGCACTCCACCGGCGTGTCGCAGCACGCTGCGGATGAGCGCGCGGAACGGCCGATACTCCTGCTCGTCAAGGCGATCCGGTCGCCACGGCGGCTGTGACCAGTCCTGACCCAGCTGGTTGAACTCGTCCGGCGGCGCGCCGGCCGAAACGCCGAGAGCCAGCGAATCCTGCAACGCCCACGCGTCGGCCCCGTCGGGGTGCACGCCCACGGCGAGGTCGTGCACGATGCCCACCGACATTCCGGCCGAAACCGCCTGGGTCTGCGCGGCGGCCAGTTGCTCGTCGAGTTGCCATTGCAGCCAACGGTGGAAATCGACTGCGGCCGAATGCTTTTTGACGAACTTGGCAACGCTGTCGGCGCCGGGGTGACGCATCGACTCGGGCCACCGATGCCAGTCGGCGCCGTACTTTTCGGCCAGCGCACACCAGGTGGCGAAGTCGTCGAGGGCCGTACCCTCGCGAGCGCAGTACGCCGCAAAAGCGAGGTCGCGGCCGGCCGTACGGGGAACAGCGAAGACCAGCTCCAGAGCCTCACGTTTGGCCGCCCATGCGCTGTCGCGGTCGATCGAGTCCAGCGACGCCGCGTGCTTCTGTACGCCCTCACGCAGCCGGCGCACCCGACCCCGCCTGGGTAGCTCCGCGAACTCCGGAATGGCTTCCACGCGCAGATACAGCGGGTTGACGAACCGACGCGAGGTCGGCAAATACGGCGACGGCTCCATCGGGGAGGTCGGCTCGGCCGCGTGCAGCGGGTTGACCAGCACGTAACCGGCGCCATGCGCCGATGCCGACCAGACCGCCAGGTCCACGAGGTCGGTCAAGTCGCCGACGCCCCAAGACTGGCGGGACCGAACGCTATATAGCTGTGTGGCCAGCCCCCAGCTGCGCCGGGCGCCGAGGCGCTCGGGCACACCCAGCCAGGCCGGCGTCACGATCACCGCGGCGCTGGCCTCGTCGTCACCGGAGCGCAGGTATGCGCGGTGATAGCCCAGCGGCAGGTCGTCGGGCAACACGAAGCTGGCCTCGCCGATCCGACGTCCGTCCAGGTCGAACGGTGGGGTGAAGTTGTCGACCTGTCGTATCCCGGTGCGGACGGTGCCGTCCTCGAGCTGCAGCCACACGTCGGCCGGCTGGCCGTGCGTCACGTGCACCCAGAAGGTCGTCTGGGTGCCGGCCTGCCCGAGGATGGTCGGCGGCAGCGCGCGCGACCA
>DATNFI010000257.1:0-5540 GCA_035606475.1 Mycobacterium sp. | reverse complement strand
CGCCGCCAACCGCGCCGACGGCGACGACTTGCCGCTGGCCAACCGGCTGATGGCCACCGGACCGCTGGTACGACTCGGCGCAATGGCCTACTCGCTGTATCTCTGGCACTGGCCGCTGCTGATCTTCTGGCTCGCCTACACCGGCCACGCGCACGCCAACGTGGTCGAGGGCACCGGGGTGCTGCTGGTCTCAGGCCTGCTGGCGTATCTGACCAACCGCTACATCGAAGAACCACTACGACAGCGCAAACCGGTCAACGCCGCTCGCGAGAGAACGGTCAGCGTGCCCTGGCGGACCCGGCTACGCCGCCCGACGATCGTGCTTGGATCGGTGGTCGGGTTGATGGGCGTGACGCTGACCGCGACGGCATTCACCTGGCGTGAGCACGTCAGCGTCGAACGTGCCAGCGGCAAGGAACTCACGGCCCTGAGTTCCACCGATTACCCCGGCGCGCGTGCGCTGATCAAGCACGTCCGGGTACCGACCCTGCGGATGCGACCGACGGTGCTGGAAGCGCAAACGGATTACCCGCCGTCCACCCGCGACGGCTGCATCAGCGACTTCAAAAACACCGACGTGCTCAAGTGCAGCTACGGCGACAGGAACGCCACCCGGACCATCGCGCTGGCCGGCGGCTCGCACGCCGAGCACTGGCTGACCGCGCTGGACCTCTTGGGCCGCCGACACCACTTCAAGATCACCACGTACCTCAAGATGGGCTGTGCGCTGTCCACCGAGAAAATGCCGCGGGTGATGGGCAACAACGACCCCTACCCGGAGTGCGCCGAGTGGGTGCCCAAGGCTATGGACGCGGTAGTGGCCGACCACCCGGACTTCGTGTTCACCACGTCGACGCGGCCGTGGAACATCAAGCCCGGCGACGTGATGCCGGGCACCTACGTCGGGATCTGGCAGACGTTCTCGGACAACAACATTCCGATCCTGGCCATGCGCGACACTCCGTGGCTGGTCAAAGACGGGCAGCCGTTCAACCCGTCGGACTGCCTGGCCAAAGGCGGCGACGCGGTGTCGTGCGGAGTCAAGCGCTCCGAGGTGCTCGCCGACCGCAATCCCACCCTCGACTGGGTCGAGCAGTTCCCGATGCTCAAGCCGCTGGACATGAGCGACGCGGTCTGCCGCGCCGACTTCTGCCCGGCCGTCGAGGGAAACGTGTTGGTATATCACGATGCTCACCACTTGTCGGCCACCTACATGCGCACCATGACCAACGAGCTGGGCCGCCAGCTGGGACCCGCCACCGGTTGGTGGTGACCGCGCGCGGCGACGATGCAGCGCCGTTAAGGTCGTGACATGCCCCCGTCAGACCCAACCAGCGGCGCAGACGCGGCCCCGCCCGCGCTGGCCACGGTGTGGCCGGGAAACAGCTACCCGTTGGGCGCCAACTACGACGGCACCGGCACCAACTTCGCGCTGTTCTCCGAGATCGCCGAAAAGGTCGAGCTGTGCCTGATCGACGACGACGGTCGGGAGTCGCGGTTCAACCTCGACGAGGTCGACGGCTACGTCTGGCACGCGTACCTGCCGGACGTCACGCCCGGGCAGCGCTACGGCTTTCGGGTGCACGGCCCGTTCGACCCCGCCTCCGGTCACCGCTGCGATCCCAGCAAGCTGCTACTCGACCCGTACGGCAAGTGCTTCGACGGCGAGTTCACCTTCGGCCAGGCCCTGTACTCCTACGATCTGGCCGCTGCCGAGCAGGACCCCGCCGAGACCGGCACTCCGCCCGGCATCGACTCACTCGGCCACACCATGACCAGCGTGGTGATCAATCCCTACTTCGACTGGAATAACGATCGCGCGCCGCGCCGGCCGTATCACGAGACGGTGATCTACGAGGCGCACGTGAAGGGGATGACGCAGAGCCATCCCGCCATCCCCGAAGCGCTGCGCGGTACCTACGCCGGCCTGGGTCACCCGGCGATCATCGAGCACCTCAAGGCGTTGAACGTCACCGCGATCGAACTGATGCCGGTGCACCAGTTCATGCACGACCACCGCCTGCTGGACCTGGGCCTGCGAAACTACTGGGGCTACAACACGTTCGGCTTCTTCGCCCCGCACATCGGGTACTCCGCGAACCGGCGCGCCCGCGGCGCGGTGACCGAATTCAAGTCGATGGTCCGGGCCTTTCACGAGCAGGGCATCGAGGTCATCCTGGATGTGGTCTACAACCACACCGCCGAGGGCAATCACCTCGGGCCGACCATCAACTTCCGCGGCATCGACAACGCCGCCTACTACCGGCTCGTCGACGACGATCAGCGGTTCTACAAGGATTTCACCGGAACCGGAAACAGCCTCAACGCGCGTAACCCCCACACGCTGCAGCTGATTATGGACTCGCTGCGGTACTGGGTGACCGAGATGCACGTCGACGGCTTCCGCTTCGACCTGGCCTCCACACTGGCGCGTGAGTTCTACGACGTCGACCGGCTGAGCGCGTTTTTCGATCTGGTGCAACAGGATCCGATCGTCAGCCAGGTCAAGCTGATCGCCGAACCGTGGGACGTCGGCGAGGGCGGCTACCAGGTCGGCAACTTCCCGGGTTTGTGGACCGAGTGGAACGGGAAGTATCGCGATACTGTGCGTGACTACTGGCGGGGCGAGCCCGCGACACTCGGCGAGTTCGCGTCCCGGCTGACCGGGTCGTCGGACCTCTACGAAGCGACCAGCCGCCGGCCCGGCGCCAGCATCAACTTCGTCACCGCACACGACGGATTCACCCTCAACGACCTCGTCTCCTACAACGAGAAACACAACGAGGCCAACGGCGAGGACAACCGCGACGGCGAAAGCCATAACCGGTCCTGGAATTGCGGCGTCGAGGGCCCGACCGATGACCCGGACATCCTGGCATTGCGCTCGAGGCAGATGCGCAACATCATGGCCACGCTGATGGTCAGCCAGGGCACCCCGATGATCGCGCACGGCGACGAGATGGGTCGCGGCCAACAGGGCAACAACAACGTCTACTGCCAGGACTCCGAATTGGCTTGGATGGACTGGTCTTTGGTCGACAAGAACAGCGACCTGCTGGAGTTCACCCGCAAGGTCACCGCGCTGCGCAAGAACCACCCGGTGTTCCGCCGGCGCCGCTTCTTCGATGGCGAACCGATCCGCAGCGGCGACGAAGTGCGTGACATCGCCTGGCTGACGCCGGCGGGCAAGGAAATGCGGCCGCAGGACTGGGGCGGCGAATTCGGCAAGAGCATCGCGGTCTTTCTGAACGGCGACGCGATCCCCGAACCGAATGCCCGCGGCGAGCGAGTCGTCGACGACTCGTTCCTGATGTGCTTCAACGCCCACGACCACGAGGTCGACTTCATCATTCCGCCCGACGACTATGCCTCGGAATGGACGGCCGTGCTGGACACCACCGATGCCACCGGATCGGTGACGCTGGCCGTCAACGACGGTGATGAGGTGTCACTGCCCCCACGGGCGTTGCTGATCTTCCGTAAGACCAAGTGACGCATGGCCCCACATAAAGTGGCCCTTCCGGTACTGTCCACTTACCGGTTGCAGCTGCGGGGTGCCGCGAGCGGGTTCGGATTCACCTTTGCCGATGCGGAGCGTCTGCTCGATTACCTTGACGAGCTGGGCGTCTCGCATCTGTACCTGTCGCCGATCCTGACGCCGGTCGCCGGCTCCGCGCACGGCTACGACGTCACCGACCCGACGACGGTCTCGGCCGAACTCGGTGGCCCCGACGGGTTGGCGAAGCTCTCGGCAGCGGCGCGGAAACGCAAGATCGGCTTAATTATCGATATCGTGCCCAACCACGTCGGGGTGGACAAGCCGGAACAGAACCGGTGGTGGTGGGATGTCCTGCGGCACGGCAAGTCTTCGCGCTACGCATCGTTCTTCGACATCGACTGGAATCTGGACCACGGCCGAATTGTGCTGCCGCTGCTGGGTTCTGACAGCGACGTCGCCGACCTCACCGTCGATGGTGACCTGCTGCGGTTGGGCGATCTGGCGCTGCCGATCGCGCCGGGCACCGGCGACGGCAGCGGCCCCGAGGTGCACGACCGTCAGCACTACCGTCTGATCGGCTGGCGCAACGGCCGGTGCGGATACCGCCGCTTCTTTTCGATCACCGCACTGGCCGGGCTGCGGCAGGAGGACCGCACAGTGTTCGACACCAGCCACGCCGAGGTCGCGCGGTGGTTCACCGACGGGCTCGTCGACGGGTTGCGCATCGACCATCCGGACGGCCTGGCCGATCCGGCGGGCTATCTCGGCTGGCTGCGCGAACTCACCGGCCCCGACGCGTGGATCGTGATCGAAAAGATCCTCGCGGTCGACGAACCCTTGGACATCAGCCTGCCGGTGGCCGGGACCACCGGATACGACGCGCTGCGCGAGATCGGCGGAGTCTTCGTGGATCCTCAAGGCGCGCAGGCGTTGACGGCCTTGCAGGAATCGGTCGGCGGCCAGTTCTCCGCCGCCGAGCTGAAGATTTCATCGGCCACCGAGACACTGGCCTGCGAACTGGGCCGGCTGCGGCGGTGCATCGCGGCGGCGACCGGTGCCGACCACCCTCGGCTGGGCGACGCCGTGGCGGCGCTGCTGACCCACATCGACGTCTACCGCAGCGACTACGCTGGCCTCGCCGCGATACTGCCAACGGCTTTGGCCGCAACACAATCCGCCGCACCGGAGTTGGACACGCCGCTGCAATTGATCGCGGCGGCGATCTCCGACGGCGGCGAGGCGGCCGTGCGGCTGCAGCAGTTGTGCGGCGCGGTGACCGCCAAGGCCGTCGAGGACTGCCTGTTCTACCGTGACGCCCGGCTGGTGTCGCTCAACGAGGTCGGCGGTGACCCGCAGGCCTTTGGCGTCGGCCTGGCCGAATTCCATTGTCGCGCAGCCACTCGGGCCCGGCTGTGGCCGCAGGCGATGACGACATTGTCCACCCACGACACCAAGCGCAGCGAGGATGTCCGCGCCCGCATCGGGGTGCTGTCGCAGGTGCCGTCGCTGTGGACCGAGTTCGTCGCGCGCTGGGAAGCGTCGACGCCGTCCCCCGACCCGGCCACCGGATTGTTTCTGTGGCAGAACATCTTCGGCATATGGCCGGTAGACGGTGTGGTCACCGACGCGCTGCGCGACCGGTTGCACGCCTACACCGAAAAGGCGATCCGGGAAGCGGCATGGCATACCTCCTGGCAAGATCCGGACGCCGACTTCGAGGCCGCGGCGCATCGATGGCTGGACGGGATTCTGGACGGCCCGGTGTCGCGCCAGCTGACCACGCTGGTGGTTCGGCTGCAACCGCATGCGGAGAACGACGCGCTGGGCCAGAAGCTGCTGTCGCTGACCTATCCCGGTGTCCCCGATATCTATCAGGGCACTGAGTTGTGGGACGACAGCCTGGTCGACCCCGACAACCGGCGTCCCGTTGACTACGACGCCCGCCGCAGCGCACTGAAATCGCTGCAGAACAAGAAGATTCGAGTGGTCAACGCCGCCCTGCAGATGCGTCGCGCCCGCCCGGACACCTTCGTGGGCGGCG
>DATNFI010000256.1:0-13480 GCA_035606475.1 Mycobacterium sp. | reverse complement strand
GACTCGGCCGTGATCGGCCGGCCCAGCACGACGATGGTGTGTGTCGACGGCTCCCGCATCACCGGAGCCGAGTCGCTGCGATCGATCGTCACGTCGAGGCCGATACTGTGGATGGCGACCTCGACCTCTCGGCGCAGCTCGCGCCCGCCCGCAACCTCCGGCGGGCCTGCCACTAGGACGCCCAGCGTGAGACGGCCGCGGATGACGACCTGTTCGACGTTGAGGAGCTCGACATTGTGCCGTGACAGCACCTCGAACAACTCCGACGTCACGCCTGGTTGATCGCGTCCGGTGACGGTGATCAACACCGACACCTTGGGCATGCTCACCCCCGGGCGCTGCGGCGGATCGTCAACTGGACTGTTCGATGGGCGTGGGCTCCGGCTCGTGTGAACGGCCGACGTGGGCTTCGGCACGCATCCGGTCAACCATGTGCGGATAGTGCAGCTCGAACGCCGGCCGCTCCGAACGGATCCGGGGCAGCTCGGTGAAGTTGTGCCGCGGCGGCGGGCAGCTGGTTACCCACTCCAGCGAGTTGCCATGCCCCCATGGGTCGTCGACCGTGACCACTTCGCCGTAGCGCCAGCTCTTGAACACGTTCCAGACGAACGGAATCATCGACACGCCCAGGATGAACGCCCCGATCGTCGAGACGACATTCAGCTGCTGGAAACCGTCGGTGGGCAGGTAGTCGGCGTAACGGCGGGGCATGCCCATGTTGCCCAGCCAGTGCTGCACCAAAAATGTTGTGTGAAAGCCGATTAGCGTCAACCAGAAGTGCAGTTTGCCCAGCCGTTCATCGAGCAGCCGCCCGGTCATCTTGGGAAACCAGAAATACACCCCGGCGAAGGTGGCGAACACGATGGTGCCGAACAACACATAGTGGAAATGGGCGACCAGGAAGTAGGTGTCGGTGACGTGGAAGTCGATCGGTGGGCTGGCCAACATCACTCCGGAGAGGCCGCCGAGCAGGAACGTCGCCATGAAGCCCACCGAGAACAGCATTGGCGTCTCAAAAGTCAACTGGCCGTGCCACATCGTGCCGATCCAATTGAAGAACTTGATCCCGGTCGGTATCGCGATCAGATAGGACATGAACGAAAAGAATGGCAGCAGTACCGCACCGGTGGCGAACATGTGGTGCGCCCACACCGCGGTGGACAGCGCGGCAATCGTCATCGTCGCGTAGACCATCATGGTGTAACCGAACACTGGTTTGCGGGAAAACACCGGGATCACCTCGGTGACGATGCCGAAGAACGGCAGCGCCACGATGTAGACCTCGGGGTGGCCGAAAAACCAGAACAGGTGCTGCCACAACAGAACTCCGCCGTTGGCCGAGTCGTAGATGTGGGCGCCCAGGTGCCGGTCGGCGGCAAGTCCGAGCAGCGCCGCGGTCAGCAGCGGGAACGCGATCAGCACCATAATGGACGTAATCAGGATGTTCCAGGTGAAGATCGGCATCCTGAACATCGTCATCCCGGGGGCCCGCATGCAGACCACCGTGGTGATCATGTTGACCGCGCCCAGGATGGTGCCTAGACCGCCCACGGCCAGACCCATGATCCACAGATCCGCACCGGCGCCAGGACTGTGGATGGCATTGCTGAGCGGCGTGTAGGCGGTCCAGCCGAAATCGGCGGCGCCACCAGGCGTGATGAACCCGGCAATCGCGATCGTGGCGCCGAACAGGAACAGCCAGAACGAGAATGCGTTCAGCCGCGGGAATGCCACATCGGGTGCGCCGATCTGCAGCGGTAGTACCAGGTTGGCGAATCCGAACACGATCGGGGTGGCATAGAACAACAGCATGATCGTGCCGTGCATGGTGAACAGCTGGTTGAACTGTTCGTTGGACAGGAATTGCATTCCCGGCGCGGCCAATTCGGTGCGCATCAGCAGCGCCAATAGCCCGCCGATGAAGAAGAACGTGAAGCAGGCTACGCAGTACATGGTCCCGATCAGCTTGTGATCGGTGGTGGTGATCAGCTTGTAGACCAGGCTGCCCTTCGGCCCCAGACGCGCCGGGAACGGCCGGCGAGCCTGGAGTTCTCCTAGCGGGGGCGCTTCGGCCGTCACAAGGTTCTCTAATTCTGTGCGGTCGAACCGAATTCGAACGGCGGCCGTGCAGTTGTCTCGGTGAGTTCGGAGCCAGGTTTGTGAGCGACGATCGCGACGGCGGTTAGCTGTTCGCGGTGTTTGCGGAAGGTACGGCGCATGTCGAGCACTCGCCGGCGGGCCTCGCGGTGAGTGAGCGCGTTCTTGGCGAACCGCAGTGCTCCCAGGAGGCCTTCGTCGGCGATCAGGCGTCGCGGCTGCAACAGCGCCATCGGTGCGGTCGCGATGTGGTCGATGACCAGACCGTGGTCTGCGAGCAGTCGCGTCCATTCGGCAAGGGTCAGCGGACGGGCATTGACCTTGATCGTCCGGGCCAGCGACTGCCGAATGTCGGTCTTGATCTCCTCGGAGACGGTGTTCGGCGTCAGCGCGAGTTCGTGGATGGCGTAGCGTCCGCCTGGCCGCAGGACCCGCGACGCCTCGGCGACGATGGCGTGCTTGGCTGCGTCACTCTGCATGGTCAGCATCGCCTCGCCGACCACGACGTCAAAACCGGCGTAGGGCAGTCCGGTATCGGTGGCGTCGACGATTCGGACGTCCCCGCGTCCGGTGACGATACGCCGGACCGACCTGGCCGCGTCGGGGTCTTGCTCGGCGCCAAGATACGACCGCGGGTGCCGGGCGAGGATCTCTGTTGCGGTGCGGCCCAAACCCGGCGCCAGCTCGAGCACGTCGACACCGGTCACCTCGGCGCGCGCCAGCAGCGTGCGAGTGAGCTCGACGCCGCCGGGTCGAAGGACCCGTTTGCCCAGTCGTGCCAGCAGCCAGTGGCCGTGCACGGTGTCGTCGGCGCGGTTCGCGAGCGGCAGGGTCTTCGATGAATCGCCGTGTCGGATGCCAGGCATCAAACTGCCTGCCGCACAGTGGGGGTCAGCGGCAGGATTTCCCGCTTTTGATGCACGGTCAGGTATCGCAATCCGTCGGGACCGGCAGTGAACTGTCGCCGCGAACGTTTCGGCAACCAGAGCAGGGCGCCGGGGACAAGGTCGATCGCGCCTTGTTCGGTCGTGAGTTGTCCGCTGCCGGACAGCACGTGGATCAGCACGTCGACCTCGGCCCCGTTGTGGAGGTCGATCCCGCCGTTGGGCCCGAGCGCGATGACGTTCGAGTCCAGGTCGCGTTCCCGGACTTCCAGCTTCCACATTGCCCCGGTCACATCCGGCTCGAGTGCCGTGATGTCGGCGGTGTTGGCGAGGATCCGGGGGAGCGGAGTCGTGGCGAGTTTGGTGATCCGGATCCGCCAGACCGCGGGCCCCTTCTCGACATAGTCCCACCCGTAGCTACCGGCATGATCGGCCTCGAACTCGTCATGGAGGTGCTTGGGATCATGGTTGTTGACCAGCACAAACGAGTCGCCGACCGACAGGTCGGCGTAGGTGGCAAAAATCGTCGGGTGCTTGTCCGGCTTACGCAACTGCCGGACGTCGAGTTCGTTGTCAGTCACAAGCTTTCGCGCCTCCCAAATTAATACAAATAAACTTGTATAAACCATAGCCTACGGCATGGAGATAGGAAAGGCTGCCGGCTTCCGACCGGGTTGGCCGGCGGCGATCAGGAAAATAGGTCGGTGCTGATTGGTAGGCCTGGTTGTGGCGGCGGGTACGCGCGCACGTATTGCTCCACTTTGCCAGGGGTGTCGCGATGGGCAGCGAAGGCGCTGAGCAATTCGGTTGCGTCGGGTTGGCTGGCGTGGGCGGCCAAGGCTTCGAGCTTATTGGCCCAGTAGGCATCGACGTCGATGGCGGTGGTAATGGCGCGGTCATCGACGGCCATTGACGACGGGGGCGCCCAAGCATTGCCGACCTCATGCGCGCGTTCGTCGGCAGAATCGGATAAGTCGGGCGAACTATGTTGCCGCAGCGGACGATCCAGGAGACTCGATAGCGGCCTTGATTCGCAGCAGCGTCTCTTGCATGTCGGCGCGCAACGCCGTCTTTCGGTCTTTTTCGCCGAACACGATTCCGATGATGAACCACCCGAGTGCGGTGATTGGCTTGATGACGGTGTAGGACTCGATCACTCGGGTCCCGTCACTTTCCGGGCTGAACTGGTAGCGCCATTCGACGGTTCCCGCGAACGGCACCGTGCGGTTGAACGCAAATTGACGGCCTCGGTCGGCGCTCGCGATCACGGCTTTGTTGCTCGGCGCGAATCCGCGGCGCGGAGCGGACGAAGCCTTGAATCGTGCACCCACTGCTGGTGCTGTCGCCCCGCCGATCCACTGCGATCTCAGGACGTTAGGACTGAACTCCGCCGTCCTGGTGATGTCGGTAACGAGGTCGTACAGCGTGGCGGGAGTGGCCCGGATAACCAGGCTCACCTCGTCGTGCTCAAGTTCTTGTCGCACTTGACATCTTCCGGTCTGCAGAAGCGGGGATGCGCCGGAAACCCTTGAGGGTGGCCAGGCCTCGCGATGTCGGCGTTCCGGTGAGCCGCAGGTCGGGGAATCGCCCGAACAGTGCCTGCAGTGCGATGGTGGCTTCCATACGAGCGAGGCTGGCTCCGAGGCAGGCGTGCACCCCGCTGCTGAAGGCGAGGTGCTCTTTGGCGTTGGTCCGGGTGATATCGAACATCTCGGGGTCGGTGAATACTGCGGGGTCGCGGTTGGCGCCGCCGAGCAGTAACACGACAGTGTCGTGGGCGCGGAGGTGTTGGCCGTCGAGCTCGAGATTGCATGCGGCGGTGCGCGAAGTCATCTGTACCGGGCCGGCGAGGCGGAGCACTTCTTCCACGGCGTTTGGCCATCGACCGGGTTCTTCGAGCAGCATGGCCAGTTGGCCTGGGTGCTGCAGAAGTAGCACGATCGCGTTGCCGATCAGGTTGACGGTGGTTTCGAATCCGGCCCCAGCTAATAGGGCTGCGGTGGTGCCCAATTCGTGGTCGGTGAGGTTTCCGTTCTGGATGATGTGGCTGAATATGTCGTCACCGGGTTCGGTGCGCAGCTGGTCGATGCGCTCGCTGATCTCACGTCCGCTGTCGCGCAAGGTTGTCATGCCGCGACGAAATACCTTCCAGGACAATCCGATATCGAGCAGTGGCGCACCGTTTTCACCGCGGTCGAGCAGCCCCGGTCGCCGCTCGACGGGTATCGCCAGAATTTCGGCGATAATTTCCGCAGGCAACGGGCCGGCGTAGTCGGTGATCAGATCCCAGGGCCCGGACGCATCAAGGCTTTCGAGCAGGTCATTGGTTACCTCGATGATTCGGGTCCGCAGTCTGTCGATCGCGCGCGGCGTAAAGGCATGCGCAACGGGATGGCGGTAGCGAGTGTGCTCGGGCGGATCGACTGCGAGCATCGAGGGCGGCTCGGCAGGGTGAGGCAACCGGGGCTCGGTGTGACGGATGACCCAGCTGATGGGTGCCGGCAGCTTCATGTTTTCGGTATTGGTGACGTTGAACCTGTTGTCCCGCAGTATGGTTCGACACAGCGAATGATCGGCGGTAGCCCACGCCAAGGGGGTGCGGACCAGGCGGCCTCGAACGCGGATCTGTTCGACCAGGGCATCGGGATCGCCGCCGCGCCGCGGGCCGACGAGCAACCGTGCTAGCGGTTCACCCCGCCGCGCCTGGACCGCCAACGCCGCGCGCGGCACACCGTTCAGCACGGCCCACCGCAGCCACATGGCGAATCGTTCCGTCGTTGCGAGCGCCATATCGGGGCCTCCTCGGTCGCAGCAGTGTTGTCGCTCCACCGGCACTGAGCAGCAACGTACGCCGCACGTCAGCGATGTTCAATCAGTGTTGAAGTATTGTTTTCGGCATGCCAGAGGCTCGACGTGCCGGCCGGTGGCGCACCGGCCAACAAAGCAAGCAGCGCATCATTCAGGCAGCGCGCGAACGGTTCATGAGCGAGGGCTACCAACGCGCCACCGTGCGTGCCATCGCCGCCGACGCCGGTGTCGACGTCGCGATGGTCTACTACTTCTTCGGTAATAAGGAGGGGCTGTTCACCGCGGCCGCGGTGACCGGGCCCGAGCACCCGCTGCATCAGCTGACCACATTGCTCGATGAGGGGCCCGAAGATATCGGGCCCCGACTTGTACGGAAGTTCGTCGAACGTTGGGACGCGGGAGCGGAATTCGAACCACTCGTGGCGCTATGGAACACCGCGCCACTGCTTCCGCAGGCCCGAAACATGCTGCACGGCAGCCTCGTCGGCCCGCTCGCGAAGCGAGTCGGCAGCGAGTTCGGCGTCTCCGACCCCGAACTACGACTCGAGCTGGTAGCCAGCCATCTGATCGGCCTTGCGTTCGCGCGATACCAGTTGAAAATCGAACCCATGGCCTCCGTGGGCATTAACCAATTGGTCGCCTCAATCGGACCAACGGTCGAGCGATACCTGACAGACCCGACAGCTGTCGCTAGCTGCTAACTGAGCCCTGCAACTCGCAGATCACCACCGGGATGTCGCGAGTGGTCCGTCGTTGATACCCGGCGTAGCCTTTATATGCTGCAACGATTTTCGGCCATAGCTCGGCTTTCTCCGCCGCATCGGCAGTCCTCGCGCGAATCCTTTGCCGCTCACCGTCGATCACGATCTCGGCGTCCGGGTAGGCCTGCAGATTCTGGTACCAATCGGGGTTGCGGTCGTCGCCGCCTTTGGATGCGACGAGGACCACGCGGCGATCGTCGTGGATCGGCGCGGTCAGGTAGCAGGACCGGGGCAGCCCGGATTTGCGTCCTGTGGTGTGGAGTTCCACCAGCGGCATCCCGAATGGCTTGGCCAGCAGCCTGTTTCCGGTAGTGGTGAGGACGAGTCGGTGCGCCAGATTCATCAGCTTGGCGCTGCCGTCTTTGATCGTGTTGCGATTCATTGCAACTCCTCTGCAAGCATCACGATGATCCCGCTGGGACCGCGCACATACGTGAGTCTGTACGCATCTTGGTAGTTCGCCACGCCGCGAAGCGGATAGCAACCATGTCGTGCGGCTATCTCGAGGGCTTCATCGATGTCGTCGACCGAGAACGCGACGCGATGCATGCCAATTTCGTTGGGAGAAGTCGGCTTCGATTCAATCGCCTTCGGATGGATGTACTCGAAGAGCTCCAGACGACCGTGACCGTCCGGCGTCTGAAGCATCGCAATCTTGGCGTGATTACCGTCGAGGCCGACGGCGGTGTCGGTCCACTCGCCGCTGACCGTGTCACGGCCGACCACCGTGAGGCCGAGATCGGTGAAAAAGGCGATCGTCGCTTCGAGGTCGAGAACGGCGATCCCGACATTATCGAGTTTGATGGCCATAGCTCGCATGCTACCGAGCGGGCGATGCGCGCTCATTTCACGGCGAGATGGAGGTCTATCAGGTCATGAGGAAACTGATCTACCCCTTCACCGTGTCGCTGGACGGCTACGTCAACGATCGCGAGGGCAGTATCGACTGGAGCGTGCCGGACGACGAGCTGCACCAATTCCACAACGACCGGTATCGCGAGATCGAGGTCTCGCTGCACGGCCGCCGGCTCTACCAGCTGATGGCGGAGCATTGGCCGCACGTGCCCGAGGACGCGCCGCAGATCCAGCGCGAGTTCAGCCGACTGTGGACGGAGAAGCCCAAGGTCGTCTTCTCCCGAACGCTCGCCGAGGTCCACTGGAACAGCACGCTGGTCAGCGACAACGCGGTCGAGGAGGTCCGCAGGCTGAAGGCCGGGGGCGGCGGCGTCATGGAGGTCGGTGGCGCGAGCCTCGCGGCCTCGCTGATGCCGCACGGGCTCATCGACGAATACCAGCTGTTCGTCGCACCGGTGGTGCTCGGCGGCGGCACCCCGCTCTTCCCGCCACTGGACAAGCGGCTGCGGCTCCGCTTGGTGGAAACCAAGCACTTCAACGCCGTGGTGATGCTGCGCTACGTCGTCGAGTGATTCAGACGCCTGCGCCGGGATTCAGGATGCCCTGCGGGTCGAGGGCGTCCTTGATGCGACGGTTCAACGCCATGGCCTCGGGGCCCAGATAGTCCGCCAGCCACGGCCGCTTCAGCCGGCCGACGCCGTGCTCGCCGGTGATCGTGCCGCCGAGATGCAAGGCGAGGTCCATAATCTCGCCGTAGGCCAACTGGGCCCGCTCGGTCATGGCCGCGTCCTCGGGGTTGTAGACGATCAGCGGGTGGGTGTTGCCATCGCCGGCGTGCGCGATCACCGCGATCATCAGGTCGCGCCGCTCGGCGATCCGCGCGATCCCACCGACCAGACTCGCGAGCGCCGGCACCGGCACCCCGACGTCCTCGAGCAGCAGTGGCCCCTTCTCCTCGACCGCCGGGATGGCGAATCGGCGGGCGGCGACGAAGGCTTCGCCCTCGTCGGGGTCGTCGGTCGAAAAGACTTCCGTCGCACCGAATTCGGTGAACGTCGCGGCCATGAACTCGGCGTCCTCGCTGCCGCCTCGTCCGCGTTCGTCGGATGCGCCCACCAGCATCGCGGCCGACCCGCGGTCCAGACCCATCCGCAGCTTGTCCTCGACGGCGTTGATCGTCGCCGAATCCATGAATTCCAGCATCGACGGGCGCAGCCGTGACGTCACGCCGAGCACCGCCTCGGCGGCGGCCTCCACCGACGCGAAGTTGGCGACCACCGTGCTCAACGGCTGCTGGGCCGGCACCAGCCGCAGCGTCACCTCGGTAATCACGCCGAGTACGCCCTCGCTGCCGACGAACAACTTGGTCAGGCTCAGCCCGGCAACGTCCTTCAACCGGGGCCCGCCGAGCCGGACCGCGGTGCCGTCGGCCAGTACCACCTGGACGCCGAGCACGTAGTCGGTGGTGACGCCGTATTTGACGCAGCACAGCCCGCCCGCATTGGTCGCGATGTTGCCGCCGATGCTGCAGATCTCGTACGACGAGGGATCCGGTGGATACCAGAGGCCGTACTCGGCGACGGTCTTCTTCACCTCGGCGTTGAGCAGCCCCGGCTGGCAGACCGCGGTGCGCGTCACGGGGTCGACGACGATGTCGCGCATCTTCTCCGTCGACAACACGATCCCGCCGTCGACCGCGGTGGCGCCACCGGACAACCCGGTACCCATCCCGCGGGTCACCACCGGAACCTGGTGGGCGGTGGCCCAGCGCAGCACGGTCTGCACTTCTTCGGTCCGCTTCGGGCGCACCACGGCCACTGGTTTCCCCGCGGACGGGTCCAGGGCGCGGTCCTGCCGGTAACCGTCGGTGATCGCGGGGTCGGTGACGACCATTCCCTCGGGTAGCCCGGCGATCAGGCCGGCCAGCGCATCAGCGGCCATGGAGCGATCCTACGGACACCCGCCCGCAGCGCTGGTACACAGTGGAGCTGTGAACCTGGCCCACCCGCGCACCGGCGCGCTGTTCGACTCCCCGGTTCCACCGGGCACCGGGTGGCCTGGCGATCCGGCGACCCCTCGCACGGCCGTCGCGTCGGATGCGGCGCAGGTCGAGGCGATGGCAGCGGCCGCCACAACGCTCACGCAGCTCGACGCCGAGATATCGGTGTGCCGGGCCTGCCCGCGGCTGGTCGAGTGGCGCGAAGAGTCGGCGCTGACCAAGCGGCGGTCGTTCGCCGACCAACCGTATTGGGGCCGGCCGGTTACCGGCTGGGGCGACGCCCGCCCACGGATCATGGTCGTCGGCCTGGCCCCGGCGGCCAACGGCGCCAACCGAACCGGCCGGGTCTTCACCGGCGACCGCTCCGGCGACTTCCTATACGCGGCAATGCACCGAGCGGGCCTGGCGAACTCGCCGATCGCCGTCGACGCCGCAGACGGCTTGCAGCTCAACGGCATTCGGGTGGCCGCCGCCGTGCGGTGCGCGCCGCCCGCCAATGCGCCGACCCCGGCCGAACGGTCGACGTGTGCGCCGTGGCTGACCGCCGAATGGCGGCTGGTCGGCGCGGACACCCGAGTGATCGTGGCGCTGGGTGGATTTGGCTGGCGCTCTGCCCTCGACATGATTCGCGCCGCCAGCGGCGACGTGCCCCGCCCACAGCCGAAATTCGGCCACGCTGCCACCGCGACAGTGCGCGCCGACCACGGCGACGTGACGCTGCTGGGCTGCTACCACCCCAGCCAGCAGAACACGTTCACCGGCAAACTGACCCCGGCCATGCTCGACGACATCTTCGGGCAGGCGAAGAAGATGGCAGGACTATCTCCGTGACTGCGAGCGTTGACCACGTCATGCGGCTTTCTGTCCTCGACCTCGTCCCCGTCCGCACCGACCAGACCACCGCGGACGCGCTAAAAGCCACCGTGGGGCTGGCGCAAACGGCCGACCGGCTGGGGTTCACCCGCTACTGGGTTGCCGAACACCACAACATGCCCTCGGTCGGCGCCACCAGCCCGCCGGTGCTGATCGCCTACCTGGCGGCGCAGACCACTCAGCTGCGGCTGGGCTCCGGCGGTGTCATGCTGCCCAACCACGCGCCGCTGGCGGTCGCCGAGCAGTTCGCGCTGCTGGAAGCGGCGGCCCCGGGCCGCATCGACCTCGGCATCGGCCGCGCGCCCGGCTCCGATCCGGTGACGTCGGTGTTGCTGCGCGGCGCCGCCGGCCGCGACGATCGCGACATCGACCAGTTCCCGAATTACCTCGACCACGTGCGCGCGATGATGAGCGCCAAGGGCGTGTCCGTGCAGTTGCGCGACGGCGACTACGTCCTCAAGGCCACCCCGGCCGCGGCCAGCGAGCCGCGGCTGTGGCTGCTCGGGTCGTCGATGTACTCCGCGCAACTGGCCGCCGCCAAGGGCCTGCCCTACGTGTTCGCCCACCACTTCTCCGGCCAGGGCACCGAAGAGGCACTGGACCTCTACCGCTCACAGTTCGTGGCCAGCGAGCTGACCGCCGAACCGGTGACGTTCTTGACCGTCAACGCCGCGGTGGCCGAAACCCGTGACGAGGCAACGGCTTTGATCCTGCCGAACCTGCACATGATGTCCCGGCTGCGGACCGGTCAGCCACTGGGGCCGCTCGAGCTCGTCGAGGACATCGAGGGCGCCGACCTGACGCCGCAACAGCAGCACATCGTCGACAGCGGGCTGGAGCGGGCGGTCGTCGGCTCGCCCGCCGAGGCCGCCGGTCAAGTGAACGCGTTGGCGCAGCGATTCGGCGTCGACGAGGTGATGATCCACCCGGTGGCGTCGGCGCACCGCGGCACCGATCCGGCGACGGCGCCCGCGCGCGAAAAGACGCTCGAGCTACTGGCCAAGGAGTTGTTCTAGGCCGGTTGCCACCGGCGACGATGCGGCCGGGGACCGGCCGAGGAGGAGTCGGGTCAGGCGGGCTTCAGCTTGACCACCGGGATCGGCCGTGACGTCTTCTCCTGATACGCCTCGTAGCGGTTGCTGTTGTTCTTGTTGACGATCTGCCACAGCCTCTTGTAGTCGGCGTCGTCGGGCAGCACCGGATGGGCCGTTACGCCGAAACGCTTTGGCCCGACATTGATTTCGACGCTCGGGTTGGCCTTCAGGTTGTGGTACCAGCCCGGGGCTTTCGGGTCGCCGCCCTTGGACGCGACGATCAGGTAGTCGTCGCCATCGCGGGCGTAGGTCAGCGACGCGGTCCGGGCCTGACCGGTCTTGGCGCCGACGGTGTGCAGCAGCAGGCTGGGGATGCCCAGCGTGCGATGCCCGATCCAGCCGTTGGTCTTCTGGTAGACGGTGTCGTGGATCTTCAGCAGGTAGGGCAGCAATGTCTGTTCTAGCGGGAGTGCCATAGGCCCAGTATTAGCCCGTGGCGTCGATCTCCGCCAGCGCGTTGCGCAGGATCCGGCCGGTCGACTCGCGGTCGGGGTCGCGGCGTAGCAGCAGCCCCTTGGCGACCGACAGCTTGTCGCCGTTGCGCCGCGGCAGTACGTGCAGATGGATGTGCAAGACCGTCTGAAAAGCGGCCGGACCGTCGTTGATCGCGATGTTGGTGGCGTCGGCCAACTCGGTCGCGCGGGCCGCCTTGGCAATGCGCTGCCCGATTGCCGCCATGCCGGCCAGCGTCTCCGGCGGGGTATCGGTCAGATCGACCGTGTGCTGCTTGGGCACCACCAGGGTGTGGCCGCGGGTGAAGGGGCGGATGTCGAGGAAGGCCAGATAGTCGTCGTCTTCGTAGATCCGGATGGCCGGCGCCTGGCCGGCGACGATCGCGCAGAACACACAGGACATGACGTCACACGGTAGCGGTCCGCGGCTCGGGTCAAGTGAGTAGTCTGCCTCGACGTGGACGTAGCTGATCTGGCCTTCGCGGGGGCCGCCGAGCAAGCGCGGATGTTGGCCGCCGCCACCATCACCGCGCCGGCGCTGCTGGAGATCTACTTGGACCGCATCGCGCGCCTGGACCCGCAGCTGCGCAGCTACCGCGTCGTGCTGGCCGAGACCGCGCGCCGGGAGGCGTTGGCCGCGCAGAAGCGCCTCGACGCCGGCGAGCGACTCCCGCTGCTCGGTGTTCCGGTCGCGATCAAGGACGACAACGACGTCGCCGGCGAACTCACGACCTGCGGCAGCAGCGCGGTCTCGACCCCGGCGGCCCACGACGCCGAAGTCGTCGCCCGGCTTCGCGCGGCCGGCGCGGTGATCCTCGGCAAAACCGCTGTGCCCGAACTGATGATCTTCCCGTTCACCGAATCGCTGACGTTCGGGGCGACCCGCAATCCCTGGGACACCGCGCTGACGCCGGGCGGCAGCAGCGGCGGCAGCGGGGCCGCGGTGGCCGCCGGGCTGGCACCGCTGGCACTCGGATCCGACGGCGGCGGTTCGATCCGCATCCCGTCGGGTTGGTGCGGTCTGTTCGGGATCAAGCCGCAGCGGGACCGGGTCCCGCTGGCCCCGCACCACGACGCCTGGTGCGGACTGAGCGTGAATGGACCGATCGCGCGGACGGTCGAAGACGCCGCGTTGTTCCTGGACGTCACGACCACGACCCCCGCCCCCGACGGCGGCTTCGTCGGCGCCGTCGGCAAGAACCCGGGCCGGCTGCGAATTGCGTTGAGCACCAAGGTTCCACCGCCGCTGATCGCCAAGGCTGGCAAGGAGCAGCGGGCCGCCGTCGACGAGGCCGGCGCACTGCTGCGCGACCTCGGACACGACGTCGTCGTCCGCGACCCGGACTATCCACCGGCGGCCATCTACGCCAACTACCTACCGCGCTACTTCCGCGGCATCTACGACGACGCCCGGGTGATGCCGCACCAAGACCGCCTCGAAAAGCGGACCCGCAACATGGCCCGCATCGGGTCGCTGATTCCCGATGGGCGGATGGCCAAGATCCGCGCCGGGGAAGCGGCACTGGCCGAGCGAATCCAGTCGATCTTCCACGACGTCGACGTGGTCCTCACCCCCGGCAACGCCAGCGGCCCGTCGCGGATCGGGGCCTACCAACGGCTCGGCGGCATCGCGAGCCTGCTGGCGGTCGCGCAGCGG
>DATNFI010000255.1:0-6691 GCA_035606475.1 Mycobacterium sp. | reverse complement strand
GCTGGCGGGACCCCTGAATTATGCGGGCGTCAACCCGAAGGTGACCGATTGCCGGCTACCGCAACCCAGCTCGATGGCGGCTTTTGACATCGACCAACTGATTGGACTGGAGGCGTCATGATCGGTCTCGGCATCATTCTGCTGATAGTGGGGTACATCCTCAAAGTGGCTGTGCTGCAGACGATCGGCATCATTTTGCTCGTGATCGGTGCGGTGCTGTGGGTTCTCGGCTCGGTGGGCCGCCCGGTGGGCGGCAGACGGTATTGGTACTGACGATTCATTCTCAACAATTGAAGAAAAAGGAGTCACCATGATTATTCTCGGCATCATTCTTCTCGTGCTCGGCTATGTGCTTCCGATGCCTCTCTTGATCACCATTGGGTGGATTTTGGTCGTGATTGGCGTCATCTTGTGGGTCCTCGGGGCGGTCGGACGGCCGGTGGCCGGGCGAAAAGTCTGGTTCTAGCCCCTCGAGGTTGGCTCACAGCTGGCGCATAGGAGCGCCATAGCAGGCCCTCATCGCCGCGCGCATACTGGATAGTTGTGAGCCAACCCCACAGTCCTGTCTCTCAGGCCCCGGCCGAGCGCGTCGTCATGCGCCGCGCCGACGGGAACCCGATCAACGTGCTGGTCGTCGACGACGAAGCCGTTCTGGCTGAGATGGTCTCGATGGCCTTGCGCTACGAAGGCTGGAACATCTCGACCGCGGGCGACGGGGCGTCAGCCGTGGAGTCGGCCCGCTCGCAGCGGCCAGACGTTGTCGTGCTCGACGTGATGCTGCCCGACATGAGCGGGCTCGACGTATTGCGCAAACTTCGCGAGGAAATTCCGCAGCTGCCGGTGCTGCTGCTGACAGCCAAGGACGCGCTCGAGGACCGCATCGCCGGCCTGACCGCCGGTGGCGACGACTACGTGACCAAACCGTTCAGTTTGGAAGAAGTGGTGCTGCGGCTGCGCGCTCTGCTGCGGCGCACGGGGGTGACGACCGAGGACAGCGGCGCACAGTTGGTGGTCGGGGATCTGGTGCTCAACGAGGACAGCCACGAGGTGACTCGCGCGGGGGAGTCAATCTCGTTGACGTCCACAGAATTCGAATTGTTGCGCTTCATGATGCGTAACTCCAAGCGGGTTCTGAGTAAGGCCCAGATCCTCGACCGGGTCTGGAGCTACGACTTCGGCGGCCGGTCCAACATCGTCGAGCTGTACATCTCCTACCTGCGTAAGAAGATTGACAGCGGGCATGAACCCATGATCCATACGCTGCGCGGCGCCGGGTACGTCCTCAAGCCGGCCCGCTAGTCATGGGCGGGGGCCCCTCCCTTCGGTTTCGGCTACTGGTCGGTCAGATCCTCATCCTGGTCATCGTCTGCGTCGGCATCGGCGCCGCGACCGAGCTGGCCCTCTACAAATACCTGGTGGCACAGCTGGACACCCAGTTGCACGACGCTTCGCAACGGTCGGTGCGGATATTCCTCGAGCCGCCGATGGCGCCGTGGCGGCATCATTCGCGACCGTTCCCGCGGCCCGGGCCGGGGCCGGTCTTCCTGGACGCTCCCGCTCAGCCGGTCGGCATGGTGGGCGTGGTGGTCAGTCCGAACGGGACCATCGATGCCGGTTACCTGACCGCGGCAGGCGGGCGGGCCGCCCTGACCGACGCCGCGCGCACGGAGCTCGCCGCGCTCCCGGTGGACCGCCGCCCGGTGACCCGGGACCTCGACGGCCTCGGCCGCTATCGCGTGGTCGCCGCCACCGCGCGCCGCAGCGGCGACGTGGTGGTCACCGGGGTATCGATGTCCGACGTCGACGCGACGATGATCCGCGTCCTGCTGATCTTCGGTGTCGTCACCGCCATCGCGGTGGCGGCCGCGATCACCGCGGGCATCGTGATCATCCGGCGCGCACTGGCGCCGTTGCGGCGCGTCGCCCAAACCGCCCGTGAGGTAGTCGATTTGCCGCTGGACCGCGGCGAAGTCGCCCTTCCGGTCCGGGTGCTGGAGGCCGATGCCAATCCGCGCACCGAGGTCGGCCAACTCGGGTCGGCGCTCAACCGAATGCTCGACCACATCGCCGCCGCGTTGTCGACGCGGCAGGCCAGCGAGACCAGGGTGCGGCAATTCGTCGCGGACGCCAGTCACGAGCTGCGCACCCCGCTGGCCGCCATCCGTGGTTATACCGAATTGGCCCAGCGGGTCGGTGATGACGGCGAGGCGGTAGCGCACGCGATGAACCGCGTGCAGTCCGAGACCGAACGGATGACACACCTCGTCGAGGACCTGTTGCTGCTGGCGCGCCTCGATTCCGGTCGGCCGCTGGAGCGGGAGCCGGTCGATCTTTCGCGGGTGGCGGTCGACGCGGTCAGCGATGCGCACGTCGCCGGGCCGGATCATCAATGGGAGCTCGATCTGCCTGAGGAGCCGGTGATGGTGTCCGGCGATGCGGCGCGGCTGCATCAGGTGATGACCAACCTGCTGGCCAACGCCCGCGTCCACACCGCGGCCGGCACGGTGGTGACCACCCGGTTGGAATCCGACGGCACCCAGGCCGTGTTGAGCGTGTGCGACAACGGCCCCGGCATTCCGGAGCGGTTGCAGTCAGAAGTATTCGAGCGGTTCGCCCGCGGCGATACGTCGCGGTCGCGCAAAGGCGGCAGCACCGGACTGGGGCTGGCCATCGTGTCCGCAGTGGTGAAGGCACACCACGGGATGATCACGTTGCAGAGCGCGCCGGGCCACACCGACTTCACGGTCCGATTGCCGCTTTCGCCTGAGTCGTGAAAGCCCTTGTGTACTAACTTAACTGGCTTGGTTTATTGCTGGGCTTGCCGATACGACGGCGACGCCGGGTCGTCGCTGTCGTATCGGCTGAGCCCTGCTATGTCCGTTGGACTGTGACCTAGGGGCAGGTCACATCGATTTCGAAGGGTTTGTTGACGGGCTGCATCGGGTTGGCCATGTCCACCCCGGTCGCTGTCCCGGTGATCTTGTACTTGCTGCCGTCCTTGGTTGCGCTCGCGTTGCCCGAGCCGGGAGTGCCCGGCGTGTAGCCAAGCGTCACCCCGTTGACATTGCCCAGAGCGACCGACTTCACCGACGGCGGGGAGGCGTCGGTCAGCACCGCGCCGATGCCGGTGGAGGCTCCACCGATGGCGATGCTGACGTTGCCGGCAGCGGTGGTGCAGGCAACCGTGCCCTGGACGTTCTGGTCTTTGCCGTCGATGGTGACCTTCGCTGTCGACGTGCCACTGGACACGGCCGCACTGGTGCCGTTCGACGACACGCTGCTGCTCTTCTTGTCGCTCGAACAGCCAGACAGACCCACGACGACGATCGCCAGCCCTGCTGCGGCGACCATTACGGAACGCTTCACCCGGTTCTCCTTTGTGTTGTGGCGGCCCGCCGACAATGACGAGCCGTTTCGGCAGTATGCAGCTTTGCTGAGATGGTGGCTGGTGGTTTCGGCAAATACGGCGGGGCATACCCCAGACGTTTGCTGATTCGTCTCTTCCGACGCCGGTGTAATAGTGGCAATCTCGATCCTGTGGACCACAAGCCGCCGACGGCCGCCATCGCATCCGCACACCAGCATCGTCAGTTGCCACTCGAGGACACCACCGACTTCTCCGACGCCGACCGGGGATTCCTCGGCGCGCTGACGCCGTGCGTCGTCACGGCCGCCGACGGCCGGGTGGTGTGGGACAACGACAAGTACTCCTTCGTGACGGGTGAGGCACCGCCCTCGGTGCATCCGAGTCTGTGGCGGCAGTGCATGCTGACCGCGAAACAAGGCCTCTACGAAGTCGTGCCGGGCATCTATCAGGTTCGCGGCCTGGACCTGTCGAACATCAGCTTCGTCGAGGGGGACGGCGGCCTGATCGTGATCGATCCGCTGGTCTCCACCGAGGTTGCGGCCGCGGGGCTGCAGCTTTACCGGAGTCACCGGGGCGATCGGCCCGTGGTGGCAGTGATCTACACGCACAGCCACGTCGACCATTTCGGCGGCGTGCTGGGTGTCACCTCGCAGGCCGACGTCGATGCGGGCACGGTGGCGGTGATCGCGCCGGAGGGCTTCACCGAGCACGTCGTACAGGAGAACGTCTATGCGGGGCCGGCGATGACCCGCCGCGCCACCTATATGTACGGCAGCATGCTCGAGGTCGGTCCGCGCGGGCACGTGGGCTGCGGGCTCGGACAGGCGGCGTCGACGGGTGAGATCGCCTTGATCGTCCCGACCGTCGATATCAAGCGCACCGGCGAGACTCATACGATCGACGGCGTCGAGATCGAGTTCCAGATGGCACCGGGCACCGAGGCGCCGGCCGAAATGCACTTCTATTTCCCGAAATTCCGCGCGCTGTGCATGGCCGAGAATGCCACCCACAACCTGCACAACCTGTTGACGCTGCGCGGTGCGCTGGTCCGCGATCCGCATGCCTGGTCCGGGTATCTGACCGAGGCCATCGACTCGTTCGCCGACCGCACCGATGTGGTCTTCGCCTCGCATCATTGGCCGACATGGGGCCACGATCGAGTCGTCGAATTCCTTTCGGTGCAACGGGATCTGTACGGCTACCTGCACGACCAGACATTGCGGATGCTCAATCAGGGGCACACCGGCGCCGAGATCGCCGAGACCATGCAGATGCCGCCGGCATTGGACAAGGCGTGGCACACCCACGGGTACTACGGCTCGGTCAGCCACAACGTCAAGGCGGTCTATCAGCGCTACATGGGCTGGTTCGACGGCAATCCTGCCCGGCTGTGGCCGCACCCGCCCGAGGCGCTGGGCGTCCGGTACGTCGACGCGCTCGGTGGCATCGACCGGGTGGTGGAACTCGCCCAGCAGGCTTTCGATGACGGCGATTATCGTTGGGCGGCAACACTACTCGACCATGCCGTGTTCGCCGAGAGCGACCACGCCGGCGCCCGCGCGCTACTCGCGGATACCTTGGAGCAGTTGGCGTATGGCGCGGAGAATGCGACCTGGCGAAACTTCTTCCTGTCGGGGGCAACCGAGTTGCGCGACGGCAACTTCGGTACCGCGGCGCAGACGTCGGCGCCGACGTTGTTGGCGCAGCTGACGCCCGAGCAGATCTTCGACGGCCTGGCGATCAGCGTGAACGGGCCGCGGGCCTGGGGTTTGGACATTGCCCTCGACGTCACGCTGGCCGAGCCAGCCGCGAACTACCGGCTCGCCCTGCGCAATGGGGTGCTGGTGCACCGGCAGGTGCCCGCCGACCCGTCAACGGCCGCCGCGACTATCAAGCTGGACAACGCTTTTCGGCTGGTCCGGTTGGGGGCCGGCGACTTCACCTCACCCGGCTTCGAGGTGTCCGGCGACCAGGCGACCCTGCAGCAGTTCCTCGGCGTGCTCGACCGGCCGGATCCGTCGTTCAACATCGTCACGCCGTGACGTCGATGACCACCTTGCCGATCGCCTTGCGATCGGCCACCAGCCGTAACGCCGCCCCGGTGTCGGCCAGCGGGAACCGCGCGCCGATGTAGGGCCGGATCACGCCCGTCGCGAACATCTGCGTCAACTCCCGCATATCGCGCGCGGAGTCGTGCGGCCGATCGCTGACGAACGTGCGAATCTCCATGCCGCGGACCACGATTCCCTTCAGCAGAATGAGATTCAGCGGGATGGCCGGGATCGCTCCGGCGGCGTAGCCGAGGGTGACGAACGTGCCGCCGCGGGCGAGGGCGCGCAGTGCCGGCTCGGCGTAGCTCCCACCGACCGGGTCGAGCACCACGCGTGCGCTGTCACCGGTCAGCTCGCGGATGCGGGTCTTGAGGTCCTCTTTGTCGTAATCGACGGTGGCCTCGGCTCCGCGCCGGCGGCACAGCTCGAGTTTCTCCGGGCTCGACGCGGCGGCCAGCACCCGGGCCTTCATCGCGACCGCGAGATCCACCGCGGCCAATCCCACGCCGCCGGCGGCGCCGAGGACCACCACCCAGTCGCCCGGTCGAACGTCGGCGATCGACCGCAGCGCGTGGTACGCGGTGCGGTAGGTGACACCGAACGCCGCGGCGGACGCGAAGTCCACGTCGTCGGGTATCGCCGAGACCGCCGCCTCGGGCAACAACGCCTGCTCGGCGAACGCCCCGACAAACGTTGTGGCCGAGACCCGTTGGCCCGGGCGAATCGACACGCCGTCACCGACGGCGAGCACCTCCCCGGCCAGCTCGCTGCCCGGGGTGAACGGCGGCGCCAACTTGACCTGATACTTGCCGTCGATCATCAGCACGTCGGGGAAGTTGACCGCCGCCGCGTGCACCCGCACCACCACCTGGCCGGGGCCGGCTACCGGGTCGGCGACCTCCGCCACGACAAGGTCTTCGGGCTGGCCGTACGCGCGGCAGACCGCGGCGCGCATCAGCCGACCCCCAGCCCGCGTAGGCAGAACCGCACCAGATGGTCGACGTCGGCCCGGCGAGGGCGCTGCGCGGAATCCAGGTAGCGTCGCATCGCCGACACCGTGCACAGGAACACGGCATCGGCGTCGCGGTCGATGTCCTTGCTGCCCAGCGCGGCAATGGGTTCAGCCAGCAGATCGCGCATCGGGCGCATGATGGCGTCGTCGGCGGCCCGCCAGTCCGTGGTGGCCGAAACCTGGCCGGCCGCAGCGCGACTCATGCTGATCAGATGCGGATCGGCGACCTGTGCCAGCGCGCCTTCGATCCAGCGCCGCACC
>DATNFI010000254.1:0-31210 GCA_035606475.1 Mycobacterium sp. | reverse complement strand
CGCGGCTGTCCTAGTCGTCCCGAGGGCCGTAGCGCTCGATGTACGACTGACGCATCTGCTCCTCGCGCTTACTGCGGCGTGCGTCAACCAGCTGCGGGTCGAGCCCGTGTACCTGCAGCATGTGCCGGCGCCACACCTTGTTCAGCGCGTGGGAGAAGTACACGAACGGGATCAGGATCGGCAGCGTCATGCTCAGGTGCACGTCCAGCGTCGTCGGGATCAGCCAGAACGGGGCGAGGACCAGCAGCGCCGGAACCGCGACCCGTCGCATCATCCGGCCCGTGGCGCCCTTGCCGGCCAAATCGTTGCGCACCCAGTCCCGCATCGAGTCCGGCAGACGCCCGCCGCAGCAGTACCGGACGAACTGAAGAGCGTTGGGTCGTGCGCCGTTGTTGTCGGACATGGCGGTTTACAGCGATGTCCGCAGTGACGGCACCACGAGACCGGCGAGGCCGCGAAGGGTCGCTTTGAACATGTCGAAGAAGTCGAAGTAGTCGCGCCACAGCGTGATCTGCCCGTCGTGGACCTCGAAGACGCCGCATACCCAGAACTGCAGGCGCAGCGGGCCGAAGATCAGCGCGTCGGTGCGCTCGGTGAGCACCGCGGCACCGTCGGCGGCGATCCGGTGGATTTTCACCTCGAAGCCGCTGGCACCACCGAGGGAGCTGAACAGCTTCATGGCTCGGCGACGCCCATGGATCGTCGGCAGACCGACGTTTTGGTACACCAGATCTTCGGCCAACGCGGCGCCTGCGGTGTCGAGGTCGGCGTCCTGCAGTGCATGCAGAAAGACCTCGACGGTGCGGGTGTTTTCAAGAGTCTGCTCGGTCATGATCACCAGCCTAACCAGTAGCTGTGGCAGGGTAGGGCGATGCGCGTGGCGGTGGTGGCCGGGCCGGACCCCGGACACTCCTTTCCGGCGATCGCGCTGTGTCAGCGGTTCCTGGCGGCCGGAGATGCCCCCACCCTGCTGACCGGCGCCGAATGGCTGGATACCGCGCGCGCCGCGGGCATCGATGCCGTCGAACTGGCCGGGCTCGACCCCACGCCGGACGACGACGATGGCGACGCCGGAGCCAAGATTCACCAGCGCGCCGCCCGGATGGCCGTGCTGAATCGCGGACAGTTGCAGGAGATGGAGCTCGACCTGGTGGTGTCCGACGTGATCACCGCCTGTGGCGGGATGGCGGCCGAGCTGCTGGGAATTCCGTGGATCGAACTCAATCCCCATCCGCTGTACCGGCCGTCCACGGGGCTGCCGCCGATCGGCAGCGGCCTGGCACCCGGTACCGGGATTCGCGGCCGGCTGCGTGACGCCACGATGCGCGCGTTGACCGCGCGGTCCCTGCGGGTCGGCAATCGGCAACGGGAACAGGTCCGCATTGAAATCGGCTTGCCGGCAATCGATCCCGGGCCGCTGCGGATGCTGATCGCGACACTGCCGGCGCTGGAGGTGCCGCGTCCGGACTGGCCGGCCGACGCCGTCGTGGTGGGGCCGCTGCACTTCGAGCCGACCGAGCAGGTGTTGCCGCTCCCGCCCGGCTCGGGTCCGGTGGTGGTGGTGGCGCCCTCGACGGCGACCACCGGTACCACGGGAATGGCCGAGACGGCGCTGGACAGCCTGGCATCCCTCGGCGTGCGCCTGGTGGTGTCGCGACTGGACGGCCCGGAATTGGCGCTGCCGTCGTGGGCGGTCGCCGGTCTGGGACGGCAAGACGATCTGCTCGCTCACGCCGATCTGATGATTTGCGGTGGCGGGCACGGCATTGTGGCCAAGACGTTGTTGGCGGGCGTGCCGCTGGTGGTGGTCCCCGGCGGTGGCGATCAGTGGGAGATTGCCAACCGGGTGGCGCGCCACGGCAGCGGGCGGCTGGTGCGGCCGTTGACCGCCGAGGCGCTGGCCGGTGCGGTTGCTGAGGTGCTGGCGACGTCCGGCTATCGCGACGCCGCACGACGCGCCGCGGCCGGTGCCACCGACGTGGCCGACCCGGTGCAGGTATGCCATCAGGCGCTGGCACTTGCGGGATAGGTAGCTTGGCTGGGTGCGGCTCACGGAATTTCACGACCGGGTCACCCTGCGGTTCGGCGCGACCTACGGCGGCTCGGTGCTGGCTGATCATGTGCTGACCGGGTTCGACGGGCGCACCGCCGCACAGGCGATCGAGGACGGAGTCGATCCGCGCGACGTGTGGCGGGCGCTGTGCGTCGACTTCGACGTGCCCCGCGACCAGTGGTGAAAAAAGCGTTCGCCCACTGGGCTTCGCGCAGACCATGATGGATGGATGTCTTCGGCAGCATCGGGCAGCGCGCGTTTCCTCGGCACGATCCGCAACGAGCACGAGATCTTCCGCCTGCTTTACTCAGATGAGCTCGAGCTCTATCAGCTGGACCCTCCGCTTGCCGGCTACCGAGTAGTCGCGGCGGGGCAGGGTATATGGGCGCAGCGGGTGACTGTGATGGGCGATCCCGACCCGGCACCCCCGGATGACCCGGTTAAGACGACGCTGTTCGGTACGACCGGTGGGGAGAGCGTGCAGATCGTTTGGCAGGACAAGCTTCTCGAGGTTGGTGGCAGGGCGCCCGCTCGAGCCTTGGCCGAAGCCGGCTATCAGGTGAACCGGTTATAGGGCGGCGATGATGGCGATCAGGGCGATGATCGCGGTGACGACCAGCGCTACTTGAAGGACGCGGACACGTGTACCCAGGGCCAGCGCTTGGTCGTGCGCGGAGGCGGCCTGCGCCCGCGCCGTCTCCAGCTGCTTCACCGCCGCCGTCAGCGCGTCGTGATGGCGTTGGCTCTCGTTTTCCAGCCTCATGTTTTCGTGGCGCCGAGACGCCTTGAGGTAGTCGCGAGTGTGCGCCACCTGCTCGCCGAATTCGGCTGTATCGGCCAGGTTTTCGGCGTCGATCAGGCGGGTCCCGGACATCAGCCAGTTGGCGTCGCGCCTACCGGCTTCCCATTCGGCGGCATAGCGTTGCAGGTCGTCTGCGGTGTTGAGGTTGTGCCGTCGTTCGCGTAGCCACCCGTGCAGCTCGGTCCAGTCGTGCAGCAGGCTTCGGTGGGCGATCTCGACGAAGATCTCGCCGACCTCGCCGCGATCACCGGCGCCGCGTCGTTCCTTGACCAGGATTCGCTTGGCGACCAGGGCGTCGACGAGCGGCTGACTGGCTTCGGGGATCTGACTCCAGCGTGCGACCCGGTGCACGTACTGGTTGCCGCCGTCGATGGTGGCCAGCCACGGGATGAAAGCCTCCCGCAGAAGTTGGAGTTGGTGGGCTCGCTCGGCGGGATCGGCCGAAAGGACGTCGTCGACTTCGGAGTCGACGACGCTCGGCGGTCTGTTCGGGTCGGAAAACTCAGCCATCTAAGGCGGCGATCAGGGCCTTGATCTTGGTGGTCTCTTCCTGGGTGGTCGGCTCGCCGTTTTCGATGGCCTCGAGCAGATCCGCGCGGAGTCCGACACCGTTGGCCGCTTCTTGGATCGTCAGGTCGGCCCCGCGCCGGGCGGCGTAGATTCGCTGACCCAGCGAGGCGGACGGCGCGAGCGCGGCGCGCTTCATCAAGGTGGCGTAGCTTCGGCGGGCTTGACTCAAGGCCACGACGACGGACGGGGTGGCCCGGCTACGGCTGGCCGCAAGCGACAGCGACGCCTCGAGCTTGCGCAGACCGATGAGGATCACGTCGGCGCGCTTGACGAAGGTGCCGTCCTTCTGGTCCGGCAATGCCTCGATGGCCGCGTCGAACATGTGCATGGCGGCTTCGGCGGCGCCGACGATCGCCGGAGCCTCGCCGTCATCGGGTGTTTGTCCGCTACGGTCCGGCCAGACGGGCGGGGGGGCCGGGCGGTCGCCCTGGTGGTCGACGATAGGGCCTTCGTGCGCAACCGTGGCGGTGTCCTCGGCAGGCTTGTTCTCAACCATCGCTTGTGAACCTTCCATAAATCGCGGCCATTCCGGCACCAGATATGTGCTGTCGGCGCCGATTACACCGATGATCGCGGCGACCGCATTGTCGCCGGGTCGGCGCGCCAACAGCGTCTTGTTCGGTCGACATTATGCACCGTAATCCCGGGCTGAACGTCTGCTCCCAAACCGGCACAACCCTACGGTGGCGTCGGTGGCCGATACAAGGCCGGGCGTTGAAGCTTCGGTGATGGTTGACCGGGTTCGACGGGCGCACGGCCACCGAGGCGGTCGAGGATGAGCGTCGACTTCGACGTGCGGTGCGACCAGTGGTGAAGTTTCGGGCCTCAGGGGATGATGGCGCCGGGGCTCTCTAGCAACGCGATGGCGTCGAAGGTAGTCGGGATGTTGAAGTCCCCGAACGGGGTGATGAAAGTGTCTGTGATGGTGTTCGGCCCCTCGAAGGTCCCAACGTACCCCTCGATGTCGGAATACTCATTGCCGAAACCGCCACCAAAGTTGGTGTAGTCGAAGAGCGATCCGGTGGGCACCAAATGGCCGCCCAATTGGCCACCGGTGACGATGATTTCCTGGTTCTCAAAGCCCCACGACGTCGTGAAGGTGTCCACCTCACCGTTGAATCGCTCAACGGTACCAGTGAAGGGAACGTCCCCTACCCCGAAAACGTTGGTTCCCAACGTCTCTTGATAAAGCGGCGGCATCCCGCTCATGCTGGTGACTGTTTCGACGTCTTCCGGAATAAGCGTGTACTGGTCGTCGGCGAAGGCGATGGCCGCGGGGAGAAACGCAGCGGCCAACAGCCCGACGGCGGCCGCGCCAATCGTGAAAGTGATGCGACGGCGATTCATGACTGACTCCAATCCTTGTTCCATCGCCGCTGGGTGTGAAGAACGTCAAAATTCTTAACGGCCGCCGGCATCGAGTTTTTGTCCCACATCGGTTGAACTGTCAGATTCCCAGCAGCGCGTCCGCCGCGCCGACGACGAGTAACTGCAGCGGGTAATTGAACGTGTCGAAAAAACCCGCGAAATCAAACTGCAGGGCGTCGGTAAAATCACCCATCGCCAGATCCGTCGCACCGGTATTCAGCAGGAATTCGCCCTCACTGATGGAGTTTTCCGCGAAGACCAAGGCCTCCGCAAAAGTGGCTGGCGTTCCCCCGAGACCCAAAGGGGAGAGTTCGGTGATCGTTTGGTTCTGCAGAGCCTCGACCGATCCCAGTAAGACCTGGTACGGAGCAAAGACTTGTTCGTTTTCCACGCCGGTGTAGTACGCCCACAAGCCGTCGGGTACACCGAGTCCGCTGTTGAGATCACTTAGGGCGGTGGTGAAATCGGACTGACCCGCCGCGAAAAGGTTTTGCACATCGTGGGCGAGCTCAGTGAAGTCGTCGGCGCGACTGGCCGGCGCGGTCACTGTCGACATCAGGGCCGCGGCCCCGAAAGCCACGGCGGCCGCGCCGAGGCCGAATAATCCACGTCGTGATTCGTTGTGGCCCATGGCGGGGCTCCAATCTCTAGGCTTCAAAATTCGTACTGCTAATAAGCGTTGTCGCCTTCCCAGACATGCTGGGGCCACCTGCCTCGTTCGTTGGTGTGGCTTTCTGCGTGGTGACGCTATTTGCTGGCCGCTGGCGCAGAATCAGGTGTTTCCCTATCGCTGAGCGGTGTCGTCGGCGTCAATTCCCTGGCTGCACCGTGGGGCGCACATCCCGGCCTGATCGCACAGTTGGGCGATACCCTCAGCCGACGCGGCGCCGGAAACGCCGACGAGCAGCTCGGCCGCCGAGGCCACCCAGCGGCCCAGGCGGGCATGGACCCATGTCGTCCCTCCCACTGTCGGTATCGGACTGAATTGCCGTGACGCTATGTGCCTGCCGTTCTTACAGATTCAGGTGTTTCCCTATGGTTGATGGATGTCTCGGGCGTCAATTGCTGTGCTGAGCCGCTGCGCAGGCAGCCCGGCCTGATTGCAGGTTCTGTCCACGACTTCGGCCGAATCTGCGGTGAAGACCCCGAATATCAGTTCATCGTCGGGGACGGCCAACGCGATCAGGAGTTGCACCGCTGCGCCTCGGGCGGACATGGCATTCGCGCATTCGCCGATTCGTGCGGCAACGTGGTCGAGGTCGTCCTCGGTCAGCCCGCGCCGGTACCACTCGGCCAGATAGCATCGCACGTGCGACGTAGGCGCGTTCATCGCCCGCACGGTATGTGCGACGACACCTTCACTGAATCGGGTGTTTCCCTACAGTTCGCTCGAACCCATCTGACGGCCGAGCTCGGCCCGGGAGCGGATGCCGAGCTTGCGGTATACGCGGGAGAGGTTGGCTTCGACGGTTTTTGGGCTCATGAAGAGCGCGGTGGCGACTTCACGGTTCGTCATGCCGGAGGCGGCCAGCTCGGCGACGCGTCGTTCGGCCGGGCTGAGCTCGGTGGGCCGGCGTGGCACTACGGCACAGCGGGCCAGCTCCTTGCGGACCCGCTCAGCCCACAGCGGTGCGCCCATGTCCTCGAAGGCGGCCAGCGCTTGGTGCAGCGTTCCGGCGGCGGCTTCCTTGCGCCGTTGTCGACGTTGAATCTGGCCCAGTAGCAGCTGCGTTCGTGCGCGCTCGAACGGCATCGGCAACCGTGCGTGCTGCGCCATCGCGTCTTGTGCAGCGTGCAGGGCCGCGGTCGGGTCGCCGACGGCGGCTGACAGCATGGCGCGGCCGCGCGCGCTGATCGCCAGCATCCACGGCCGGTCAAGTCTGCTGCCGTTGCGTCCGAGCAGATCGATCAGCGGCTCGGCCTCGCCGAGCCGGCCCAATGCAACCAGAGCTTCGACAGCGTCGGGGATAAACGAGGCGGAGATGATTTCCGTCCCGTCCGGCGCGGCCTTCAGCCGAGCGATCTGCGGTTGCAGGACCGTCAGCGCCGCACGGTAATTGGCCTGCGAGACCTCGAGAAAGCCCAGGATCGTCACGGGCCATTCCGACAGGGTGGTCGCGCCGCTGCGCTGGCCCGCCGCGATCGCGGCGTCGACGTCGGCGCGGGTCTGCTCGACGCGGCCCGTGTAGGCGGCCACGGCTGAGCTGATGGTCGACGCCACAAACAGCGGCAGGTCCCCACCGAGCAGCCGCGCGCGTTGCACCGTGTCGTCGGCCAACTCGGTGGCTTCCGTGAACTTCCCGCGCCAGGTCTCGATCAGCGCACCGTGAAAGGCCAACAGGATCAGTTCGTTTTCTTCACCGCCGTCGATGCACCGGTGCCGGATGGCCGCCATCTCGTCATGGGCTGTGTCGAGCTGTCCGGTCCATGCTTGCAGGAGCGCGTTGTGCAGGCTTGGGCGGAAAAACAACGGTGCGGGTACGTCTGGATTCTCCAACTCCAGAGCTCGACGTAGACCGCGCTGATCGAGACCGTCTCCGCGAATCATCTGCACCATCGCCCGCATGCCCAGCGCGTGACTCAACAGCTGCGGCTGCCCAAGTCGCTGCGCATCGGTGACTGCGTCCTGCGCGCTTTCGACAGCGGGTAGCAGTCGGCCCGTGTTGCCGCGGGCGAAGGCCAATGTGACCAACATCTGCACCCGTAGCGCCAGATCGTCTCCGGTCTCGTCCAGCCCACGCTCGAGCAAGCCGGCCGCGTCAAGGAAGCTGTCGTCAGCCAACCGCACCAAAGCCAACTGGAACAGCGCCAGCGCCAACGCCGGCCCGGACTTCAGGCCGTTGATGGCCTTTTCGAGGATGGCCCGAGCGCGGCCAGGATCGCCGGCGTCGAAATGATGGTTAGCCGAACGGATCTGGCGCAGCGGTGTGTCGCCGCCGAGCCCCACGGCCAGCTCGACGAGTTCGGCCGCCGCCGCCGGCGCCCCGCGCATGCGCGCCATCTCAGCGGCCTCATCAAGGATCTGCAGTGTCGCCTCATCGCCCACGGTGGCCGCCAAGGCCAGGTGCCGTGCCGCCGGCTCGGGCTCCTCGACGACCTCGGCCAGGCGCCGATGCATAGCCCGGCGCCGAGCCGAATCGGCGTCGCCGTAAACACCCCAGGCCAACAACGGGTGGGTGAAGTGCACATAGGTGCCGTGGATGCGGATGATCCCCAGGCGCTCTGCATCTTCCAGCAGCCGTACAACGTCTGCGGCGTCGGAGTCCACGGTTTGCGCGAGCAGCTTCACTGTCGGCGCGGGAGTGCACGCTGCAGCCAGCAGCACATCATGAACCCCGCTGTCGAGACTGCCGATTCGGGCTCGCACCAATTCGGCCAGAGTCGTGGGTAACGGCCCGTCGATATCAGTCGTGCCATCAGCCACCGCTCGCGCCAACTCCAGGGCATAGAACGGATTGCCTCCGGAGATGTCGTGGATGCGCACCATTGTCCGTCGCGCAAACGACCGCCCTAGCCGATCAGACACCACTGCGTGTAGCGCACCAACGGTTAATGGGCGCAAGGTAATTCGCTGAATCCGTTCGGAGCTCGGCAACCGCAGCCAGGATACGTCGTGCCCATCGTCGGCACCGGTACGCACCGCGGCGAGTACTCCGACCCGCCCGGCGAGTCGCCGAGCGGTAAACGCGACGACAAGAGCGCTGGACGGGTCCAGCCACTGCAGGTCGTCTATAGCGATCAGCAGTGGCGTCTGACGGGCAAGGGTTACGACGATCGAAAGAAAGCCGGCTGCCACCGCCCGTTGATCCGTGGGCTCGCCCGCAGCATCAGCCCGCAGCAGGACCAGATCGATCGCGTGACGCTGAGGGGGCGGCAGATCGGCGAGCTCGTCGGTGCCGACGTCGCTCAACATGTCGGCCAGCGAGCTGTATGCGAGTACGGACTCTGCTGGGGCAGGCCGAGCCGACAACACCCGAATCCCGTGTTCGCGGGCCTGGCCGACAGCGTCCGACCACAGGGTCGTCTTACCGATACCCGGTTCGCCCTCAATCACCAATGCCGACGGCCGGCTAGAGACCGCGGTCAACAAGTCGGCAACGGCACGAGTTTCGGCTTGACTACCTACATCGGCGGCACGCATCGGCGAACAACATCACTCGGAGAATTCGGCGAGGCGATGGCAGTTGCTCAGGACATAACCCGTATCGACACGCGAAGGAGCGAACCCGTTGAGCAACATATGTCTCCCCTGAGCGTTTGCTAGACGGAGATTACCGTCGGCTGGTGCGCCGAAGTGGGCGAAAAGTGAATCATGTGCCCGAGCTCCGCCCCGTGAGATGGATCAAGACTGGTTCCTGCCGTCAACGCGCACGGCGCGCCTACTTGCGATCGAACACACGTTCGCTAACGTGGTCGGTGTTCGGCGGCGAGATGCTGGTCAGGCCACTTGTCAGACCCTGCCTCTAGCGTCACGGCCAATCGACCAACACCGGTCAGACCGAACAACGACTACACCGAGAGGTAGCACCATGGCACAAGCCCCAGATCGCGAAAAGGCACTCGAACTGGCGATGGCCCAGATCGAGAAGAGTCACGGCAAAGGTTCGGTGATGCGCCTCGGCGACGAAGTGCGCGTACCGATCTCGGTCATCCCGACCGGATCGATCGCACTAGACGTGGCTCTGGGCATCGGCGGCCTGCCCCGCGGCCGCATCGTGGAGATCTACGGCCCGGAGTCCTCGGGTAAGACCACCGTCGCACTGCACGCGGTGGCCAACGCCCAAGCCGCGGGCGGTATCGCGGCGTTCATCGACGCCGAGCACGCGCTGGATCCCGACTATGCCAGCAAGCTGGGGGTGGACACCGATTCGCTGCTGGTCAGTCAACCGGACACCGGCGAGCAGGCGCTGGAGATCGCGGACATGCTGATCCGTTCGGGCGCGCTGGACATTCTGGTCATCGACTCGGTGGCCGCACTGGTGCCGCGCGCAGAGATCGAAGGCGAGATGGGCGACAGCCATGTCGGACTACAGGCCCGGCTGATGAGTCAGGCGCTGCGGAAAATCACTGGCGCACTGAGTAATTCGGGCACGACGGCGATCTTCATCAACCAGCTTCGTGAGAAGATCGGCGTGATGTTCGGCTCGCCCGAAACCACCACGGGTGGAAAGGCGTTGAAGTTCTACTCGTCGGTGCGTCTGGATGTGCGACGGATCGAGACGCTGAAGGACGGCACCGATGCGGTCGGTAACCGCACCCGGGTCAAGGTCGTCAAGAACAAGGTGTCGCCGCCGTTCAAGCAGGCCGAGTTCGACATCCTCTATGGCCGTGGCATCAGCCGCGAAGGCTCGCTGATTGACATGGGTGTGGACCAGGGCTTCGTCCGTAAGTCCGGGTCGTGGTTCACCTACGAGGGTGAGCAGCTGGGGCAGGGCAAGGAAAACGCCCGCAACTTCCTGATGGAGAACGCCGACGTGGCCAACGAGATCGAGAAGAAGATCAAGGAAAAGCTCGGCATCGGTGCCGTGCTGACCGATGAGCCCGCCAATGTCGAGCCCCTGCCCGCTCCCGTCGACTTCTGAGCCATCTCGCGAAGAGCAGGCGCGGGCGTTGTGCCTGCGCCTGCTCACCGCGAGGGCGCGTACCCGCGCCGAGCTGGCCGGCCAGCTGACCAAGCGCGGCTACCCCGACGATGTCAGCACCCGGGTACTCGACCGGCTCACCGACGTCGGATTGCTGGACGACACCGACTTCGCCGAGCAGTGGGTGCACTCACGGCTGGCCAACGCGGGAAAAGGCAAACGCGCGTTGGCGGCTGAGCTGCACACCAAAGGCGTCGACAAAGACGTGATCACCTCGGTGCTCGGCGGCATCAATCCCGCCGCCGAGCGTGGCCGTGCCGAAGAGCTGGTTCGCAAGAAGCTGCGGCGCGAGAACCTCAGCGATGAGGCCGCCGATGCCCGGGTGACCCGCCGGCTGGTGGCAATGCTTGCCCGTCGCGGCTTCAGTCAGGGCATGGCCTTCGATGTGGTCAGCGTCGAGTTGGCCGGCGAACGGGAGCGTCGGCGCGTCTAGGTCGCCCGAACGTCGTGGAGCGCCCTCGCCGTACCATGGGCCAGTGACTTCGACGGTGGAATCGGACGCGACGCCCGCGGTGCCTTCGGTGGCGCCGGGTCCGGCGCGCCGTACCTACGAGGTCCGCACGTACGGCTGTCAGATGAACGTCCACGATTCGGAGCGCCTGGCGGGTCTGCTCGAGGCGGCCGGCTACCGGCGAGCCGGCAACGGTGACGATGCCGACGTGGTGGTGTTCAACACCTGCGCGGTGCGCGAGAACGCCGACAACAAGCTCTACGGAAACATCAGCCACCTGGCCCCGCGCAAACGGAGTAACCCCGACTTCCAGATCGCGGTCGGCGGATGCCTGGCTCAGAAGGACCGCGACGCCGTACTGGGTAAGGCGCCGTGGGTCGATGTCGTCTTCGGTACCCACAACATCGGGTCGCTGCCCACGCTGCTGGAACGAGCCCGTCACAACAGGGTTGCCCAGGTGGAAATCGCCGAGGCGCTACAGGAGTTTCCCTCGGCGTTACCTGCCGCCCGCGAATCCGCCTACGCCGCTTGGGTCTCCATCTCGGTGGGATGCAACAACAGCTGCACGTTCTGCATCGTCCCGTCGCTGCGCGGCAAAGAAGTGGACCGCAGCCCCGACGACATCCTGGCCGAGGTGCGCTCGCTGGTCGCCGACGGCGTGCTGGAAGTCACGCTGCTGGGCCAGAACGTCAACGCCTACGGGGTGTCGTTCGCCGACCCGCAACTACCGCGCAACCGCGGCGCCTTCGCCGAACTGCTGACCGAGTGCGGCCGTATCGACGGCCTGGAGCGGGTGCGGTTCACCTCGCCGCATCCGGCCGAGTTCACCGACGACGTCATCGAAGCGATGGCCCAGACGCCGAACGTCTGCCCGGCGCTGCACATGCCGCTGCAGTCCGGCTCGGACCGGATGCTGCGCGCGATGCGGCGGTCCTACCGCGCCGAGCGTTACCTCGGCATCATCGACCGGGTGCGCGCGGCCATGCCGCACGCCGCGATCACCACCGACCTGATCGTGGGGTTCCCGGGCGAAACCGAAGAGGACTTCGCCGCCACGCTCGATGTGGTCCGGCAGGCCCGCTTCGCCAACGCCTTCACCTTCCAATACTCCAAGCGGCCGGGTACCCCCGCGGCAGAACTCGACGATCAGGTGCCCAAAGCCGTTGTGCAGGAGCGCTATGACCGACTTATCGCGCTGCAGGACCAGATCGCGTTGGACGAAAACCGCAGCCAGATCGGCCGGACGGTCGAATTACTGGTCGCTACCGGAGAAGGCCGCAAGGACAGCAGCACCGCGCGGATGAGCGGCCGTGCACGCGACGGGCGGCTGGTGCATTTCACGCCTGGGGGGCAGCTGGTGCGCCCCGGCGACATCGTCACCACGACGATCACGCGCGCCGCGCCGCACCACCTCATCGCCGACGGCGACGTCCTCAGCTACCGCCGGACTCGCGCCGGTGACGCCCACGCCGCGGGCCGGCGTCCCAGCGGGGTCGGCCTGGGCATGCCCGTAATCGGCCAACCCGCCGCCGCGGCCGAACCACTCGGGTGCGCGCGATGAGCGGGGGAGAGTTCGACGCCTTCCGCGACGACATCGAGGCGGCCGAACGTCGTATCGCCCGCGAAATCGAGCCGGGTACAAGGGCTTTGGTTGTCGCGATCCTGGTGTTCGTGCTCATCGGGTCATTCATCCTGCCGCACACCGGCGATGTGCGCGGCTGGGACGTGCTGTTCTCCACCCATGGCGCGGGTAAGGCGGCGATAGCGCTGCCGTCACGCGTATTCAGTTGGCTCGCCTTGGTTTTCGGCGTCGGTTTCTCGATGCTTGCGTTGCTGACCCGGCGCTGGGCGCTGGCCTGGGTGGCGTTGGCGGGTTCCGCGGTGGCCAGCGCCGCTGGACTGCTGGCGATCTGGTCGCGGCAGACCGTGGCATCCGGGCATCCAGGTCCCGGCGTCGGGCTGATCACGGCCTGGATTGCCATCATCTTGCTGACGTTCCATTGGGCGCGAGTGGTGTGGTCGCGCACGATCGTGCAGCTTGCCGCCGAGCAACAGCGCCGTCAATCCGCGGCGCAGACCCAAGCTCGGACGTTGCTGGACACCCTCGACGACCCGCAGCCGCCCACTCCCAACGGCAAGGCCGGCTCGAGCTAGCGCCTGCGAATCAGCGCGTCGGCCGCCGCGTCAGCCCACTGCCGCCATTGGTCGGCGTTGGCCTTGGCCTCGGCGGCTTCCTTACTGCGGCCCGCCGATTCGGCCTTCTGCGCCTGACGTTCGTACTGCTCGGCGCGCTCGCGGAACTGGTCGGCGCGGGCCTGAGCTTCCGGGTCGGGCCCGGACGGCTCGGCGGCGTCGCGCACCCTTTTCTCGACCGCGCGCAGGCGCCGCTCGAGGTCGGCCGACTTTTCCCGCGGCACCTTGCCGATGGCGTCCCACTTGTCGCCGATCGCCCGCAGCGCCGCCGAGGCCGCCTTGTGGTTGCTGGTGTCGATCTTCTCCGCCTCCGACAGCAGCGCCTCTTTAGCGGTCGCGTTCGCAATGAATTCCGCGTCTCGCTCGGCGGTCACGGCGTTGCGGGCCTTGAAGAAGGTGTCCTGCGCCCCCTTGAACCGGGCCCACAGCGCGTCGTCGACATCCCGGGCGGCGCGGCCGGCGGCCTTCCAATCGACGAGTAGCTTGCGGAATTCGGCGCTGGTGGCGCCCCAATCCGTCGAGTCGACAAGCGCTTCGGCCTTGACGCAGAGCTTCTCCTTGGCCTCGCGGGCCCCGGCCCGCTCACGGTCCAACTCCGCGAAATGTGATCCGCGCCGTCGGTTGAACGTCTCCCGCGCCGCCGAATAGCGCTTCCACAGCGCGTCATCGGTCTTGCGGTCCAACCCGCTGATCGTCTTCCATTCGTCGAGAATCGTGCGAAGTCGGTCGCCCGCGACCTTCCATTGCGTCGATGTGTTGGCCAACTCTTCGGCCTCGGCGGCCAGGGCGTCCTTGCGCGCGGTCTGGGCCGCGCGATGTTCGTCGCGACGAGTGCGGTCGGCCGCCGCGGCTTCGCTGGCGTGCTCGGCGATGCCGGCGAGGCGGGCGGCCAGCGCGTCGACATCGCCGAGGACGTTGGCGCTCGGCAACGTCTCGGCCAGCGCCGCGGCCGTTGCTTTGATCTTGCGCGCATCGCCGGTGCCGGCTGCCAGGCGCTCTTCGAGCAGCGTGATCTCGGTGCTCAAGTCGTCGAATCGCCGCCCGAAGTGGGTGAACGCGGCTTCGGTGTCGCCGGCCTGCCAGGAACCGACGACACGTTCGCCGGCCGCGCTGATCAGCCAGACCGTTCCGTCGTCGTCGACGCGACCGAACTTGTGTGGATCGCTCGCCGGCGCTGAGATAACCGGGTGAGCGAGTGGACGTGGGGTCGGCTTGGGACCTGGCCGCGGTCCGGGCCTTGGCGTGGGCCTCGGTTCCCGGGATTCACTGTGTGGCTCGTCAGGCTTCATGAACTGCCGTTACCTACCCTCCGTGCGGTTATTGACCGCACACCTGCCGCGCATAGCGGCGCCGTCGACACGAGGTACGCACTCCGTACCCCATCAGTATTGAAGCAGCTTGTTGCGCGAAGTATCCCGAGTTGGCCGCTCAGCGCCTTCGGGTCAGCTGAAATTTGGCCCTCGACGACGGGTGTGACCGGCGACCAGTCGCCGGCCGGCCTTAGTCTGGTTGACGGAAACCGGCGATGAATGGGCGGTGAACGATGTCAAAAGTGGACGTGGCGGCGCTGATCGCGTTGTGCGCCGCTCTGGCATCCGCGATCGGCGATGTGATTCGTCAGCGTTCCGCGCAGGAGGTCACCGATAAAGAGGTGGGCCACCTCGAGTTGTTCTGGTTGTCGGTGCGCGACCCGCGGTGGTGGCTAGGCGGCATGGGCGCCGTCGCCAACTACAGCCTGCAGGCGGCCGCGCTCGCATTGGGCTCGGTGCTGTTGGTGACGGCACTGCAGGTGACCTCGCTGCTGTTCGCTCTACCGATTTACGCGCGCCTGGTCCACCACCGGGTGACCCGCTGGGAGTGGGCCTGGGCGGTGTTGCTGGCCGGCTCGCTGGCGGTGGTGGTGACCGTCGGCGACCCTGCCGCCGGGGTTGCCCGCGGTTCGGTCGGCAGTTGGTTGGCGGTGGCCGCGGTGCTGGGTCCGATCCTGGTGTTGTGCGTCCTGGGCGCGCGGATCTGGGCCAGCACCACGGTTGCGCCCGTGTTGCTGGCCGTGGTGGCCGGGTCGTCGCTGGCGCTGTTCGCGGTGCTGACGAAAGGTGCGGTCGGAGCGGCGTCGGGTGGCTTCGGGGCGTTCCTGCGCGCACCCGAGTCCTATTGCCTGTTACCGGCGGCGCTGGTGGGAATGATCTTCCAGCAGTCGGCATTTCGCGCCGGCGCGCTGACCGCGTCGCTGCCGGCGGTGACTGTCACCAAGCCGGTGGTCGCCTCAGTGCTTGGTGTTCTGGTCCTCAGCGAGACGTTGAATACCAGCGGCCCAAGGGACTTGACGCTGCTTTGCGCCGCGGCGCTGGTGGTCATGGCCACCATCGCGCTGGCTCGCGGTGAAGCGGCGACCATGGCGGCCGGGACCGGGCGGGACGTCGTCGTACCTGAGAAAGCACCGTCGAATCGGTAGCGGCGACGCGCGCGACGAGCCTTTCACAGCGCACGTCAGTACCGTGGCGTGGAACGAACAGTGCGAGGGGGGTAGAGCGTGCCCAAGGCAGAGCTCGCGGGGCTGCTTGCGCTGGCGGCTGCGTACGCATCGGCGCTCGGCAATGTGGCGCGGCAACGGTCGGCCCACGAGGTCGCCGAGGGGCGCGTCGGCTACCTCGCGTTGTTTTTCATGTCGTGGCGCAATCGGGACTGGCGGTTGGGAGCCGTCGCGGCGGTCGCCAATTACGGCCTGCAGGCCGCGGCGCTGAGCTTCGGTTCGGTGATTCTGGTGACGGGGTTGCAGGTAACGGCGTTGCTGTTCGCGCTGCCGCTCTATGCCCGCATGACCGGAGCTCCCGTGAGCCGGTGGGACTGGAGTTGGGCGGCGATATTGGCCACCGCGCTGGCCGTCGTTGTCACCGTGGGCAATCCGGTGGCCGGATATTCGCGGGCGCCACTGCACACCTGGTTGGTGGTGATCGCGATCGCCGGCCCGCTGGTTGCACTGTGTCTGCTCGGGGCGCGACTCTGGCCCGATGGAGCGATTGCCGCGGTGTTGCTCGCCGCGGTATCCGGTGCGTCGCTGGCGTTGTTCGCGGTGCTGGTCAAGGGGGCGGTCGACGCGGCCAGGGGCGGCATCGTCGCGGTCTTGTCCACCCCTGAGCTCTACGCCTGCATCGGGGCCGCGGTCGCCGGGATGGTATTCCAGCAGTCGGCGTATCGCGGCGGGCCCTTGAACGTGTCGATGCCGACGATGACTGTGGCCAAGCCGACGGTGGGCGCACTGCTGGGGGTGTTCGTGCTGGGGGAGACCGTGCATTCGGGCGACGAGACGGTGTTCGTCCTCGTGGTCGCGGTGGCGGTGATGGTGATTGCCACCGCGGCGCTCGCCCGCGGCGAGGCCGAGACGGTAGAAGCCCACACCGACTCGTTCGCCGCTATCGGGTCGACCCGTTAGTTTGATGGCGTGCTGAGCGCCATCTCGATCATCCCGTCAGCGCCGGTGCTGGTTCCCGAGCTGGCCGGCGCGGCCGCCGACGAGGTCGCGGAGTTGCGGGCGGCGATGGTCGCCGCGGCCGCCGCGTTGCCGCCGCGGTGGATCGTCGTCGGCGTTGCCGCCGCGGATGGTGTGGTCGGCCCCGGCGGGGTGGGCACGTTCGCGGGTTACGGCGCCGACGTCGCGGTGCGGCTGTCGCCGCAGGCCGGCGGTCCGCCGATACCGATGCCGCTGTGTGCGCTGATCGGCGGCTGGATCAGGGCTCAGGCTCAGCCGGACGCCGTGGCGCAGGTCCGGGTTTACGCCGACGGCCACGACGCTGCGGCCGCGGTCGAGCTCGGCCGGCGGTTGCGTGGCGAGATCGACCGGTCGGGCGAGCCGACTGGGGTGCTGGTGGTGGCCGACGGCGCCAACACGCTCACCCCGGCCGCGCCCGGCGGATATCGGCCCGAGGACGCCGACGTGCAGCGCGCCTTGGATGACGCGCTGGCCTGCGGGGACCTGGCGGCGCTGACCCAGCTACCCGCGCAGGTCGTTGGACGGGTGGCATTCGGCGTGCTGGCCGGGGTCGCCGAGCCGGTGCCGCGGTCGGCCAAGGAGCTGTACCGCGCGGCGCCCTACGGGGTCGGGTACTTCGCCGGCGTCTGGCAGCCGTGAGGCCGCTGGCGATCGTCGGACCGACCGGAACCGGCAAATCGCAACTGGCACTTGAGGTTGCGGAGCGGCTCGGCGGTGAGATCGTCAACGCCGACGCGATGCAGTTTTACCGCGGCATGGACATCGGCACCGCGAAGCTTTCCGTCGCGCAACGCCGCGGCATCCCACACCACCAGCTTGACGTCCTCGACGTCACCGCCACCGCGACCGTCGCCCGCTATCAGCGCGACGCCGCCGCCGACATCGAGGAGATCGCCGCCCGTGGCAACGTTCCGATTCTGGTGGGCGGCTCGATGCTGTACATCCAATCGCTGCTCGACGACTGGTCGTTCCCGGCCACCGATCCCGCCGTGCGGGCGAAATGGGAGCAGCGGCTCGCCGAGATCGGCACCGGCGCCCTGCACGCCGAACTCGCCGATCGCGATCCGGCCGCGGCGGCGTCGATCCTGGCGACCGACGGCCGGCGCATCGTCCGCGCACTCGAGGTGGTGGAACTCACCGGCCAACCTTTCGCGGCGTCGGCGCCCGTCATCGGCACACCCCGATGGGACACGGCGATCATCGGATTGGATTGCGAGACAGAGCTTCTCGACCAGCGACTGGCTCAGCGCACCGACACGATGTTCACCGAAGGTCTGGTCGCGGAGGTGGTCGGCCTGCTCGACCTCGGCCTGCGCGACGGCGTCACAGCGTCACGAGCGCTGGGTTACGCGCAGGTCCTCGACGACCTCGACGTCGGCGGTGACGGCGCCGCGGCCCGGGTGCCGACATTCATCGGTACCCGCCGCTATGTCCGCCGGCAGCGGTCCTGGTTTCGCCGCGACCACCGGATCCATTGGCTGGATGCCGCCGCCGACGGCAACGCCGACGCCGCGGTAACGGCGTGGCGGCACGTGTCCTAGCCAGGCGCGCCGGCATGGCCGCCGTTGCCGGTCGCGCCTTGGGTGCCGCCGGCCCCCGCTGTCCCATTGGTGCCGTGCTGCACGACGGTGCCGAGGCCGTTGGTTCCAGTGCCACCCGTGCCGCCGGCGCCGCCGGCCCCACCGGCACCGCCGGTGCCGCCGGTCCCCGCTGTGCCGCCGCTGCCGATGGCGCCATTCGTGCCGTTGGTCGCGATGCCGGGCGCGCCGCCAGCCCCGCCGTCGCCACCGGTTCCGCCGATCCCGCCGTTCACACCGGCCCCGCCGGCCCCGCCGTTGCCGCCTGTCACCGCTCCGACGTTCAGCGGAATAGTCGCGTTGCCCCCGTTGCCGCCGGCGCCGCCCGCTGGGCCGACCGCACCGGTGCCGCCCGTACCGCCGGTGCCGCCGGTGCCGCCGCTCCCGCCGTTGCCCGAGATCGACCCGCCAGCCCCGCCGGCCCCGCCGGTGCCGCCGTTGCCGCCCGTGCCGCCGGTAGCGCCAACGCCAGTTGCACTACCGCCGTGGCCGCCGTTGCCGGCCGCGGCGGTGCCAACGCCCGCCACGGCCGAGGCGTTGCCTCCGTTACCGCCCGCCCCACCAGAGGCGACGTCACCGTTGCCGCCGTTACCGCCGGTCCCGCCCTGGGCTCCGGCGAGGCTTAGTGCACCGCCGCCATTTCCGCCGGTGCCGCCGTTGCCGCCGGCTTGTCCGAGCACCGTGCCGCTAGTGCCGTTACCCCCGGTGCCGGGCGGGGTGCAGAGGACGAGCGTGCAGGATTGGTTGGTGCCGGTGCCGCCGTTGGCCGCCTGGCCGGCCGACGGATTGACGCCGGTCGTTCCGGTGGTCCCGTTGCCGCCGTTACCGCCGTTGCCGCCGTTGCCGTGGGTGCCGCCGGCGCCGCCGGCGCCGCCGTTACCGCCGTTGGCGCCCAATGTTGTGGGGCTGAAGCCGTTGCCGCCGTTGCCGCCGTTGCCGACCGCGCCGGTTGGTGTGCTGCCGGAGCTGCCGGTGCCGCCTGGCGTAGATCCGGTGCCGCCGCTGCCGCCCGAGCCTGCGGTGCCGATGTTGCCGCCGTTGCCGCCGTTGCCACCGGCCCCGAGGTTGCCGCCGGAACCTGCGACACCGTTCGCTCCGGCCGCGCCGGTGCCGCCATTGCCGGGTGTACCGGCCTCGCCGCCGGTGCCGCCGTTGCCGCCGACGCCGGTGGCACCGGTGGTGTTGTTGGCGCCGAGCCCACCGGCACCGCCGTTGCCGCCGGTTCCGCCGGTTCCGCCATTGCCGCCACCACCGCCGTTACCGCCCACGCCATTGTTGACGCCCGACACACCGGTCGAGCCGACTGCGCCGGTGCCACCGATTCCGCCCGTGCCGCCTTGGCCGCCGGCTCCGCCGGTGCCCGCGACGGTGCCCGAACCGCCGGTGCCGCCGTTGCCGCCGGTGCCGCCGTTGGCACCGAGACCACCAATCGCTCCGGGGGTGGCCCCGGTGGCGCCGGTGTAACCGATGCCGCCTCGGCCGCCGACTCCGCCGTTGCCGCCGTTGCCCTGAGCGCCGCTGGCGGCCTGCCCAATGCCGCTGTGGCCGCCGACTCCGCCTAAACCTCCGCTGCCGCCGGTGCCGCCGTTGCCACCGGTGTAGCCGGTCGGGTGGGCCAGCGTGCCGTTGGCGCCGATGGCGCCGACCGCGCCGGTGCCGCCGGCTCCGCCGTTGCCGCCGTTGCCGCCGTAACCGATCAACGACGAGCCATTGCCTCCCGTCCCGCCGTTGCCGCCGGGGGCGCCCGTGTAGCCGGCACCGCCAGCGCCGCCGTTGGCGCCGTTGCCGAAAGCGCCGATGTTCGTGATGTTTTCGCCGGTGCTCCCGCCGTCGCCGCCGTTACCGGCGGCCACACCGAGACCGCCCGCGCCGCCGGTCCCGCCGAGGCCGCCGTTGCCCAGAATTCCGCCGCCGTCGCCGCCGTTGCCGCCGTTGGCGCCCAGCCCGCCGGCACCACCGTCGCCGCCGTTACCGATGCCTATCCCGGCATCCCCACCGTTACCACCGGCCACGCCCGCCGCGGTGCTGGTCCAGCCGGTGCCGCCGTCGCCGGCGAACAGCCCGCCATCGCCGCCGGTCGGGTCGACCTCCGTTCCGGGGGCACCGTCGCAAATCAGGCCACAGAAGGCGGTGGGCGTGATGTCCAAGCCGTACTGCTGAAAGAATTGGGTCACTATCTGCTGACCCTCTGGGCTACTGATGAAGTACGCGTAGAGCGCATTGGCTTGCGAGTCGACGAACTGACCAACCGAACTGTTCATCCAGTATTCGAGGAACGCGTGTGCCGGCTGATAGAAGCCCTGCTGGAAGGCCTGCGCCAGTTCGGGAGTATCGGTTGTCCCGTCGCTGGTAAAGCCAAGACCGGCCAGCAGAGCGGCGAGATCGAACGTGCCCGCGGGCTCGGCGGTAGCCGCGACCGCGGCCGGGTCGGCGGCCGCCGCGAGGGATCCCAGGTCGAGGGCCGCGGTGGGTTCCGGAACCGCCGCGAGGAATCCGAGGTCGAGGGCTGGTGCGACCGCGCTGGGGTCGACGGCCGTCGCGATCGCGCCGGGGTCGAGGAGGTCCATGATCAGATCTTCGAAGTCGGCCTTGGCCAGCGGCGCAGTCGCGAACGGGCTCACGGCGGCGGCGACAAGCGCACCGGCGGTCGTGGACAGGCCGGCGGCCGCGCGACGGCGGACCTTGCGATTGCGCTTGCGAGTTTTTCGCTTCGCGTGCCGACCTGCCATCCGCCCCCTATCTACTCGCGATCGATGCGTAAACAGGCGAGTGCAGCTTCGCCAAAGCTACTCGACGTATGTTCAATACAAAACAGCTACGCGGAATTTTCCGGAAATTTTTGCCAATCTCTTGGCGGCGTCCACGCTGGTCACAGGGCCGCGCGGTTGATCTGGTAACTCAACCGATAATCACCGTCACGCCTGCACCGGTAAATTAACGCGGCCGACCTTTACGTCCTATTACCCAATGGGTTCGGGTTAACCAGCCGTGGTGCGGCCCACGTAGGCGAGTTCCCGGGGACGACTCATCGGCACGTATCCTGAGCGGGTGATCTTCGCCAAAGGCCATGGCACGCAGAACGATTTCGTCGTGCTGCGTGACCTCGACGCCGCGCTGGTGCTAGCCCCGGGCGTGGTGTCGGCGTTGTGCGATCGACGCCGCGGCCTGGGTGCGGATGGCGTACTGCGGGTCACCACCGCCGGGGCGGCGCTGGCGGCGGGCGTGTTGGAGCGGATCCCCGACGGTGTCGACGCCGGCGACTGGTACATGGACTACCGCAACGCCGACGGTTCGATCGCCCAGATGTGTGGCAACGGCGTGCGGGTGTTCGCGCACTACCTGCGGGCCAGTGGCCTGGAAACCCGCGACGAGTTCGTCGTCGGATCGTTGGCCGGCCCGCGGCCGGTCGTGATGCATCAGGTCGACGCCGCCACCGCCGATGTCCGGGTCGACATGGGCAAGGCCAATCGGCTCGGTCCCGGGCAGGCCGTTGTCGGTGGCCGGAAGTTCAACGGGCTGGCCGTCGATGTGGGCAACCCGCACCTGGCCTGTGTCGACTCCGCGTTGACGCCCGAGACGCTGGCGGAGTTGGATGTCGCGGCACCGGTGAGTTTCGATCACGGCCAATTTCCCGACGGGGTCAACGTCGAGATTCTCACCGCCCCGGACGACGGCGCGGTGAGCATGCGGGTGCACGAGCGGGGTGTGGGCGAAACCCGTTCCTGCGGAACGGGAACCGTCGCCGCTGCGGTTGCCGCCCTGTCGCATGGCGGCGCCACTACCGGCACCCTGACGGTGCGGGTGCCCGGCGGCGACGTCGTCGTCACCATCACCGAGGCCACCAGCTACCTACGCGGGCCGTCGGTGTTGGTGGCCCACGGCGAACTCAGCGAGGAATGGTGGGAGAGCGCTCTCCGTTAAATCGGATGCGTGCCGTCGCCTCGACGGGCACCATGTGACATTGCCTATGACATATCCAGATTTTCCTGACATCCCGAGCACGGGGGACCTCGCGCTTGACGACCGCGCGGCGCTACGCCGTGTTGCCGGGCTGTCGACCGAACTCACCGACATCTCCGAGGTCGAGTATCGCCAGCTCCGCCTGGAGCGGGTGGTGCTGGTCGGCGTGTGGACCGACGGCAGTGCCGCCGATGCCGACGCCAGCCTCGCCGAGTTGGCTGCGCTGGCCGAGACCGCGGGCTCGCAGGTGCTCGACGGCATGGTCCAGCGGCGCAGCAAGCCGGACCCCTCGACCTACATCGGCTCGGGTAAGGCCGCGGAGTTGCGCGACGTGGTATCGGCGACCGGTGCCGACACCGTCATTTGCGACGGTGAGTTGTCTCCGGCTCAGCTGACCGCGTTGGAGAAAGCGGTCAAGGTCAAGGTCGTCGACCGCACCGCGCTGATCCTGGATATCTTCGCCCAGCACGCCACCAGCCGGGAAGGCAAGGCACAGGTGTCGCTGGCGCAGATGGAGTACATGCTGCCGCGCCTGCGGGGTTGGGGTGAGTCGATGTCGCGGCAGGCCGGTGGTCGAGCCGGCGGCAGTGGCGGTGGGGTAGGACTGCGTGGCCCCGGTGAAACGAAGATCGAGACAGATCGCCGGCGCATCCGTGAGCGTATGTCCAAGCTGCGCCGCGACATACGCGACATGAAGAAGATCCGCGACACCCAGCGCAGCCGCCGGGTAGACAGCGACCTGCCTTCAATCGCGATCGTCGGTTATACCAACGCCGGCAAGTCCAGTCTGCTGAATGCGCTGACCGGCGCCGGGGTGCTGGTGCAGGACGCGCTGTTCGCCACCCTCGAACCCACCACGCGCCGTGGACAATTCGACGACGGCCGGGCGTTCGTCATCAGTGACACGGTCGGTTTCGTGCGGCATCTGCCGACCCAGTTGGTGGAGGCGTTCCGCTCGACGCTGGAGGAAGTCGTCGACGCCGACCTGCTGGTGCACGTCGTCGACGGCTCGGACCTCAACCCGCTGGCGCAGATCAGCGCGGTGCGTCAGGTGATTTCCGACGTGATTGCCGATCACCATGGCGATGCCGCGCCAGAGTTGTTAGTGGTCAACAAGATTGATGCCGCCGGCGATCTGGCGCTGGCCAAGTTGCGCCGTGCGCTGCCCGGCGCGGTATTCGTTTCAGCGGCGACGGGCGACGGCGTCGCCGCGCTGCGACAGCGGATGGCTGAGCTGGCCGCCCCGAGCGACACCGCCGTCGACGTGGTAATCCCTTACGACCGCGGTGATCTGGTGTCGCGTGTGCACGCCGATGGCCGGGTTCAGCAGACCGAGCACACCGGCGACGGGACGCGGATCAAGGCGCGGGTGCCGGTGGCGTTGGCCGCGAGCCTGCGGCAGTTCTCGGTGAGCTGACAAACCTTCCCGGCTGAACAGAAAGCGCCGGAGCCCCCGCTCCGGCGCTTCTGCTCCCCCGAGTGTTAGAGCAGACCTCCGCCGAGCAGTGCGGTGATGTCGGTGATCACCTGGCTGAAGTCGGTGGTGAGGTTGGTGCCCAGGTCGCTGAAGCTGTTGCTCAGGTCGGTGAGCAGCGTGCCGATCTCGCCGAGGGCGCTGGTGTCACCCGCGAGCGAGGTGAGGTAGCCCTCGAAATCACTTGCGGCGAGGGCGTAATCGGCGTTGGCGATGCTCGTCAGATCCGTGTCGAAGGCCGACGTGCCCACGGCGCTCGTGAGATCTGAAAGGGTTACGCCGGCGCTGGCGGGGATCGGCACAAAATCGGTATTGAACACGCTGAGCAGCTCGGTCTGCGAGGCGGTCGCAGTAACGCCCAACGCCTGGTTCAGCTGATCTTCGCCGACGAGTCCATTCAGGAACAGCGCCTCGAAGCCTCGGCTCTCCGCGCCGTTGAAGGCCCCGCTGAAGATGGGGTTGGCGCCGGTGGCGTCAAGCAGCTTGGTGGCCTCGGTGGCGCCGAACGCCGTGACCAAGTCGTTGTACAGCGTTGCTTCTGCCCCGTTCGGCCCCAGGACATCGCCCCAGAACGCGTTGTCCAAGGTGCCCTCGTCGCCCAGCAGCGTCGTGAAGGCGTCCACCAGCGCGACGTCGTGGTGCTGGGTCGGTACGCCTAGTGCCTGCGTGGAGCCGTGGTAGGGCAGTGACCCGAAGAGTCCTGCCGCGGTCAGCGCACCTGCGGCGATGATCGTTCGTCTGGTTGCAGATTTCATGATTTCCCTTCCCCTGAACTGATGTGGGCTGTCGGTGTGATTGCCACCGGAGTCGTCGCGAGCACCAATGCGCCACCGCAGGCCTTCTATGAACCCCGTGCTGCTGTGCCGACCGGCCATAGACCCGTTCTCCCCATAAGGACACCTGAGAGCTCTCAGGTGGATTTAAGGTACCGCTTAAGATTTATGCGAGTAAAGAGAATTGTCGGGAAACTTTTAGACTTTTTTCAATAACCTATTGATGCTGGCTGAAGGTTTTTTTGGCGGGCTCGAGACCCCTTTCGAGGGTGGCTTTTCCGAATGTCGGAAAGCTCAGCGCCTTTTCAGAAATCAATATCCGGTTTATCAGACTAATACGCCAATTCGTAGACGTCCTCGGCAGTGGCTGCCAGTAGCCGGCGCGCCAGTTGAGTGTTCAGCTCGTCGAGGTGCGCCTCGTCGGCGGGATCGCGGTCAGGCTTAGCGGTCAGCTCGAAGAATTCGTCGGTGATGAAGCCGGGTCGCATCAGCAGCGTCGTGGTGCGGCCATTGACGGTGACCTGAAAAGCAAAGCCCTGCAAGACGCGCCCCCGATCCGGTCGCACCAGGCCAGGATCAATGCTGTACCGCCCATCGGTTACTGCGCGGGTGACGGCCTCGAGCCCATCGCGGATCCCCGGTTCGTCGAACGCGGCGCGAATAACGATCGATCGACGTTGCGGCGGGTGATTGGGCGACAGCGCGGCGAATGCCCGCTGCAGCACCTTGAGCGCGCTCGCCACGCCGGCCCGAGAAAACGGCCCGGCATAACACAGCATGTCGGTGTAGGAGAACTCGAGCAGCTGCCCGAGCTCCTGCACCAGGATCGTCTCGTCCATCCTGCTGACTGTAAGCCGGGATCGGCACCCTGACCGACCAACCATCTGGTTGGTATATCTTGAGCGGCAGTGTTCCCAACCTGCCGGAGGTCATCTCATGGGTAGCGCCGTCAAATACCAGCGCACGCTGTTCGAGCCCGAGCACGATCTGTTCCGCGAGTCGTACCGGTCATTCCTCGAACGCCACGTCGCGCCGTATCACGACGAATGGGAAAAGGCGAAGATCGTCGACCGGGGCGTCTGGCTGGAGGCCGGCAAGCAGGGCTTTCTGGGGATGTCGATCCCCGAGGAGTACGGCGGCGGCGGCAACTCCGACTTCCGCTACAACACGATCATCACCGAGGAAACCACCTACGGCCGCTACAGCGGCATCGGGTTCGGCCTGCACAACGACATCGTGGCGCCCTACCTGCTGAGCCTGGCCAACGAGGAACAGAAGCAGCGCTGGCTGCCGAAGTTCTGCACCGGCGAAATGATCACCGCGATCGCGATGACCGAACCGGGCACCGGCAGCGACTTGCAGGGCATCAAGACCCGCGCCGTGAAAAAGGGCGATCACTACGTTCTCAACGGTTCAAAGACGTTCATCACCAACGGTATTAACTCCGACCTGGTTATCGTCGTCGCTCAGACCGATCCCGACAAAGGCGCACAAGGCTTTTCGCTGCTGGCCGTCGAGCGCGGCATGAAGGGATTTGAGCGCGGCCGGCACTTGGACAAGATCGGCCTGGATGCGCAGGACACCGCCGAGCTCTCCTTCACCGACGTCGAGGTGCCTGTCGAGAATCTGCTCGGCAACGAAGGCCAGGGCTTCATCTACCTGATGCAAAACCTTCCGCAAGAGCGGATTTCGATCGCCATCATGGCCGCCGCCGCGATGGAGCAGGTATTGGAGCAGACGCTGCAATACACCAAGGAGCGCAAGGCTTTTGGTAAGCCGATCGGCAGTTTCCAGAACAGCCGATTCCTGCTCGCCGAATTGGCTACCGAGGCCACCGTGGTGCGGGTCATGGTTGACGAGTTCATCGCCCTGCACCTCGAGGAGAAACTCACCGTCGAGCAGGCTGCGATGGCTAAGTGGTACGCGACCGAGAAGCAGGTATACCTGATCGACCGCTGCCTGCAGCTGCACGGCGGTTACGGCTACATGCGTGAATATCCCGTCGCGCGTGCGTATCTCGATGCTCGGGTGCAGACCATCTACGGTGGCACCACTGAGATCATGAAGGAAATCATCGGCCGCAGCCTCGGCGTCTAGCCGCGAGCAGTCTTCAGCGTCGATTCGTCGGCCAACATGACTGCGACGTGCACCATGATATCGGGGGACCGTAATCTAAATGCCGAACGAGCAGAATGAGGCACAAACCGGCCCTGCGGAGCGCAATTCGGCATCGATGAGATGACCATCTCGTAGGGTCTGGCTATGACTTCCCACGCGTCGTCGCCCTCAGCAGAGTTGTGGCGGCCCGCAGGGCGGTTGACATTGGGCCCGGAGTTCGGACTGGGTGGCCGCGGGGAGGGCGGGATGACAAGGCAGCGAAGACGATCGGGCCTCTTCATGCGCTCAGCGCGTGGCCTGGTCGCGCTGACGGCGGGACTCACATTCATAGCGCTGCAGATGCCCGTGGCGAACGCGTCTCCCATCGGCGATGCCGACAATGCCATCACCGCGGCGTGGAAAGAGGCCGGCGGTGACACCTCGGACCTGGGTGCCAAGCAGGGCGATTGCTATGTCGCCGGTCAAGGGTTTGCTCAGGACTTCGTGCACGGCAAGATGTTTTTCACGCCTGCGACCGGCCCCAGGTCGATGATGGGTGCCATCCTCGAGAAGTACGAGGCTCTCGGCGGCCCAGTGGCGTCCGACCTGGGTTTTCCGACCGCCAACGAGGTGCGCGGCCTGGCCGGTCCCGACAGCCGGGTCAGCACCTTCTCGGCCAGCGACAAGCCGCTGATCTACTGGACCGCCGACCACGGCGCATTCGTCGTGCGCGGTGCGATCAACGCCGCGTGGGACAAGCTGGGCAGTTCCGGCGGCGCGCTGGGCGTTCCGATTGGTGACGAGACCTACGACGGCGAGCTCGCGACCCAGGCGTTCAGCGGCGGCAAGGTGTCCTGGAACCGGCTGACCAAGGCTTTCAGCACCGCGCCGCCCAACTTGGCCGACCAGCTCGCGGGGCTGCAGGTGCCCGTCGACCCGACGGCGGAGATCAACACGGCCTGGCGAGCGGCCGGCGGCGCCCCCGGACCGCTGGGCGCCAAGCAGGGCGATCAATATCCGATCGGCAGCGACGGGCTGGCCCAGAACTTCACCGGCGGCAAGATCTTCTTCAGCGCCGCCACCGGCGCCAACGCCGTCGAGACGGACATCTTGACCAAGTACGAGGCGCTGGGCGGGCCGGCCAAAAGCGACCTCGGATTCCCAATCGCCAACGAGGCCGACGCTGGCCTGAAACCGGCCAGCAAGATCAGCGCATTTTCTGCCGACGACAAGCCGGTGATCTTCTGGACGTCTGATCACGGCGCCTACGTGGTGCGCGGGGCGATCAAAGCCGCATGGGACAAACTCCTGGGGCCGACCGGCAAGCTCGGTGCACCGGTCGGCGATCAGACGGTCGCCCAGGACGTGGTCACGCAGAAATTCACCGGCGGCCAGATCGCCTGGAACAAGACCAAGAACACCTTCACCACGGAGCCGGCAAACCTGGCGTTGGCGTTGTCGGGTCTGGAGATACCGGGACAGAAGACACCGGCACGTTCGGCGTCGCCCAACGCCGCCACGAGCTGGCTGGCCGGGCATTGGTGGTGGTTGCTGGCCGGCGCCGGCGCGCTGCTGCTGATCGTGCTTCTGGCACTGCTGACGCGGTGGGTGGGTCGGCGTCGCGCCGCCAAACGAGACGGTGAAGGCGGCGACCTCGGCGGTTCGGATGACTCCGGGTACGAGCCCACCACCGAAGCGGTTTCCCAATGGTCGCCAGCGGCCGATTCAGACCTGGCGTCGGCACGCTTGGCCGAGGACTATCGGCCTCCGCGTCCCCGGACCGTGCGCCTGCCCAGTCAGCCGTCCAGCGCGTGGATGCCGCCGGATCATCAGAGCTTGGTCGACGAGCTGCTCGGGGACGAAACAGACTCTCGCGAAGAGGTTTCCGAGTTCGACCACGACGCGGGTTTCACCCGCGACGCCGAACTCGACCACAACGCCGAACTTGACCACGACGCCGACGAGCACTTCAACGAGCATCCCGACGACGTCGACACGGATCCGACCGGGATTCCGGTCGCGGCGGAGGCCCGAGCCGGACGGCACGCGGCAGCGGACGCCGACGACGACGACCAAGTGACGGCAGCGGTGCCGATGCCGCGAATTGCGCCCGGACAGTTGGCAATTCATCTTCCGATGGATGATCCGTACCAGGTGCCGGAAGGCTACCCTGTCAAGGCCAACGCCAGCTCCGGTCTCTACTACATGCCCGATAGTGGCCTGTACGAAGACACCCAGGCCGAAATCTGGTTCGCCACTGAAGAGATCGCCAAGGCGAACGGGTTCCACAAGGCCGCCGGCTAGCCCGCCGGCCCGGCCGGCGTCAGATCTTGCGGATGACCGTGACGACCTTGCCGAGCACGGCTGCGTCGTTGCCCGGGATGGGATCGAAAGCCGGGTTGTGGGGCATCAGCCAGACCTGGCCGCCGGTGCGTTTGAAGGTCTTGACGGTGGCTTCGCCGTCGATCATCGCCGCCACGATGTCGCCGTTGTCGGCGACGTTCTGCTGACGGACCACCACCCAGTCGCCGTCGCAGATCGCAGCATCGACCATCGATTCGCCGACCACCTTGAGCAGGAACAGCGCGCCTTCGCCGACGAGTTCGCGCGGCAGGGGAAAGACGTCTTCGACCGCTTCTTCGGCCAAGATCGGGCCACCGGCGGCAATCCGACCCAGCACCGGGACGTATGTCGGCTCGGGCAACGCGTCCGAACCGGCCACGTCGGTGATCACCGAGAGCTTTGCCATGTCGTCCGCCGAGCGGACATCGACAGCGCGTGGACGGTTCGGGTCGCGGCGCAGATAGCCCTTTTTCTCGAGCGTGCGCAACTGATGGGCGACGGAGGACGTCGATGTCAGTCCGACGGCGTCGCCGATTTCCCGAATGCTCGGCGGATACCCACGGCTGGTGACCGATGCGCGAATGACGTCCAAGATGGTGCGTTGGCGTGGCGTCAGCGCTGAATCCGCTGATCGCACGCCACGGTCAGAGCCGGCGTCCGGAGTGTCCCTATCGCTCATATGGACGAATGTAGCGGCATTTCACCTGGATATCAAACATGTGTTCGAGGTATGTCGCGGTTCTTGCCTGACCAGCGCCGAAAAACGTGTCGGTGGCCCGCCCTATCGTCATCAGCGTGTGCAACAGTTCGATCACATGTTCGGTTTTCGAACACATTATCGACTACTCTTCGAACAAGTGATCGACCACGAGCTGACTGGAGGAACGCACATGATGCACATCGAGACGATCTCGCCGACAGCGGCGACCCGAGTTCGCCCGGTCCGGGTGCGTCCGGCCGGCCGCGGCGGGCACCCCGGATCGAGAGGTCCTCAGCCATCCAGGCCCAGCGCGGCGTCGCCGCGCTACCGCGGCACCGGTGTGCTGATGTCGAACGCCTCGCACCGACCGCGCCCGATCACGCCGGCGACGACGGTAGCGCTCGCCATGGTCGCGGCGGGCATCACGGTGTGGCTGGGATTCGTCGCCCACTTCGGCGGGATGCTGCACACCGGTCCCGAGAAAGCCGCGGTCCAGATGCCCGACCGGCTCGCCGTGGTCCGGGTCGAACCGGGGGAGACGCTGCAGCGTCTGGCGGCCCGGGTGGCGCCGGATGCCCCGACCGGTCAGGTCGCCGCCCGCATTCGCGAACTCAACGAGCTCGAGTCGTCTGCGGTGACCGCCGGCCAGACGCTGATCGCGCCGGTGGGCTGAGCCGTTTACCAGCCGCGACACCCGGTGACGCTAGGCCCGCGCGCAGGGGCACGGGTAGGCTCGTGGTGGCTCGGGACACCCCGAAGTCAGCGCGGCGAAGGAGCGGCCATGCATTGTCCGTTCTGTCGACATCCGGACTCGCGAGTCGTTGACTCCCGTGAAACCGATGAGGGACAGGCGATCCGACGTCGCCGATCCTGCCCGGAGTGTGGCCGGCGATTCACGACGGTGGAAACCGCGGTGCTGGCAGTCGTCAAGCGCAGCGGCGTGACCGAGCCGTTCAGCCGGGAGAAGGTGATGCGCGGGGTGCGGCGCGCATGCCAGGGCCGGCAGGTTGACGACGATGCTCTGAGCCTGCTGGCGCAGCAGGTCGAAGACGTCGTGCGAGCCGCCGGGTCGCCCGAAGTTCCCAGCAACGAAGTCGGCCTGGCGATCCTCGGCCCGCTGCGAGAACTCGACGAAGTGGCGTACCTGCGATTCGCATCGGTATACCGATCTTTCGAGTCCGCAGAGGATTTCGAACGTGAGATCAAAGCGCTGCGCGCCCACCGCAAGGTGCCCGCGTCTGGTTGACCGACGTCGTAGGGTCGGACCATGACGCAAGTCGTACAAACCCAGGTATGCGTTGCCGGCGGCGGCCCAGCGGGCATGGTGCACGCTCTTTTGTTGGCCCGTGCCGGGATCCGCGTCACGGTATTGGAAAAGCACAGCGACTTTCTGCGTGACTTCCGTGGCGACACCGTACATCCGAGCACGCTGCGGGTGATGGACGAGTTGGGGCTGATCGACGAGTTTCTGCGTCTACCGCACACCAAGGTCAAGCACCTTGCCTTCGACACCGATGGAACGCTGCGGACCTTCGGAAACTTCAGCGCACTGTCGCGGCTCGGGTTCAAACAGCCATACATCGCGCTGATGCCGCAGTGGGATTTCCTCGACTTCCTCGCCGAAAAGGCAAGTGCCTATCCGGAATTCACGTTGATTCGCAACGCCGAGGTCACCGATCTGATCTTCGACGGGGATCGGGTCGCCGGCGTGCGTACC
>DATNFI010000253.1:0-37869 GCA_035606475.1 Mycobacterium sp. | reverse complement strand
AAGTTGCTGCTGCAGGTCAGCCTGGCCACCTTCCTGGTCGGCTCGGTGATTACCGCGATGTCCACCAACCTGGACGTACTGGTGGTCGGCCGGACCATCCAGGGCGTCGCGAGCGGCGCGCTGCTGCCGGTGACGCTCGCCTTGGGCGCCGATCTGTGGGCACAACGCAACCGGGCCGCCGTTCTCGGCGGCATCGGCGCCGCGCAGGAATTGGGCAGCGTGCTCGGTCCGCTCTACGGAATCTTGATCGTCTGGTTGACCAGTCGCTGGCAAGACGTGTTCTGGATCAACGTGCCACTGGCCCTGGCCGCGATGGTGATGATCCACTTCAGCCTGCCGTCGCGAGACCGCAACGCCGAGCCGGAGAAGATCGACGTGATCGGCGGATTGCTGCTTGCGATCACTCTCGGTTTGGCCGTTGTCGGTCTGTACAACGCCAATCCCGACGGTAAGCACGCGCTGCCCAGCTACGGTCCACCGCTGATCGTCGGCGCAGTTGTCTTCGCGGTGATTTTCTTTGTGTGGGAACGGTTCTCGCGGACCAAGTTGATCGAACCCGCCGGCGTGCACTTCCGTCCGTTCCTGTCCGCACTCGGCTCGTCGCTGTGCGCGGGCGCGGCGTGGATGGTGACGTTGGTTGACGTGGAACTGTTCGCCCAAGGTGTGCTGAGCAAGGACCAAAACGAGGCCGCGCTGATGCTGCTGTGGTTCCTGGCGGCGCTTCCGATCGGCGCACTCGTGGGCGGAGCGATCGCGACCAAGGTCGGTGACCGGGCGGTGGCCTTTGTGGGGCTACTGATCGCCGCGGGCGGGTATTGGCTGATCTCCAAGTGGTCGATCGACCTGCTGACCGAGCATCACCACATCGTCGGCTTGTCGTTGCCGGCCATGGACACCGATTTGGCGGTCGCCGGTGTCGGGCTTGGTCTGGTGATCGCGCCGCTGACCTCCGCCAGCCTGCGGGTGGTGCCGTCGGCGCAGCACGGCATCGCCTCAGCGGCGGTGGTGGTGGCCCGCATGACGGGCATGCTCATCGGCGTCGCCTCGTTGAGTGCCTGGGGCTTCTACCGGCTACCGCAATTGGTTGCCAAGCTCGCCTCGGAAGTTCCGGCCAACGCCAGCCTCGCCGAGCGAGTCTTGCACCAGGCCACCATGTACCGCGAGGCCTTCGCCGGAATGTACGGCGAGATCTTCAAGGTCACCGTCGTCGTCTGTATCGTCGGCGCGCTGCTGGGTCTGCTGATCGGTAGCCGCAGTGTGCACGCCGAGGAGCCGGAACTGCGCGAGGAGCAGCCCGTCGGCCCTCGGGTCTAGGGACTTTTCGCACAAACGGAGTATTCGGCCGAAAAGCGGAGCACAATCGCGACGTGGCACCCGGCGATGGGACCCCTTCGCGGCCCACCGGCAGTTCCACCGGTGGCGCCTTGATCGCGGTCTACGGCGTGGCCGTCTACCTGATGTTTTTGTTCACCTTCCTCTATTTGATCGGGTTTGTCGTCGACGCCGACTTCATGGTCGGCAATACGCACATCGTGGCCAAAAGCATCGATCGCGGTGGCCTGGGCGACGGCACGCTGACCCTTACCGCGGTGGTCATCGACACGGCATTGCTCGGGCTCTTCGCCGTCCAGCACAGCGTGATGGCCAGGCAGGGTTTCAAACGCTTGTGGACCCGCATCGTGCAGCCCAGCGCGGAGCGGTCGACGTATGTGCTTGCCTCCAACGTCTGTCTGATTGTTCTGGTCCTGGCCTGGTACCCCATCACGTACGACGTTTGGCGGGTCGCCACCCAGCCCTGGGCTGCGTTGCTGACGGTCATCGGCCTCGTGGGGTGGGCGATTGCCCTGCTAAGCACCCTTCTCATCGATCATTTCGACCTCTTCGGCCTGCGCCAGGTGTTTGCCCGGCTGCGCGGGCGGCAGGTTCCCGAGCATAAGTTCACGACGCCGCTTTTCTACCGCGCGGTTCGCCACCCGCTCTACCTCGGTTTCCTCATCGCATTCTGGGTGACACCGAGAATGACGTTGGGGCACTTGCTCTTTGCCGCCGCAACGACCGGATACATCTTGGTAGCGGTCCACTTCGAAGAGCGAGACCTGGTCCGCGTATTCGGGGAGGAATACAGCGACTATCGTCGCCGCGTACCAATGTTGATCCCCGGCATGGGCGATCATTCTCGACGCGCCCGGCCGACCGGCTAGGCCGGTTACTCCGACGTGTCAGCCCGCGGTCTGATCAGCGCTGTGATGGCGGCGATCCAGTCGGCGTTGGATGTGAGGTAGAACGCCACCTCGCCAGCCGGTAGTTCCACGATTAAATGCGAACGGCCGCCGCGCACAGACGTTTTGAATACTTTCGCTTCTCGGACGCCGACAATCTCGCTGACCGGGATGTCAATCAGCTTGCCGGTCAAGGTGATAAAGACCAACCGCCGTGCGGTGAGCGCGATCGTTCCGTTGTTGTTGACGACGGGATAGCCCGGAGCCGTCGCGCCGCGGTAAAGGGCTTTCTCCGGCGGGCGAATTCGGGTCTCAGACTCGATCGCTACCGCTAGCCGCTCCTTGGCGGCACGAGCTCTGCGTCGCCACCACACGATGATCGGTATCCAGATCAGCGCCTGTACAGCCGCGATTGCCAGAACAAGCAGCGCAATGAATTCGGCTACTTTCCAACCGTTGTGCACAGTGTCCTCCGACGCCTACGGCGAACGCGGCTGAGTTTTGACGTCGAATTCCACGTCGTCGCCGGCCACCTTGGTGACCCGCATGTGCGCGACGTATGGCCCGTCTGGACCGGTGAAGCCGCAGTCGAACTCGACGCCGACTTTGGCCTTCACCCCCGCGGGGCAATGCACGTCGTTCGGCCTGAATCCCGTTTGCCGGGAGACAACGTCGACAACGGATTTCGCGGCGCCGTCAGGTTTGACCGTCTTGCCGCAACCGGTCAGTTGCAGTGCCGCGACGCCGATCAGCGCGCCGACGACACACCGCAAAGCGAAGCCATGTGTTTTCATCAGGGCTCAGTATGCAATGACATCGCCGGCAATTCACAGCTTTCGCGCAGCGGCCGGCCGGGTCGCCGGTATCGCGACCAACAACCCGTAGGCGGGTTCCAGCGCTCCAATCAGGATCCAATTCGGTTGGCTAGCGTGCCGCTGATGAGTATCAGCGAACCACCTGCGCCGGACCGCGGCCTCACGCGCGCCGAACGGGGCCGCGACATCAGCGCGGCTCAGGCCGAGGCTGAGGCGGAGACCTCCACCGGGCGAAGGCTTTTGTTGTCGATGAGTCCGCGATTCGTGTGGTCGCAGGCCGAGGGCTACCCCGTCGTGATCAAGCAGTTCCTGCAGTTCTGCTTGATTCTCATCTACCCGGCGTGGGTCGTCGGCGTCCTGGCCTCTGCGGCGATCTACTACGCGGTGTATTCCGTTTTGTGGGTGCTGTTCTGGCCCGTCCGCGCCTGGATGAAGAAGAACCGTCCCGACGACTACGCAGCGAGCCAACTGAAATAGTGCGACGTCTCTTCCGCCCGGCCCGAGTACAGGTCACCGTATCGCCGTCCGTCGTCTGGCCATGTCAATCGGTCGATGTCCGAGCGAACACGGCCAAACCGATCAGCGATGTGATCTCGGCGCGAATCGAATTGGGCTACTACAACTTCTACCGCTATCGGTGGGCCGGGCGCGCCGACGCCGCGGCAACCGCCGCCACGAATGCGATGTGGTTGACCGAGGACGTCGGTACCACCTACGGCACCGATCGCGACGCCAAAGAATGGATCGGCATCTTCGCAGCCGAATTGCCCACTCCGACATCGGTATTCACGGAGGGTTCGGCGACCTTTCGGCTCCCGTCGTGGGCGCCGGCGTCGTCATCGCAGATCGCCCGCTGGTCATGTCGCCTGATCGTGCAGCGCCGTGGAATCGATATCGACGAGGCGACCGAATTCGCCGTGGTGGTCGGGCCGGACGACGCCCGAGCCGACATCGGCTCGTTGGAGCAGGTCACCGGTAGTGCGGCGGCCCGGCTCGACATCGAGTTGCCGCGAGTGGTGTTCCGGGCCGGCGAGACGATCGAGGGCGCGATCGTCATCACACCGAGCCGGGATCTTCCGGCCGGCGATGTTCGGGTGAAATGGCAGGGCCAGCGGGACTCGCATCCCCGCACTCGCACACCGGGTTTCGACGAGATCGTCAACGGGCGCAGCGTGCAACTCGAGAAACACGTGACGCTGCGTGAAGGTAGGCCGGTGCGGCTGCCCTTTGACACCGCGCTGCCCCAGGACGCGGCGCCGACAGCCAGCGCCGTCAACTCCTCGATGCGCTGGTTCGTCAGTGCCACAATGTTTTACGCCGGCTTCGCCAGCCCGGGCACCGAGTCGGTACGGCGACCCATTGCGGTCGTCAACGCAGTGGGTTGAGCGTAGATCAGTCGCGCAGCGGGCGGCCTTGTGCGTCGGGTACCTTGCCGGTCAAAATCATGATCGCGTCGATCAGCGGCCACAGCCCGCCGATGCCGCAGGTCAACCAGGTCACGGCGATCTGCGCGATGCCCATTCCGGTGTAGCCGAGGTAGAAGCGGCCCACCCCAAGGGATCCGAAGAAAAGGCCGAGCAATCCTGCGGTGACCTTGCTTTTGTCCGAGAGCGGAAGGCCGTAGGCTCCGGCCGCCGGCCAGCCCGGCGGCGGGTATCCCGGCGGTGGCGGGTAAGCCGGCGGTGGCGGATAGGCCGGCGGTTGCTGACCGAAACCATCTTCTGGATAAGGGTATTCGGGCGTTGTCATGTCAGGGAGTCACCTGCTCGGTCGGAAGGGATGTGGGATTGGACAGGCTCGGGCGCTTCGGTGTGGCCGGTCGGGCCGCGGCGCCGTGCGATCACGCGCCGGACGCCGATCACGCTGAACACCACCACCCCGATCAGCGCCAGTGAGGCCTGGATGGTGAACGCGATCGTGAACACCATCGTCAGCACATTGACCACCGCGACAACGGCGCCCAACGCCATAAAGCCCAGTGAGAAGCCGAGAACCGTGAACACGGTTAGCGGGACACGCAGGCTTTGGCACCGTTCATCACGCCATCACGGTATGCGTCAACGCGGACCGAACCGTGTCCTTGGCGCGCCACGTCGCCGGAACCCCGGAAGACGATCAGCGCCGTGATCCCCTTGTCGAGGTCACCCGGCGACATCTTGAACGCGCTCTCCGGACGGTCCTCGAGCAAGATGCTGGCCGCCCACGCCCCGGCCATGCAGTCGGCCCGTAGCGACGTGGTCTTGTCGGTCGGATCCTGGCCACCGCGTGACAGCACCGCCAGCCCGTACTGCGTCGCGATCAGCGTGGCAACCGCGAAATCGCCGCCCTGGTCATAGATCTCGGGCATCGCCTTGACCGCGTCGAATCCGACGTAGTCCTCAGGCACGCAGTAGAACAGGACGTAGTCGCTGGTCGGCTGCCCGCCGCAGCTGGGCGAATCGGTCGGGTTGAACGCCTTCACCGGCTGCAGCGGCATCCAGGGATGCCCGGTCAGTTTCGGGTAGACCTGCGTCCAGTAGTCCTCCAGATCGGTCGGAACCCCGGTGATGATGTCCTCGTAGGGTGCGTTGCCGCCGCTTTCCACATCGGCGGCGCTGTTGAACGGGATCTCCACCACCGGCGGATCGCCGACCTTGTAGCCCTTGCAGGCGCTCGTACCGTTGTCGAACCCGGTGCGGAACGAGTTGACCCGGTCGAATCCGCTGCCGTGCGCCTGCGGGTCCCGCTTCTCGGTGCCCGGCTCATCACGGAGGAACAGGAAGCCGGCCAGCGCGTTGTCGAGATCGTCGTCACTGGCCTTGAACGCGCCGCTCTTGGACGCGTGCGCCGCCCAAGCTCCGGCGAAGCAGTCCGCCTGGATCTCCTTGACCACGGTGGGCCCCTGGAAGTTGGCGCGCGCCTGGATGGCGTGACCCCACTCGTGGGCCAATACGACCGGAATGACGAAGTCGCCGAAGCGCTTTCGCAGGTCCGGCAGCAACTTCTCCACATCCCAGGCCACATCGTCGGCCTTCGAGCAGTAGAACGCGTTGCCGGCGATGTCGGCGGCCGCCTGTGCGCACGGCGCGAACTGTCCGGAGGACGGCGTGACCGCGTAAAAGCCGCCCTTCACCGGCGGGAAGTCGTGGCCGTAGAGCTTGGGGAATTCGCCACCCCAGAACGTCTGCAGGTCGGCGATCGCCTTGATGACGATTTTGTTCACCGGGTTGGAGGCATCGCCGTGGATCTGGACCGAATCCGCCGCGTCGGCAGTGCTGGGCGCCGGCTTCAGCGACGTGGACGAACTGCAGCCGCCACACGCCAGCATCACTGCGACAGCAAACACAGCGGCTCGCGAATACCACTTGATTTCCGGCATTAGTCGCCCTTCATCGATCCCATTTATCTATTCACGGCGCGGAGACAATACTCACCCGTGTTTGGAAATTGATTGGAAGACGATTGCATCCATTATTTCGGTTGGTCGTCGACCTTGAAATCGAAGTGCACATCGCCGGCGTCGACGTCGCTGACAGTGACCGTGACCCCGTAGGTTTCACCGGCGTCTTTGAGGTCGCACCGCAGCGTCGAGCCCGGCGTGCCTTTGAGGTTGTCGGGGCACGTCACCGAGTCCGGCTTGCGTCCGACCTTCTCGGTGAGCTGGTCACTGACCTTGCTGGCGACCAGGTTCTTGTCGACCGTCTCCACCATGTCGAATTCGACGTTGTCGCCTTTCACGCTGGTAGCGGTGACGTTGACGTTGTAGTCCTGGCCCTTGATCTTCATCGCGCAGTTCAACTGCGCGCCAACCTCACCCTTCAGCCCGTCTGGGCAGGTCACCGAGTCCGGCTTGTTTCCTGCCGCGTCGGTCATCTTGGAGGTGATCTGCTTGGCGATGTCGTCCTTGCTCACCATCCTTGGACCACTTGAGCACGCCGTGACGCCGATCAGGGTGCCGGTAATTGCACCTGCGATAAATAATGTCCGAGATACCGAGTGCGCCATGTCCGCCTTTCCGTCATGTTGAGCAAGATGAATTCGGCGCAGTATTGCATGCTAAAGGACCGCAACCCATTGCATTTAATGTTAATTTCACGTTAACTAGCGCCAGCAAAACTCAATAACCGCGGGCGCGAAGTACCGCGGTCAGCTACGGTGCCAGCAACCCCACCAGCGTTCCGCCCCCATGGCCGAACGGGTGGGCCACTCGACAAAGGAGCGCATTGATGAAAACCCCGGTGGCCGCGGTGGCGGCCCTAACGGCAGCCTCCGTGCTGGTAGGGCTATCGGTGGCCGGCTGCAGCAGCAAGTCGGATAAGTCGGCTTCGACATCGTCGTCGGCGTCGTCCACCGCCAAGAGCTCGGCCAGCTCGGAACCGAGCTCGTCGGCGGAGTCGGGCGGTTACGCCAAGTTGTTGATCAAGCCCGAGGACATCGCACTTCCCGGCGACACCTTCTCGGTGTCGGCTCCAACCGAGAACCCCAACGGAAAGACCGGCGTCGCAGCGGTTTTCAGCAACCAGGCAGACACCCGCGAAATCGGCGACACGATCATGATCCTGCCCGACTCGGCGGGTGCCGCCACCGCGCTGGAAGGCGCAAAGTCGTCGCTCGGCAGCAACGTGACCGGCGGGGACCCGGAGCCGGCGGCAGTCGGTGAAGGCGGAACGATCGTGCAGGGCCACTCGCCGGACGGTTCCAAGTCGGTGACGGTGTTGCTCTTCACCGAAGGCAAAGCCTTTGTCACGCTTGAGTTTGACGGCAAGCCGGACGACGCCGTGCCGCCCGCGTTCGCCACTGACATCGGCCAGAAGCAGGACGCCGCGATCAAGAGCGGTCTGGCCGGCTGACCAGCTTGGTGCCGCGATTCCGGGACGGCGCTGAGCGCCTTATCGCGGCACCAAGCTCAGCACCAGGTCCGGGCCGACCCGTTCGACGCCGTCGTAGCGCCAGCGCAGGGCCCGGGCGATGCTCGGTACCCCGACATCGTCGACCGCAGCGATCGGTCCGCCGAGCAGTATCGGCGCGACATAGGCCAGGATGCGGTTGATCGCCCCGGCCCGCAGGAAAGCCCCGGCAAGGGTCGGACCGCCTTCGAGTATCACGTCGGTGCGATCGGACAGCGCCCTGAGAACCTCGGCCGGGTCGCGGGTGCGAATCACCATGGTTCGTGAATCGTCGTTGAGAACCTTTGCCTCAGAAGGTATGTCGCGCATGCCGACCACGACGCGCATCGGCTGACGGTCGGCCAGTCCGTTGTCGGCCAGCCGGGCCGTCAACGTCGGATTGTCGGCAAGCACAGTGCCGGTGCCCACCACGATCGCGTCGGCCGTTGCCCGCCGACGGTGCAGGTCCGCGCGGGCCGCCTCGCTGGTGATCCATTGGCTCGAGCCGTCAGCGGCCGCGCTACGGCCATCGATGCTGGTGGCGTATTTCCACGTCACGTGCGGCAGCCCGGTGCGCTGTTTGTGCAACCATTCGCGCAGTGGGCCGGCGGTGACCAGATCGGCTTGCACATCGCCGATGACGTCGACACCGGCGGCGGCCAACCGGGCCGCGCCGCCGGCGGCTTGGGCATTCGGGTCGCTGACCGCGTAAATGACCGAGGCGATGCCCGCCTCGATCAGCGCATCGACACACGGCGGGGTCTTGCCGTGGTGGTTGCAGGGTTCCAGGGTGACGACCGCAGTTCCGCCGGACGCCAGCCGTCCCGCCCGGCGCAACGCCATCACCTCGGCATGCGCGCCGCCCGTTGGCTGCGTTCCGCCAACCCCGACGACCTTGCCGTCGCGGTCCAGGATGACCGCGCCGACCGGCGGATTCGGATACGTCTTGCCCTTGACCAGATCGGCCTGCTCGACGGCCAACTTCATGGCGGCGTCGTGACTGATGGCCGCCTGGGCTCTCATCGGCGGAGGTGCGGTGACACGGCACCGGCCTGTCGCCGCAACGCTTCGACGGCAGCGGCCGGGTCAGCGGCGCCGTAGACGGCCGATCCGGCGACGAAGCAGTCGACGCCGGCCTCGGCGGCCTGCTCGATCGTGTCGGCGTTGACGCCGCCGTCGATCTCGACCAGGATCGTCAACTCGCCGGAGTCGACGAGCTTGCGCACCTCGCGCACCTTGCTCAGCACCTCAGGAATGAACTTCTGTCCGCCGAAGCCGGGCTCGACCGACATCACCAGGAAGGTGTCGAAGTACTTGAGGATGTCCAGGTAGGGGTCCAGCGGGGTACCGGGCTTGATGCTGAGCCCCGCCATGGCGCCCGCAGCGCGGATGTCTCGGGCCACGCCGACCGGGTTGTCGGTGGCCTCGGCGTGGAAGGTGACGTTGTGGGCGCCGGCCTCGGCATAGGGCGGCGCCCAGCGGTCGGGATCCTCGATCATCAGATGGCAGTCCATCGGAATGTCGCTGGCCGCCAGCAGACTCTCGACCACCGGCAGCCCGATCGTCAGGTTCGGCACGAAGTGCGCGTCCATCACGTCGACGTGCAACCAGTCGGCGCCTTCCACCTCGGCGGCCGCGTCGGCCAGCCGGGCGAAATCGGCGGCCAGAATCGACGGGGCGATCAGCGGCCGGTCGGTCGTGCCTGACATGAACGTCACCTTACTGGGAGTCGATCTGCAGGGCCGCCGCGAACATGGCGTCGGTGCCGTGGCGATGCGGCCACAGCTGAACGTACGGTCCGTCGCCCAGATCGGGCACCGGCTCGAACAGCGGCCGGGTATCCAACGCGGACACCGGGTGCCGCCGTAGCGCGTCACCCACCACGCCGACCGTCTCGGCCAGATGCGGCGAGCACGTCGCGTACAGCACCACGCCGCCCGGTCGGGTCAGCGCAATCGCGGCTGCCAACAGCTCCCGTTGCAGCTTGGTCAGCGCCGGCACGTCAGCAGGCTGACGCCGCCAGCGCGAGTCGGGTCGTCGCCGCAGCGCACCCAGCCCGGTGCACGGCGCGTCGACCAGGACCCGGTCGAACCCCGGTTCGAGCCCGCTGCTGCGCCCGTCCACCCGCAATACCTCGACGGTCAGGCCACGGGTGTTCTCGACGACCAGGTCGGCACGATGGTCGGCGGGTTCAACCGCGGTAACTCGGGCTTCTGATTCGGCGGCCAGCGCAGCCAGTAGGGCCGTTTTGCCGCCGGGACCGGCGCACAGGTCCAGCCATCGGCCGGCGTCATCGGCCACCGGCGCCAAAGTCAGTGCGCGCGCAACTAATTGGCTACCTTCGTCCTGGACCAGGGCTTGGCCGTCGCGCACCGCGGGCACCTGCGCCGGGTCGCCGGCGGGCAGGTACACCGCGTACGGCGAATATCGGCCCACACTGCCGTCGACCGTCGCAGCCAGGTCCTCGGCGGTCAGCACTCCTGGTCGAGCCGCCAGGTGGACCTGGGGTCGCGCGTCGTCGGCGGCTAGCGCCGCGCCGAGCTCGCCCGCGGCAGCGCCCAGAGCGTCGACGAAAGACTGCGCGATCCAGCGCGGGTGGGCGTGCAGGAACGCGGCATTCCCGATCGGATCGACGGACTTGGCGGGTGCCAACTCGTCGACCCAGGACTGCTCGTCGCGAGTGCTGATCGTCCGCAGTACCCCGTTGACGAAACCTGCTCGTGCCGAGTCGAATTCGATGCCCGCCTGTTCGACGGTGGTCGAGACGGCGGCATGCGCGTCCACCCGGGTGCGGAGCAGCTGATAAGTCCCGAGTCGCAACAGGTCGAGTAGGACCGGGTCGATGTTAGCCGGCGGCCGGGCGGCCGCGGCCCCGATGACGGCGTCCAGCAGGCCCCGCATGCGGCTGCTGCCGTAGGTCAACTCGGTGGCGAAGGCGGCGTCGCGGCCGCTGATCCCTCGCTCGCGCAACAGAACTGGCAACAGCAGATTCGGATAGGCGTCGCGCTCGCGCACGGCACGCAGCACATCGAATGCCGCCTGGCGCGCTGGATCCAATGGCTTGCGCCTTGGCGGCCGCTGGGGATTGCGGCGCGGCTTGTCCTGCGGCGGGCTCATGACGCTCGCGCCGTGGCTTCGAGACGGGCTCCCCTGGCCCAGTCGACCGCATTCATCAGCTTCTTTCCCGGCGCCTGCACCTGACCCAGCCGCACCGCCCCGGACGCCGTGCCGACGCGTACGCTGCGGCGGTCGACGTGAATATCGCCGGGCGCCAGCGGGTTTGGCAGGCTCCGCTCGTCGGTGTCGAGATAGACCGGTCCGAGTTTGACCCGAAGGTCCCCGATCAGAGTCCACGCTCCGGGATTGGGTGTGACGGCGCGGATGCGACGCTCGACGACTTCGGCCGGTAGGTCCCAGCGCACTCGCGCCTGCTCGACGGTGATTTTCGGTGCGATGCTGACGCCGTCGGTGGGCTGCGGAACGGGTGTGAGCGCCCCGTCTTCGATGCCGTCCAGCGTTGTCGCCAGTAACGCGGCGCCCGAAACTGCCAGTCGCTCAAGCAGATCCCCCGCGGTGTCGATCGGGCGTACCGACTCGGTGACCACCCCGTAGACCGGCCCGGAGTCCAAACCGGACTCGATCTGGAATGTCGTTGCGCCGGTGACGGTGTCGCCCGCGGCGATCGCCGCCTGCACGGGGGCCGCGCCGCGCCAGGCAGGTAGCAAAGAGAAGTGCAGGTTGACCCAACCGCGGCTCGGGACTGCCAGCAGCTCGTCCCGCAGCAGCGCCCCGAAGGCCACCACCGGACAGCAGTCGGGCTCCCACGCCGACAGTTCCGCGACGAATTCCGCAGAGTTGGGCCGCTCCGGTCGTAGGATCGGGATGCCCCGCTCCAGCGCGAGGCCGGCTACCGGCGACGGCTTCGGCTTGCCGTGCCGGCCCGACGCGGCGTCCGGCCGGGTCAGCACCGCGACCACCTCATGACGCGGCGAGTCGATGAGACGGCGCAGCGCGGGTAGCGCGGGTTCGGGTGTTCCGGCAAAGACAAGACGCACCGGCACAGTGTAGGAAGTAGTCGCAGCCGCTTTTCGAGCCAGGGAGTGCGTGATGGCATTGACCACGATCTCCGGACTGCCCGCGCATGTGTTGCTGGTCCATGCTCTGGTGGTGTTGGCGCCGTTGACGGCGCTCCTGGAAATCCTATGCGCGCTGTGGCCCGTGGCGCGGCGGCACCTGGTGTGGCTGGTGCTCGTCCTCGCCGCCGTGACGACCGTGCTCACTTCGATCACCGCCAGTGCCGGTGAGTGGTTCTACGATCAGCAGCACCATCCCCGCGACATCCTGAATACCCACGCCGACCGCGGTAGCACAATGATCTACTTCTCCATCGCGCTGCTCGTCGTCGCTGTTGTGCTGGCAGTGGTCCATCGGCGGGAGCTGCGAGCGGTCGCACCCCGGCGGATGGTGAGTGTGGCGATCGCGCTGTTGGCGGTCGTGGTAGGTGTCGCCGCCACCGTGCAGATGGTGCGGATTGGCGACTCCGGCGCTCGCGCCGTGTGGTCGAGCGACTAGCTACTTCTCTTCCTCGGCCAGCCGGGGGATCAGCCCGCCGGCCAACACATCCTTGACTTGCCGCGGCGAAAGTCGGTGCCGCACAATGAAAGACGTCTCCTTGGTGACGTTGTCGACCTTCAGGGTGTCGGCGTCGCCCAACGTGTCGCGAATCCCTTTGATGCGCAGCGTGTCGTCCTGGTCGATACCGTCGTAGTCGTCGGGGTCGTCGAACTCGAGTGCCAAGACCCCGAAGTTGGCAAGGTTCTGCCAGTGGATGCGGGCGAACGACTTGGCAATGACCGCCGCGAGCCCGAGATGACGCGGTGCGATTGCGGCGTGCTCGCGCGACGAGCCCTGGCCGTAGTTGTCCCCGCCGACGATGATGTGGCCGGTCGCCTGGGCGTCCCTCGCCCGATCGGGGTACGACTCGTCGATTTGGGTGAAGCTGAACTCAGCGAGCTTGGGAATGTTGGATCGATACGGAAGGGCCCGCGCCCCGGCCGGTGAGATCTCGTCGGTGGAGATGTTGTCGCCGACTTTGAGCAACACCGGCGCCTCGATCTCATCGGCCAGCGGCGGAAGGTCGGGCAGGCTCGACACGTTGGGTCCCTTGACCGGCTCGACCTTTAGCGCCTCATCCTCGTCGAGCGGAGCCACCAGCATCGCGGTGTTCACCGAGGACTGATGCGGCAGATCGAGCTTGGGATAGTCCATCTTGTTGTCCCGCGCCCAGTCGCGTGGATCGGTGATCACGCCCGTCAACGCCGAAGCGGCAGCGGTTTCCGGCGAACACAGCCACACCGAATCCTCTTTGGTGCCGGAGCGGCCGGGAAAGTTTCGCGGCATCGTTCGCAGGGAATTGCGACCGGTGGCGGGCGCCTGGCCCATGCCGATGCAGCCCATGCATCCCGCCTGATGGATGCGGGCCCCGCCGATCACCAACTCCGTTGTGGCGCCCATCTTTGTCAAATCGGTCAGGATCTCGCGCGACGTCGGGTTCACGTCGAGGCTGACGCTCGGCGATGTCTGCCGCCCGGCCAGCATCGCCGCGACGATCGCGAAGTCGCGCAGGCCGGGGTTGGCGCTGGACCCGACCACCGCCTGCGCGATCTCTTCGCCCGCCACCTCACGCACCGGTACCACGTTGCCCGGTGACGACGGCTTGGCGATCAACGGCTCGATCTGGGACAGGTCGATCTCCTCGTCGACGTCGTAGTCGGCGTCCTTGTCGGCGAGCAACTCGACCCAGTCATCCTCGCGGTCCTCGGCGCGCAGGAATTCGCGTACCGTCTCATCGCTCGGGAAAACCGTTGTGGTGGCGCCGAGTTCGGCTCCCATGTTCGCGATGACGTGGCGATCCATCGCGGTCAGGTTCTCCAGTCCGGGACCGTAGTACTCGATGATCCGGTTCACTGCGCCCTTGACGTCGTGGCGCCGCAGCATTTCGAGGATCACGTCTTTGGCCGAACACCATTGCGGCAGTTCACCTTCGAGCTTGACACCCCAGATCTCGGGCATGCGGATGTGCAGTGGACGGCCGGTGATAGCCAGTGCGACTTCCAGCCCGCCAACGCCGATCGCCAGCATGCCCAGCGAACCCGCGGCCGGGGTGTGCGAATCCGAACCCGCCATGGTCTTGCCGGGAATGCCGAACCGTTGCATGTGCGTCGGATGCGACACCCCGTTGCCCGGCTTGGAGAACCACAGCCCGAACCGCTGCGCGGCGGTGCGCAGGTACTCGTGGTCCTCGGCGTTCTTCTCGTCGGTCTGCAGCAGATTGTGGTCGACGTACTGCACGCTGACCTCGGTGCGGGCCCGGTCGAGCCCAAGGGCTTCCAACTCCTGCATTACCAGCGTGCCCGTCGCGTCCTGGGTCAGCGTCTGGTCGATGTGGATGGCGATCTCTTCGCCCGGCGTCATCTCGCCGGATTCCAGGTGTGACTCGATCAGTTTGCGGGCGAGGTTGAGTGGCATGACCGATGCGTACCCCGATCACGCTGCTGATATGCGTGGAAAGAACTAGGGGGTGATCGTCGTCTTCTCGTCGATGGTGACGGTCGCGGGCAGCGCCTTCTCGACCTGATCCGGGAGGGCATCGGCGTTGAGCTCCAGCAGGTAGATCACGTCGTCCTTGCCGTTGATCACCACGACCTTGTCCGCGGCCGCCTTCTCCCTGCCGTCCTGGGTCCAGGTGCCACCGATCTGGAAGGCGGGAAAGCCGCCGAGGTTGTCCTCGGTGCCGTCACCGTGAGCCTTGAAACCGGGCAGGTTCTTGGTTGAGCCGGCGGCCAGCTCGATGAGCTTCTGCGGGTCGACCTGACCGTCGAGCTTGGACAGCGTCGCGACGATGCTGGGCGTGTATTTGGCGGCCTCAGGGCCGTTGTCGACGATCGCCCAGTAGGCCGTGGGCGGGGTGTCCGGTCCGGCATCGACCCAGCCCTCCGGGATCGGGAAGTTGATCGTCGGTGCGCCGGGATCACCCCTGTGGACCGGGGTCGCGGTGATGTGTGCGTCCTTGAAATAGCCCGCGATGGTCGGGTTAGGGCCGTCAGCGCTGACGCGCGGGGCCACCTTCGGTTGCGGCGTGGCGCTTGCCGAGGTCGGCGTGTTGGTCGCGGCGTTGTTGCTGCTGGGCGAGGAACCACAGCCGGCCAAGGTGAGCGATGTCGCCACGACGGCGATCGCCGCGCCGGTGATTGCTGTCCGCTTCATTGCACTAGCTCCTGTTGATCTTGCCTTGCACGGGACAAATCCGGCGCTGTCCCGGCACAGCCTAGATTGCGGCGCTGTGTGATCGGCCGGTCTACTCCGTGAGTTCGCGACGATCGAAGCTGTTATGTGTCACCCGCCAGGACACGAACCCGTCTCCGGCGACGACGAGCATGATCTCCGCGTCGCAGCCGCATTCCTCAACGTCATGCGGTTGCAGGTCGTCGATCGGGACGATATGGATTTCGCGAGACCCGATCCAGCCCGTCCACCACCGGTTGCCTGGACAGGCACAGCCGAGCTCGGTGCAGTGGACGGGATCGATGATCACGCCGACCGCGGCCACGCATCGATGTACTGGTCCATGACCGCGTGCCATTGCATAGCCCGGACCTCGTCGCCGGCGGCGCGGGCTTGCTTCAGGTGCTCGCCCACGAAGACGAGGCAGCGCCCAATTCGCGCGGTGTTTGTCGTTGTTGCCATATCGGACCTCCCTCGACACGGGAAAGAAAGACCGGTGGGCGTCATTGGCGCTCGGCCGACATTCGCATCGTCGCATGGAAAAGGGGCACTTCGCTCGGCGACACACGCAGCGCCGGTCGCCGATTAGCCAACGTGCAGCGGGTCGATCTGCACCCGGACCGGGTCGCTGGTTTGCCGTGCACTGACCACAGCAATGCCGCGCCGCAACTCCCCCGCCAGTGCCAGGCCCCGCTCGCGGCTGACCCGCACCAGCATCCGGGTCACCGGCTCGTCGGCGGCCACACCGGGCGGCCGCCGCACGCCCGGCGGCAGCGGCACGGGGCCAAGCAGCTCGGCGGTCTCCGGTAGCCGAATCTCGTCCAGCAGCGCCGCCACTGCCGGACCGGTGCCGTCGAGAGCGGCCATATGCGCGCTCGGCGGCAACGCGACCTCGGTGCGCGCGGCCAACTCGGCGTCCGCGTGGCCGACCGGATCCCAGCGGATCAGCGCCTGCACGGTCGGCACCGACTCCTCGGCGACGACGGCCACCACCCCGCCGTCGTCACGCGGCCGCACCAGCGCCGCGGCGGCCATCCAACGGCGCAGCGTGTCCTCGGCCGCGCGCAGGTCCTGACGCCCCAGCAGCGCCCAGCTGTCCAGCAGCAGCGCTGCGCCGTATCCCCCAACGGCCCGCGGTTCGGCGCCCGGCGTGGCCACCACCAACGCCGGGCGAGCGTCGACCTCGGACACCATCGCCTCGCCCGACGAGGTGATCACCGGTGTACCCGCAAACGCCCGGCCCAGTTCCTCGGCTGTGCGCCGGGTGCCCACCACGACGGCCCGCACCGTGTCGGAGCCACAAGTGCCACAACGCAATCCGGTTTCAGAGCGGCCACACCAACGGCACACCGCTGCCACACCGCGGTCCTCCAGCGACAGCGGGCCGGTGCACTGCCGACAGCGGGCGATCGCCCGGCATCGCGCGCAGGCCAGCGACGGCACATAGCCACGCCGCGGCACCTGCACCAGCACCGGCGTCTCGGCCTGCAGCGCCGTGCGGGCGGCGCGCAGCGCGACGGACGGCAGCCGCGCGGTGCGCGCCGCCGGATCGCGCTCGTCGGCATAGCCGCCGTCGTCGAGGGCCACCACTCGTGGAGTGCGGGCGCGCACCACCTGTCGCGCCGCGACCACGTCGTGCGCCCAGCCGCTGCTCACCAGCGCCTGCGCCTCGGCGGTGCGGGCGTACCCGCCGATCAGTGCGGCGCAACGCATTTGGTGTGCACGTAGCATCGCCACCTCGCGGGCATGGGGGTACGGGGCGCGCGGCTCGGCCAGCGTGTCGTCACCGTCGTCCCACACCATGACCAGACCGAGATCGCTCAGCGGCGCGAACACCGCGCTGCGCGTGCCGATCACGAGGCGTGCGTTGCCCCGTAGCGCGGCCAGCCAGCGCCGGTAACGTGCGGACGGTCCCAAGCCCGCCGACAACGCGACCACGGCGGCCTCGTCGAGCATGGCCGTCGCCGCCCGCCACATGGTGTCTACGTCGCGCTGGTCCGGGACGATCGCCAACACCGCGCGACCCGTCTGCACGGTCTGCGCGGCGGCCTCGGCGACCCGGTCGGCCCACGACTCGCCGGGCAGCGCCTGCCACACCGCGCGCGCCGCCCGCGTCTCGGCCAGCGCCGTCAGGAACTGCCCGCCGCTGTGGTAGACCTCCCACCCGGCCCGGTCGATTCCGTCCGCCGTGAAAATCCCTGGCGGCGTTCGCTTTTCGGCTTCAACCTTGGCGTGCCGCGGCGGTATTGCCAGCCGCAGCACGTCGGCGCGGGTGCCGGCGTAACGCGCGGCGACGGCATCGACCAGCCGGCGGATCTCCGGGGTGAGCACCGCCTCGGCCGACACCACGCGGTCCAGCCAGGCCAGCCCGCCGACGTGATCGGTCTCGGTGCGGCGTTCCAGGATGAACCCGTCGACCAGCCGGCCATGAAAGCGCAGTCGCACCCGCACACCGGGTTGGGCGTCATCGGATTGCTCTTCGGACACCAGGTAGTCGAATTCGCGGTCCAGGTGCGGCACCGACAACATCGGCAGCACCCGAGCGATCGGCTCGAATGCGGCGGCCTGTCGGGTCCGGGTGGTCACTTGCCAGGTGTAGCAGAGGCCGTCGACACCCGACCGAAGAAAAAGCCGGCCGTGATCAAGACCTGCGCCGCCGCATACGTCCACCAGATCGGCACCGCCAGCGCCTCGGTGCCCAGCACGAACCGGCCGATCCCGATCATCGCGTCCGACCAGGCGAAGCACACCGCGCCGACCGCCGTCCACCGTGTCGGCAGTTGCGCCAGCAGCGCCGCCGACACCATCGCCACCAGCACCACCATGTAGACCGTGACCGGGACGGTCATGCCGTCGCGGCTCAGCTGCGGCCAGAACCACGTCAGCAGGCCGACACACGCCGCCCACATCACCGCGACGGCGATCCAGCGCGCACGGGACCGATCCGACTGCCGGGCCAGCGGAAGCAGCGCACCCAGAAAGCACACGTGCGCCAACAGGAACGCGCCCAGCCCGAACACGAACGACGGCGCCCACCACGGAACTGCCAACAGCACGTCGCCGGCAGCGGAGAGCAGCAAAGCCGGCATCAGCCAACGCCGTTCGCGGACAATCGGATGCGCGGCAGCGGCGAGCGCCAGCAATAGCGCCATGGATGCCTTGAACATCGGCTGAGCGCCCCACACCCCGGTCAGCTCCGCACCCGGCGGCGATCGCAAAGCCACGATGGTCAGGAATACGCCATAGCCGATGCCGGCCCAACCGGCGGCCACCCAGGCACCGGCCATCACCCGCGGTGCGTACGGTGTCTGCATGCCCAGCGTCGACGACCCCGGATCCGGCATCGATCCCATTCTGCAGAAGGTACTGGACGCGGTCCCGTTCCGGTTATCCGCCGACAATGGTGTCGACGCGGCCCGGGCGGCCCTGCGAAACCTGCCGCGCCGCAGCTTCCATCCCGAACTTCGTGTCGAGGACCGCGCCATCGACGGGCCTGCCGGGCCGATCAACATCCGGATCTACTGGCCGCCAACCGATGACGCCGCGCCGCCCGTGGTGATGTTCTTCCACGGCGGCGGCTTCGTCGTCGGCGACCTGGACACCCACGACGGCACGGCCCGTCAGCACGCGGTCGGCGCCGACGCCCTCGTGGTGTCGGTCGACTATCGGTTGGCGCCCGAGCACCCCTACCCCGCCGCGATCGACGATGCCTGGGCCGCAACGCAATGGGTCGCCCAACACGGCGAGGAGATCGGCGCCGACACGAGCCGGCTTGCGGTGGCCGGAGATTCCGCCGGCGGCAACATCTCGGCCGTCATCGCGCAGCGCTCTCGCGATGAGGACGGCGCGCCAATTACGTTCCAGCTGTTGTGGTATCCAGCAACGCTGTGGGACTCGTCGCTGCCGTCTTTCACTGAGAACGCCAACGCGGCGGTCCTGGACAGCGCCGCCGTCGCCGCGTTCAGCCGCTACTACGCGGGCGAGATCGACCTGTTCAATCCTCCGGTCGGGATGGCGCCGGGCCGCGCCGCCAATCTGGCCGACCTGCCGCCCGCCTACATCGCCGTCGCCGGCCACGATCCGCTGCGCGACGACGGGGCCCGCTACGGCGAGTTGCTCGCCGCCGCCGGCGTCCCCGTCGAGGTGCACAACGCCGCGTCGATGGTGCACGGCTACCTCGGCTACGCGGGGGTGGTGCCCGCTGCGACCGAGGCGATGGATCGCGGTCTGGCGGCCCTGAAAGCGGCCCTGCATTAGATACGCGGTACCGTCGGTATCGACTAACCACCTGTAGCGATGGAGGTACCGGTGAGCAGCGATCGGCCCGACTACCACTGCCTGATCGTCGGCGCGGGATTCTCCGGCATCGGCGCCGGGATCAAGCTCGACCAAGAAGGCTTCAGCGACTACCTCATCGTCGAAGCCGGCGACGAGGTTGGCGGAACCTGGTACTGGAACACCTATCCCGGTATCGCCGTGGACATTCCGTCGGCGTCGTACCAGTACTCGTTTGAGCAGCGGCCGGACTGGTCGCGCACGTACGCGCGCGGCGGCGAACTGAAGGCCTACGCCGAACACTGCACCGACAAGTACGGCGTCCGGCCGAAGATCCGGTTCAACACCAAGGTTCTCTCCGCCGAGTTCGACGACGAGCGGTCGCTATGGCGGGTGCGGCTCGATCCCGGTGGGGAGGTCACGGCGCGATTCGTCTACAACGGCAGCGGCGTGCTCACCGTGCCCAAGCCGCCCGACATCGACGGCGTCGACTCCTTCGGCGGCGAAGCCGTGCATACCGCCCGCTGGGACCACAGCCTCGACCTGACCGGCAAGCGCGTCGCGGTGATCGGCACCGGCGCATCGGCGGTCCAGCTGGTCCCGCAGATTGCGCCAATTGTCAAAGAGCTCACCGTCTTTCAACGCACACCGATCTGGTGCTTCCCGAAGTTCGACGTGCCGCTGCCCACACCGGCGCATTGGGCACTGCGCGTGCCCGGCGCCAAGACGCTGCAGCGGTTGATCACCCAGACCTATGTCGAGGCCACCTTCCCGCTGCCCGCGCAGTACTTCACGGTGTACCCGCTGGCCCGCTGGATGGAGTCGCTCGGGCGCGCCTATCTGCGGCTGAAGGTGCGCGACCCGGCGGTGCGTAAACAGCTCACCCCGAGCTACGCGATCGGCTGCAAGCGGCCCGGCTTCCACAACAGCTACCTGTCGACGTACAACCGCGACAATGTACGACTGGTGACGCAGCCGATCGACAAGATCACGCCAGAAGCGGTGGCCACCACCGACGGCACCCACCATGAGGTTGATGTGTTGGTGCTGGCCACCGGTTTTCACGTCTTCGATGCCGACACCACGCCGACGTTCGCGGTGACCGGCAGCGGCGGGCGGTCGCTGAAGCAGTTCTGGGAAGAGAACCGGGCCCAGGCCTACGAGGGCACCGCAATTCCAGGCTTTCCCAATTTCTTTTCCACCATGGGCCCCTACGGCTACGTCGGATCGTCGTACTTCGCGCTGATCGAGGCGCAGACCCACCACATGGTGCGCTGTATGAAACAAGCGCAGCAGCGCGGCGCCAACCGTGTCGAGATCAGCGAGGAAGCCAACGCCCGTTACTTCGCCGAGCAGTTGCGCCGTCGGCACCGCCAGGTGTTCTGGCAGGACAGCTGCCAGGCCGCCAACAGCTACTACTTCGACAAGAACGGCGACGTCGCCCTGCGACCCGCCCACACGTTCGAAGTCTATTGGCGCAGTAGGCGTTTCGACCTCGGCGATTACAAATTCACGGCCTGACACGAAAGCCCCCGCTCGCGTGGGGGCGTGGCGGGGGCTTTCGCGGTTGAAACTAGACGGCGCGCTGCAGGTCCTCGACCTTGTCCAGACGCTCCCACGGCAGGTCGATGTCGGTGCGGCCGAAGTGTCCGTACGCGGCGGTCGGCGCGTAGATCGGACGCAGCAGGTCCAGGTCACGGACGATCGCGCCGGGCCGCAGGTCGAACACCTCGGGCACGATCTTCTCGATCTTGACCGGGTCGACGGTGGCGGTGCCGAACGTCTCGATGAACAGGCCGACCGGGGCCGCCTTGCCGATGGCGTAGGCCACCTGCACCTCGACCCGCTCGGCCAAGCCCGCGGCGACGATGTTCTTCGCCACCCAGCGCATCGCGTACGCCGCCGACCGGTCCACCTTCGACGGGTCCTTGCCGGAGAAGGCGCCGCCGCCGTGGCGGGCCCAGCCACCGTAGGTGTCGACGATGATCTTGCGGCCGGTCAGGCCGGCGTCACCCATCGGTCCACCGACGACGAACTTGCCGGTCGGGTTGATCAGCACGCGAGTCGACGAGGAGTCCAGCGTGTCGTGGGCGAGGTCGGCGAGCACCGTCTTGATCACGTGCTTCTGGAGATCGGGGTCCAGGGTCTTCACCAGGTCGATCCCGTCGGCGTGCTGGGTGGAGATCACCACGGTGTCCAGCCGGGTCGGGACGTTGTCCTCGTACTCGATGGTGACCTGGGTCTTGCCGTCCGGGCGCAGGTACGGCAGCGTGCCGTTCTTACGGACCTCGGTCAGCCGCCGCGCCAGGCGATGGGCCAGCGCGATCGGAAGCGGCATCAGCTCCGGGGTGTCGCTGATCGCGTAGCCGAACATCAGGCCCTGGTCGCCGGCACCCTGCACGTCCAGCGGGTCAGCGGCGCCCTCGACGCGCGTCTCGTGCGCGGTGTCCACGCCCTGGGCGATGTCGGGCGACTGGCGGCCGATGCCGATGTTGACGCCGCAGGTCGCTCCGTCGAAGCCTTTGTCGGAGTGGTCGTAGCCGATGTCGAGGATGCGTTCGCGGACGGTGTTGGTGATGTCGGCAAAAGCTTCCTTGGCGTTGGTGGTGACCTCGCCGATGACGTGAACTTGACCGGTGGTGACGGCGGTCTCGACGGCGACGCGTGAACGCGGGTCCCCGGCCAGCAGCGCGTCGAGCACCGAGTCACTGATCGCGTCACAGATCTTGTCTGGATGCCCCTCGGTCACTGATTCGCTGGTGAACAAACGACCCTTTTCGCTCACACTCTCTCCCTTTCAACGCGCATACAAAAATGTTTAGTTAGGCAAATTATATCGCCAGGCTGGTATATGTTACCGGCCGGTCCGTGGCACCAAAGAGGCTAGGTAGCGTCTTAGTTGCCTCGCTGCAGGAACGTGGCGATCGCGTCCACGATACGGCTGGCCATCAATGTCTTCGAGCCCGGCTGCAGGGCCGACTCGGTGCCGTCGGCGGCCAGCAGCCAGCCGTCGTTGTGGTCCACCTCGAAGGCCTTCCCGTCGCCGACGGCGTTGACGACCAACAGGTCACATCCCTTGCGCCGCAACTTGGCCCGCGCGTGAAAGAGCACGTCACCGTTGGCGTCGCCGGTCTCGGCAGCGAAGCCGACGATGGCCCGCATGTTCGGTAGTTGCCCGGCGCTGCGGGCCTGCACGGCCGCCGCCAGTACGTCGTCGTTGCGGATCAGGCCGATGGACTCTGGCTCCTCGGCGCCCTTTTTGATCTTGGCGGTCGCGACATGCGCGGGCCGGAAATCGGCAACGGCCGCGGCCATCGCCAGCACGTGGACATCGGGCGCGTGCTTGGACACCGCGTCGCGGAGTTGCTGCGCGCTGCTGATGTGCACGACCTCGACGCCCGCCGGGTCGATCAGCCCGGCGGTGTGGCCGGCGATCAGGGTGACCTCGGCGCCGCGCTGGGCGGCCACCCGCGCCAGCGCGTAGCCCTGCTTGCCCGAACTGCGGTTGCCGATGAAGCGGACCGGGTCGATCGGCTCGCGGGTACCACCGGCGGTCACCAGGAGTTTGACGCCGGCCAGGTCGTAGGGCATCGCGTCGTGACGTTCCAGCAGCAGCTGGGCGAAGGTGACGATCTCCTCGGCCTCGGGCAGCCGGCCTGCGCCGCTGTCCTCTCCGGTCAGCCTCCCGGACGCCGGTTCGAGCACCACGTTGCCGCGGCGGCGCAGGGTGGCGACGTTGTCGACGGTCGCGGGATGCAGCCACATCTCGGTGTGCATGGCCGGCGCGAACAGCACCGGACATCGCGCGGTCAGCAGCGTCGCGGTCAGCAGGTCGTCGGCGCGGCCGTGGGTGGCACGCGCAAGCAGATCGGCGGTGGCGGGCGCCACGACCACGAGGTCGGCGGCCTGGCCGATGGCGACGTGCGGCACCTGCGGCACGTTGTCGAACACCCCGGTCTGCACGGGCTCACCGGACAGCGCTTCGAAGGTGGCGGCCCCGACGAACCGCAACGCGGACTCGGTGGGGATGACGCGGACCTGGTGGCCGGCCTCGGTGAGCTGACGGACGACGGTGGCCGCCTTGTATGCGGCGATGCCTCCGGCGACGCCGACGACGATCCGCTTGCGGTCACCCGAGAGGCTCATGCCAAGCCGCCGTTATTCGCCTTCGGTGTGCTCGAGCAGGTCGCCGTGGATCTCGCGCATGGCGATCGACAGCGGCTTCTCCTGCAGCCCCGGCTCGACCAGCGGGCCGACGTACTCGAGGATGCCCTCGCCGAGCTGGTTGTAGTAGTCGTTGATCTGCCGGGCGCGCTTGGCGGCATAGATCACCAGCGCGTACTTGCTGGACACCCGCGCGAGCAGCTCGTCGATGGGCGGGTTGGTGATGCCCAGCGGCGTGTCGTAAGCGCCGATGCCACCCGACGAGGCGTCGAACTGGTCGGGGACGGCGGCTAACGAGGTGTCGGTCTGCGAACTACTCACGAAATATTCTCCTGGCGGCCTATAGCAATGGGCAACGAAGTGGGAAATCGAATCTGGTTGGAAGGTCACGCCGGATCAGGCGAAGTTCCGACCAGCAATGATACCAATTCTGAGCACGCTGTTTCCAATTGGCGATTCACGACGACCTCATCGAAGTCTTCCTGGGCCGCCAGTTCGATGCGCGCGGTGGCCAGTCGGCGTTCGATCACCTCGGGTGTCTCGGTCCCCCGACCGACCAGCCGGGCCTCCAACGCCGCCCAGCTCGGCGGGGCCAGAAACACCGTAATCACCTCGGGCATGGCCTGTTTGACGGCACGGGCGCCGGCCAGGTCGACCTCGATGAGTACCGGGTGTCCGGCAGCGACGGCGTCGCGGACCGGGCCGGCGACGGTGCCCGATCGGTGCAGGCCACCGTGGATTTCGGCCCATTCCAACAGCGAACCGTCATCGATCAGCCGCTGAAAGGCGTCCGGCGACACGAAGTGATAGTCGACACCGTCGACCTCGCCGGGGCGGGGTGCCCGGGTGGTCACCGAGACGCTGAAATGCAGATCTGGAATCCGCTCCCGCAGGCAGCGGACAATTGTTGATTTACCCACCGCGGACGGACCGGACAGCACGATCACGCGTGCCGTGCCGTCCGGTCGCCCGTCGGTGCTCAACGACTCTCCCGGCTTACCCGACGGTCCGACTCCTCCTCAGGCCTGCCGGCCTGCATCGTCGTCGGACTGACCCGGCGGGCCGACTCCTCCTCAGGCCTGCCGGCCTGCATCGTCGTCGGACTCAGGCGGTGAAGTCGAACTTTTCCAGCAGAGCCTTGCGTTGACGGTCGCCGAGGCCGCGCAGACGGCGCGTCGGGGCGATCTCCAGCTCGGTCATGATCTCCTGCGCCTTGACCTTGCCCACCTTCGGCAACGCCTCCAGCAACGCGGAAACCTTCATCTTGCCGAAGACCTCGTTGGTCTCGGCGTCCTTCAGCACCTGCTTGAGATTGGTGCCGCCACGCTTCAGCCGGTCTTTGAGCTCGGCTCGGGCTCGGCGTGCGGCGGCAGCCTTCTCCAGCGCTGCCGCGCGCTGCTCGTCGGTCAACTGGGGAAGGGCCACGATTCCTCCGTATCGATCAGCAACAGACTTCGATCTTTGTTTGTCTCGGCCAGGTAGTCCAGCCAGCGGTGACGACCGTACCCACGCCTTCAGACGAAATCTAACCCGCCCCCCTGGTTGAAGCTACAAAGTCGCAGCTTATGGCGTCGAAAAGGGCGCGTTCGGGACGGGCGAAACGGCGCCGGTCGACCGCCGACAGGCCACCGTCGAGCGGTCACTTCCGCCCCGGCAAAAACGTCTCTACCTGCACCTTTAGCGTACGTGCACGATCAATGGATGGTCGGAAATCGCGTCGTCTGAACGCCTTGACACTGGTCAAAAAGCCGAATCTGACCCGGTTAGGAATATTGCGGCGTGTCGCGCGTGTCGCCGCACAACAGCCCATCCGACCGAAAAGTGAACGACGCCGTGTCGTAGACCGGCTCCGGGCGATCAGCCGGCCAGGTAAGCGACCGCGTCACGCATCCGCTCCCCTGCCGCACGCACCGCTGCCACGTCCGGTCCGGCCCGCAGCACGTCGCGGGATACCGCGGGCAGCAATTGCCCCGAAACGGCCCCACCCAGGCCGCTGAGGGACTCAGGCCGCCCGCCCTGGAAGCCGACCCCGGGAACCAGGACCGGTCCACCGAGCCCGCTGACGTCGGGCACCTCGGACAACGTGGCGCCGACGACGACTCCGACGGTGCCCGGGCCCAGCAAGCGGTTGGCCGCGGCGGCCTGGTCGACGATCAGCTGGGCCACCGGTCGGCCCTGGGATTGGGCCCGTTGCACGCTGGCACCCTCCGGGTTGGAGGTCGCGGCCAGCACGAACACCCCGCGACCGTGGGCCGCCGCGCTGTCCAGCAGCGGCTGCAGTGAGCCGAAGCCCAGGTAGGGCGACGCGGTGACGGCGTCGGCGGCCAGCGGCGAGTCGCCGGTCCAGGCGGCCGCGTAGGCCGCCATCGTGGACCCGATGTCGCCGCGTTTGGCATCGGCCAGCACCAGCACCCCGGCCTCGCGCAGGCCGGCCATGGTGCGTTCCAGCACCGCATAGCCGGCGGCGCCGTAGGTCTCGAAGAAGGCGACCTGGGGTTTGACGACGGCGAAGTCGGCGTAGGCCGCCACGCAGATGTCGCAGAACGCTGCCAGGCCGTCAGGACTCACCGCCAGACCCCAGGCGTGCAGCAGCTCGGGATGCGGGTCGATGCCCAGACACAGCGGCCCGCGACGCGATATCGCGTCGGCCAGCCGGGCGCCGAACCCGCGCATGGCTATTGGCCGCCGTTGGTCAGCGCGCTGTGCAGCTCCTGCAGCGAGCGCACGCCGATGTCGCCTCGGATCGCCGCTTCGATGCCCTGCACCGCCGCCGACACGCCCTGAACGGTGGTCACGCATGGAATGTTGACTCCGACTGCGGCCGAGCGGATTTCGTAGCCGTCGATGCGCGGGCCCGAGTTTCCATATGGCGTGTTGAATACCATGTCGACCTCGCCCGCGCGGATCGCGTCGACGGCCGACATCGCCGGCCGGCCCGGCTGTGGTTCCTCGAAATGCTTGCGCACCTCGTCGCAGGGAATGCCGTTGCGGCGCAACATCTCCGCGGTGCCCTCGGTGGCCAGAACCCGGAAGCCCAGGTCGGCCAGCCGCTTCACCGGAAAGACCATTGAACGCTTGTCCCGGTTGGCGACCGAGACGAAAATCGTTCCCGAGACCGGCAGCGACCCGTAAGCCGCGGTCTGGCTTTTCGCGAACGCGGTGCCGAAGTCGCGGTCGATGCCCATCACCTCGCCGGTCGACTTCATCTCCGGGCCCAGCAGCGAGTCGACGCCCGACCCGTCTGCGCGACGGAACCGGTGGAACGGCAGCACGGCCTCCTTGACGGCGATCGGGGCGTTCGGCGCCGCGTTGCCGCCGTCTCCGACCGGAACCAGCAGCCGTTCGTCGCGTAGTTGGGAGATCTTGGCGCCCAGCATGATTCGTGCGCACGCCTTGGCCAGTGGTATCGCCGTGGCCTTGGAGACGAACGGGACGGTGCGACTGGCCCGCGGGTTGGCCTCGAGCACGTAGAGTACGTCGTCTTTCAGCGCGTACTGAACGTTGAGTAAGCCGATCACGCCGATGCCGTGCGCGATCGCCTCGGTGGCTTTGCGTACCTTCTCAATGTCGCTGCGGCCCAAGGTGACCGGAGGTAGCGCGCACGCCGAGTCGCCGGAATGGATGCCGGCCTCTTCGATGTGCTCCATGATGCCGCCGATGTAGACCTCGTCGCCGTCGCAGAGCGCGTCGACGTCGATCTCGATCGCATCCTCGAGGAAGCGGTCCACCAGCACCGGGTGCTCGGGCGAGAGTTCGGTGGCGCGGGCGATGTAGCCCTGCAGGGTGTCGTCGTCGTAGACGATCTCCATGCCGCGCCCACCCAACACGTACGAAGGCCGGACCAACACCGGGTAGCCGATGTCGGCGGCGATCCGCCGCGCCTGGGCGAAGGTCGTCGCCATGCCGTAGCGCGGCGCGGGCAGTCCCGCGGCGGCCAGCAGATCACCGAACGCCCCACGGTCCTCGGCCAGGTCGATGGCCTCGGGCGGGGTGCCGACGATCGGAACGCCTGCGTCGGCGAGCCGCTGCGCCAGCCCCAGCGGCGTCTGGCCGCCGAGTTGCACGATGACTCCGACCACTCCGGGGCCGCCGGCACCGGACAGCTGCTCGGCGTGGAACACCTCGAGGACGTCCTCGAATGTCAACGGCTCGAAGTAGAGCCGGTCGGCGGTGTCGTAGTCGGTGGAGACCGTCTCGGGGTTGCAGTTGACCATCACGGTCTCGAAACCGGCCTGCGACAACGTCGTTGCCGCGTGCACGCAGCTGTAGTCGAATTCGATGCCCTGGCCGATGCGGTTCGGTCCCGAGCCGAGGATCAGCACCTTGGGTTTCTCGGTCTGCGGGGCCACCTCGCTCTCGGCGGCGGAGTCGAGCTCGTAGCTGCTGTAGTGATACGGCGTCTTGGCCTCGAACTCCGCGGCACAGGTGTCCACCGTCTTGTACACCGGGTGAATGCCGAGCCGTTGCCGCAGCGAACGCACGCCGTCTTCACCGGCCAATTCCGGCCGCAGCGAGGCGATTTGGCGGTCGGACAAGCCGCTGTGCTTGCAGCGCCGCAGCAGGTCACCGTCGAGGACCGCGGCCTCGATGACCTCCTGCCGCAACGTCAGGAGCTCGGCGATCTGCGCGACGAACCATGGGTCGATCCCGGACGCTTCCGCCACCCGGTCGACCGATGCGCCCAGCCGCAGCGCCAGTTCGACGTCGTAGAGCCGGCCGTCGGTGGGGGTCCGCAGCCGCTCCAGCGCGTCGTCGGCCGTGCCGTCGGCATCGGGACCGGTCCAGAAACCGGTGCGCTTGGTCTCCAGTGACCGCATCACCTTGCCGAGCGCCTCGATGAAGTTGCGGCCCAACGACATCGCTTCGCCGACGGATTTCATCGTGGTGGTCAGCGTCGGGTCGGCGCCCGGGAACTTCTCGAACGCGAAGCGCGGGGCCTTGACGACCACATAATCCAGCGTCGGCTCGAAGCAAGCCGGGGTTTCCTTGGTGATGTCGTTGAGAATCTCGTCGAGGGTGTAACCGACGGCCAGCTTGGCGGCGATCTTGGCGATCGGGAAGCCGGTGGCCTTGGAGGCCAACGCACTTGACCGCGACACCCGGGGGTTCATCTCGATGACGATCAGCCGGCCGTCGCGCGGGTCGACCGCGAACTGGATGTTGCAGCCACCGGTGTCGACACCGACTTCGCGCAGGATGTCGATGCCGAGGTCGCGCATCCGCTGGTATTCGCGGTCGGTGAGCGTCATCGCCGGGGCGACCGTCACCGAGTCGCCGGTGTGCACACCCATCGGGTCGACGTTTTCGATCGAGCACACCACGACGACGTTGTCTTTGCCGTCGCGCATCAGCTCGAGCTCGAATTCCTTCCAGCCGTAAATCGATTCCTCGATCAGCACGTTGGCGCTCGGCGATGCGGCCAGCCCCGCGCCGGCCATCCGGTCGACCTCTTCGGCGGTATGCGCCAGGCCCGAGCCCAGCCCACCCATGGTGAACGACGGCCGGACCACCACCGGCAGGCCCAGCTCACCGACGGTCTCGCGGACCTCGTCCATCGTGAAACAGACTCGGCTGCGGGCGGATTCGCCGCCGACCTTGGCGACGATGTCCTTGAACCGCTGCCGGTCCTCGCCGCGCTGGATGGCGTCGAAGTCGGCGCCGATCAACTCGACGCCGTACTTCTCGAGCACCCCGTTTTCGTAGAGGGCGACCGCGGTGTTCAGGGCGGTCTGGCCACCGAGGGTGGCCAGTAGGGCGTCGATCTTGTTGCCCCGCTCGGCCTGTTGGGCGATGACCCGTTCGACGAAGCCGGGCGTGATGGGTTCGACGTAGGTGTGGTCGGCGTACTCCGGGTCGGTCATGATCGTGGCCGGATTCGAGTTCACCAGGCTCACCTCGAGGCCTTCGGCGCGCAGCACGCGGCAGGCCTGGGTTCCGGAGTAGTCGAACTCGCAGGCCTGCCCGATGACGATCGGGCCGGAGCCGATGACCAGGACATGCTTGAGATCAGTCCGCCGTGGCATTACTTGTGCTCCCCCGCCATCAGTTCGACGAATTGGTCGAACAAGTACTCCGCATCGTGCGGTCCGGCCGCGGCCTCTGGGTGGTATTGCACCGAAAAAGCCCGCCCGTCAGCCAATTTCACGCCCTCGACGACCCCGTCGTTGGCGCAGGTGTGGCTGACCACCGCCGCACCGAACGGGGTGTCGAACCGCTGACCCGCCTCGCCCTCGAGCGCGAACCCGTGATTCTGTGCGGTGACCGCGACCCGTCCGGTCGCGTGGTCCATCACCGGGATGTTGATGCCCCGGTGGCCGAAGACCATCTTGTAGGTCGACAGACCCAACGCGCGGCCCAGGATCTGGTTGCCGAAACAGATGCCGAACAACGGGATTCCCGCGCTGAGCACCTCGCGGGTCACCTCGACAATGTGGTCGGCAGTCGCCGGGTCACCCGGCCCGTTGGACAGGAACACCCCGTCGGGTTTGAGTTCGGCGATCTGCTCGAAGGTCGCCGACGAGGGCAGCACGCGGGAGCGCACGCCGCGGCGGGCGAAGTTGCGCGGCGTGTTGGTTTTGATGCCGAGGTCGATCGCCGCCACGGTGAACCGGTGCGGCCCTTCGGGTTCCACCACGTAGCTGTCCGGGGTGCTGACCTGGCCGGCCAGGTCCGCACCCAGCATCGGCTGCTGGCCGCGGACCCGTTCGGTCAACTCCTCCGGTGACGCGAGCGCGTCGCCGGAGAAGACGCCTGCCTTCATCGAGCCCCGGCTGCGCAAATGACGCACCACCGCGCGGGTGTCGATGCCGGCGATCCCGACGATCTGCTGGCGGATCAGTTCGTCCTCCAACGTTCCGGTGGCCCGCCAGTTCGACGCTCGCGGCGAGGGGTCGCGTACCGCGTAGCCGGCGACCCAGATCTTGTCGCCCCGGCTTTCGCCGTCCTCACCGTTCCAGCCGGTGTTGCCGATCTGTGGGGCGGTGGCCACCACGATCTGCCGGTGATAACTGGGGTCGGTCAGCGTCTCCTGGTATCCGGACATCCCGGTGGAAAAGACTGCCTCGCCGAGTGTTTGGCCGATCGCACCGAACGCGGTTCCGGTGAACGTCCGGCCGTCGTCGAGAACCAGCATCGCCTTCACAGTGCGACCCCTTCCGGCCAAATTCGCAGCCACCCCTGGTATTCGTCGCGGTTGTCGGCGCGAAACCCGGTGTCGATCTTGACCCCCGACGGCAGCCGCCACCGGATTGCCAGGATCCCGTCACGGGCAGCGACCTTTCCGGCGATCACGTGTTCGGTCCGGATGCCGGAGAGCGATCCGATCGGGATCCAGATCGGCTGTGCCCCGGTGCGCTGCACCAGGATGCCTTCCGGGTGCCGGGTCAGCACGGCCTTGCTGCGGTAACCCAGGTCGCCGACGGTGATCCGCTGGCTCCAGGCCGGGGCCATCGTGCAGCCGACGTAGATGCCGGGGGTGATGATCGCCGCGGGCCCGACGTGATCCGGGATCTCGGGCAACGTACCGATCAACTCAGCCTGGCGCTCCGCGCGTTTGCGCCAGCCACGCAGCATCAACTGAACGATGAACGCGATCACCAGCGCCACCACCCCGGCCATGATCAGCGACGCGACCAACGTCTGGGAATTCACGCCGGACACTTTCCGTCGCGCGCGGTGATCTTGCCGCGCAACAGGGTTGCCGTCACGGTGGCGGGAAGCGTCATCGTTTCGTACGGGGTGTTGGCCGACCGGCTGGCGAAATCGGTGCCGACGACCGTCCACGTGGCATCCGGGTCGACGACGGTCAGGTTGGCCGGCTCGCCGATTTCGAGCGGACGTCCCTGGTCCGGCAACCCGGAGATGCGGGCCGGGTTCTCGCTCATCACTCGCGCGATGTCACGCCATGTCATCAGGCCCGGAACGACCATCGCCTGGACCACAGCCGACAACGCGGTCTGAAGACCGAGCATCCCCGGCAGCGCGGCGGCGAATTCCACGCACTTCTCATGTTCGGCATGCGGGGCGTGATCGGTGGCCACGCAATCGATCACGCCGTCGACCAGCGCCTGCCGGAGAGCGACCGCGTCCGAGGCCTCGCGCAGCGGCGGATTGACGCGGTTCACGCCGTCGTAGCTGACCAGTCGGCCGTCGTCCAATAGCAGGTGATGTGGCGTCACCTCGGCGGTGATCGAAATACCTTGCGCCTTGGCCCATTTGACGATCTCGACGGTGCCCGCAGTAGATGCGTGGCAGATGTGTACCCGGGCGCCGGCGTCGCGGGCCAACAAGGCGTCACGCGCCACGATCGACTCCTCAGCGGCCCGTGGCCACCCGGACAGCCCCAACCGTGCGGCGGTCGGGCCCTCGTGCGCGACCGCGCCCACGGTCAGCCGCGGCTCCTCGGCGTGCTGGGCGATCAAGACGCCCAGGCCGGTGGCGTATTCCAGTGCGCGGCGCATGATCAGCGGGTCGTCGACGCATTTGCCGTCGTCGGAGAACATCCGCACCTGCGCGGCGCCGGCGGCCATCATGCCCATCTCGGTGAGGTCTTTTCCGGCCAGTCCGACGGTGACCGCGCCGACCGGATGGACGTCGACCAGGCCGACCTGCTGCCCGCGATGCCAGACGTGGTCGGTGACCACCGGGCTGTCAGCCACCGGATTGGTGTTCGCCATCGCGAACACCGCGGTGAATCCACCGAGTGCGGCTGCGGCCGAACCGGTTTCGATGTCCTCGGCGTATTCGCGGCCGGGTTCGCGCAGATGGGTGTGCAGATCGACGAATCCGGGCAGCAGCACCTGGCCGCCGGCGTCGATGACATCGGCATCGTCGGGTATCGATAGCGACGCGCCGATGGCGGCGATCTGGCCGTCATCGACCAGCACGTCGACCCGATCACCCTCGCCGTAGAGCCGCACCCCGCGGATCAGCACACTCACGCTGCGATTTCCTCCGCCCCCACCAGTAGATGGAACAGCACCGCCATCCGAACGTGAACACCGTTGGAAACCTGTTGCAGCACAGCCGATTGCGACGAGTCGGCCACCGACGACGATATTTCCATGCCGCGCAGCATCGGCCCGGGATGCAGCACGATCGCATGCCCGGGAAGCATCACCTGACGCCGGTCGGAAAGCCCGTAACGTACCGAATACTCACGCGCGGAAGGAAAGAAGCCGCCGTTCATCCGCTCGGCCTGCACCCGCAGCATCAGCACCGCGTCGGCGGCCGGCAGCTCGGCATCGAGGTCGTGGGACACCGTCACCGGCCACTGCGCGGCCCCGACCGGCAGCAGTGTCGGCGGCGCCACCAGCACCACCTCGGCACCAAGCGTGTGCAGCAACATGACGTTGGAGCGGGCGACCCGACTGTGCAGGATGTCGCCGACGATGACGACTCGGCGTCCCTCGAAGCCACCGAGTCGCTGCCGGATGGTCAGTGCGTCCAGCAGCGCCTGTGTCGGGTGCTCGTGGGTGCCGTCGCCGGCGTTGACCACCGATGGGCCGGTGCCGTCGGCGTCACCCGTCCAGTCCGCCAGCCGTTGTGCCGCACCGGAAGCCGGGTGCCGGATGATCAGCGCGTCGGCGCCGGCGGCGCGCAGGGTCAGCGCGGTGTCGCGCAGCGATTCGCCCTTGCCCACCGAGGATCCGACGGCGCTGACGTTGATCACGTCGGCGCTCATCCACTTGCCGGCGACTTCGAACGACACCCGGGTGCGGGTCGAGTTCTCGTAGAACATGGTGATGACCGTGCGGCCCCGCAGCGTCGGCAGCTTGCGCACTTCGCGGCCGACCAGCGCCTGGGCGAAGCGGTCGGCGTCGTCGAGGATCGCGGTGGCTTCGTCGCGGGACAGGTCGCCGGCGGCCAGCAGATGCCTGCTCATGAGGCCACCTCCCGCGAGATGACGACGGCGTCGCGACCATCCTGCTCGGCCAGCAGCACCCGCACGTTCTCGGTTCGCGATGTCGGCACGTTCTTTCCGACGTAGTCGGCACGCAGCGGCAGCTGTCGATGGCCGCGGTCGACCAGCACCGCCAACTGGATCACCCGAGGACGTCCGACGTCGCGCAGCGCGTCCAGCGCGGAGCGCACCGAGCGACCGGAATACAGCACGTCGTCGACCAGAATCACCAGCGCGTCGTCGATGCCACCGGCCGGTATCGCGGTGGTCTCCAGCGGCCGCGGCGGCTTGGTCATCAGATCGTCGCGATAGAGCGTGATATCCAAAGCACCGTGCGGGACCTCGACCCCGGAGAATTCGGCGATGTTGGCCGCCAGCCGCTCGGCCAATGTGACACCGCGGGTCGGGATTCCCAGTAACACCACCCGAGGCGCGTCGGCACCGTCGACGGCGGTCTTTTCGATGATCTGATGCGCAATGCGCGAAATAGTGCGACCCACGTCAGCCGCCGACATCAGTTCCCTCGACCCGCTACTCAAAGCGGCGTCACCCGAGGCACCCATGCGAGATCTTGACCTCCTTCTCCGCCTCTCTGGACGGATCGTTAAAGGATGTCGACTGCCGGGCAGCCTAGCATTTGCGGGCCGGGTTAGCCGAAACGGCGGACGTGAGTCCTCACCGGCGTCGCCGGGTTCCCTCAAGTAACCTCATCCGCGTTGCCACTGATAACCCAGCCAACCGAGGATCGGATGAGCGACCAGCCAAACGAGTCGGCCCGACCCCTGATCAGCTTCATCACCGGTGACAACGCGCCCCAATTCAGCCCGGCCGCGATCAACCGGCCGTGGATGTCAGAGATGCGCCGGGGTTGGGCGAATCGCTGTCTACCGATGCTGATCGCTAATCAGAGCGGCTGGGAACTGCGCAATCCGTCCGCCTTCACCGCGACCTGGATGGGCGGCAACGACATCACCAGAGTCACGGTCGCACCCGATCGGCGCGGCCCGGGGCAGTTCCTGCCCGTCAGCAATTTCGGTTACGGCATCCTGACGTGGCATCTGCCGATCCTGTTTCGCACTCCGCCCGGCTACGACCTGTTGGTCCGCGGACCGGCGAATCATCCGAAGGATGCCATTTCACCGCTCGAGGGCATCGTCGAAACCGACTGGACCAGCTCGGGTTTCAGCATCAATTGGAAACTCACCCGCGAATATGTGCCGGTGCGGTTCGAGATCGACGAGCCGATCTGCATGATCGTCCCGCAGCGACGCGGCGAACTGGAAGAGTTCGCCCCCGAAGTCCGCCCCATCGCGTCCGATGACGAGCTGTGCCGCCGGCACGAGTTCTTCCTTCAGTCACGTCGCGAGTTAGGGCAGGCCCAGGCGGCGACGGACGCCGGCGCCGGAGACAAGGTGCCGTGGCAGGGCGACTACACGCGAGGCGTCCACGCCGACGGCGAGGCCGGGGCGCCCGATCACCAGACTCGCCGCCGGCTTCGCCCGTTCGTTGCGTTTCAGGAAGAGCAAGTCCACTAGGTGCCGACCCGGCCGATACCGTCTGGACGCCTCCGCGGACTCGCGGCGTTCGTCGTCTACCTGCTCGGGGCCGTGGCCGTCACCATCCGGGCCTGGCGCGGCCCGACGTCCGGCTGGGCCGGCAGCTGTTGCGACCCGGAACAGGCCATCTGGTATCTCGGCTGGACCCCGCACGCGCTGGCCAACGGTCTCAACCCGTTCTTCACCACCCAGATCGGCGCGCCCGCCGGCGTGAATCTGATGTGGAACCCGTCCATGCCGCTGCTGGGGATTCTCGGCTGGCTGCCGGCGCAGGTCGGCGGACCGATATTCGCATTCAACGTCCTTGTGGTGCTTGGCATTTCGCTCAGCGGGCTCACCGCATGGCTGGCGATCCGCCGCTGGACCGGCGACGGCCTCGGCCCGATCGTCGGTGGCGCGGTGTACGCGTTCTCGCCCTACGTCGTCTCGCATGCGGCCCTGCATCTGAACCTGGCCACGGCCTGGGTGCCGCCGCTGTTGCTGCTCACCATCGACGAACTGGTTGTGACGCGCCGGCGACCGCCGTGGCAATCGGGTCTCGCACTGGGAGTCCTCGGCGCCACCCAACTGCTGATCAGCGAGGAGTTGCTCGCCACCAGCGTGGTCGCGGCCGTAGTGCTGGTGGGCGTGCTGGCGGTGATGCACCACGGGCCGGACCGGGCCCGGCTGCTGCCCGCGGTCGCGGTCGCGACCGGGGCGTTCCTACTGCTCGCGGCCTGGCCGTTGGCCGTGCAGTTTTTCGGGTCGCAACGCGTCAGCGCGCAGGTGCAAAACCCGACGACCTTCTCGACCGATCTGCTGAACCTCGTCCTTCCGACGCCCTATCAGCTCATCGCGCCCGCGGCCGCGACGCGCGCATCAGAGGGCTTCAGCAGCTTTTACCACGAGGCGACGGCGTATCTCGGCGTACCGCTGATCATCCTGCTCGTGGTTGCGACCGTCCGGCTCTGGAGTGATCTGCGAATCCGGGTCGCCAGCATCACGTTGGTGCTGATGTTCGTGCTGTCGCTGGGACCATGGCTGCACATCGGCACGCAGGCGCTGCGGATTCCGCTTCCGTGGCTGGCGCTGGGAAAGCTGCCACTGCTCAAGCATGTTCTGCCGGGCCGCTTTACGGTCTTCGTTTGGCTGGCCGTGGCCGTTCTGGTGGCGATCGTCATCGCCCGAGCGACCCGCCTCGCGCGGCGACCGGCCACCACGTGGCTGCTGGCCGTGGGCATGTCGCTGGTGCTGCTGATCCCGGCGCCGCTCCCCCGGACGCCGTTCAGCACGCCGGCGTTTTTCCGCAACTGGTCGAGCCACCACATCGGGTCCGACGAAACCGTGCTCGTCGCACCGTATTTCGTCAACGGCGGCGAGGCCGCCCCGATGGTGTGGGCGGCCGAGGCCGGCTACGGCCTGCGGATGCCCGAGGCCTACGCGTACCTGCCGCAGCCCGATGGCAAGACCTACTCGGGCCCGGCGCAATCGCAGCTGACCTTCACCATGTACCTGATCCAACAGCGCGGGGCCTGGCTGGTGGCGCGCGGCGAGATTCGTGCGCAGATCGCCGCCGACCTCAAGGCCGCCGACGTGCGCCATGTGATCGTCGGGCCGACACAGAACTGGCAGCAATTGATCGCCTTCTTCACCGACCTCGCCGGACGTCAACCGGAGTTGGTCGACGGAGTGGCGCTCTGGCGGGACATCGATGTCCGGGCCATCTCGGTCAGGCCCGCCCACTAGCCTGAATCGGGTGAACCTCGAGGGCAATCAAACCTCCATCCGGGAAGCGTGCGACGCCGGCCTGCTCGCGGGCGCGGTGACGATGGTCTGGCAGCACGGGAAGATGCTGCAGGTCAACGAGATCGGTTACCGCGATGTCGATGCTCGGTTGCCCATGCAGCGCGACACGCTGTTCCGCATCGCGTCGATGACCAAGCCGGTCAGCGTCGCCGCCGCGATGAGCCTGGTCGACGAGGGCAAGCTCGCACTGCGTGACCCGATCGCGCGCTGGTTGCCGGAATTTGCCGAGATGCGGGTGCTCGACGACCCGACCGGACCGCTGGATCGCACCCATCCGGCCGAACGCGCGATTCTGGTCGAGGATCTGCTCAGCCACACCAGCGGTCTGGGCTACGGATTCTCGGTCGTCGGGCCGATCTCGCGGGCCTACGTCCGACTGCCGTTCGGCGGCGGTCCCGACGCGTGGCTGGCCGCGCTCGCCGAATTGCCGCTTGTGCACCAGCCGGGCGCGCGACTGACCTACGGCCAATCCACCGACGTGGTCGGCGTGCTGGTCTCGCGCATCGAAGGCAAGCCATTCCATCAGGTGGTCGACGAGCGAATCCTGCAGCCGCTGAACATGATTGACACCGGTTTCCACGTCACCCCCGAGGGCCGCCGGCGCGCCGCGACGATGTACCGGCTCGACGACAACGATCAACTCCAGCACGACGTGATGGGCCCGCCGCACATCGCGCCACCCGCGTTCAGCAACGCCGGCGGCGGATTGTGGTCGACCGCGGACGACTATCTGCGATTCATCGAAATGCTGCTGCGCGAAGGGACTTTGAACGGTACCCGGGTACTCTCGCCGGAATCGGCCCGGCTGATGCGCACCGACCGGCTCACCGACGAACACAAAAGACACAACTTCCTGGGCGCGCCGTTCTGGGTCGGGCGCGGGTTCGGGCTCAACCTGTCGGTAGTGACCGACCCGGCGAAGTCGACGCCGCTGTTCGGGCCCGGTGGGATCGGGACATTCGGTTGGCCGGGCGCGTACGGGACGTGGTGGCAGGCCGATCCGGC
>DATNFI010000252.1:0-24990 GCA_035606475.1 Mycobacterium sp. | reverse complement strand
GTGGTGGTCGACGGCGCGGACGGCTCCGCACACCGGCCGACGCCGCTTCGGGTCGGCACTCCCTACGGAACGTTGTGGACCACCGACGAGCTGGTCGTCGACCCGGCGCGACATGCCGACCTGCGATCGGATGGCGTGGTGGCCCTTGACATGGAGACGGCGGCCGTGGCGACGGTATGCGGCGAGCGTGGCGTGCCCTGGTCGGTGGTGCGGGCAATCAGCGACCGGGCCGGCGACGGCACCGTCGACGCTGAAATTTTCGGCCTCACCCGCGCCGACGGCCGGCCGAACCTGCCCGCGGTCTGTCGCTACCTCGTCAGGCATCCCGCCGGCCTCCGTCGCCTGCTCCGGCTCGCCAGAGGATCCAGGCTCGCCGCTGACCGGGCCGCCGAGGCCGCAATTACGGCCGTAAGCAGGTCGATTAATTCTTGACCAACTCCAAATTAGGTCTTGACTGACTCCAGACAAGAGCGAATATTTGGCGTTGTGTCGTCAACGGAGACGGATTACTCGGCACAGCTTCGAATGGCCGATTTGCGCGTGACCCGCCCTAGGGTCGCTGTATTGGAAGCGGTTCGCGACCACCCGCATGCTGACACCGAGACGATCCTGTCCGCGGTCCGCGGCGGGCTTCCCGATGTCTCCCGCCAGGCGGTGTACGACGTCCTCAATGCCCTGACCGCCGTCGGCCTGCTCCGCAGGATCCAGCCGTTGGGCATGGTCGCCCGCTACGAGTCTCGCGTCGGCGACAACCACCACCACGTGGTCTGTCGATCCTGTGGTGTCATCAACGATGTCGACTGCGCGGTCGGTGATGCACCGTGCCTGACCCCTTCCGACAACGACAACGCGCTGGATGGCTTTGTTCTCGACGAGGCCGAAGTCATCTATTGGGGTCTATGCCCCGACTGCTCGACGGCAGATTCTTGATCACTCCGGTGATCGCAGCCCGATTTACCCACCACCGAAAGGAATGTTGTGTCAGAGAGCGAAAACCCGACTATCGAGGCGCCGAAGCCGAAATCGCATGCGCCACTGACTAATCGGGACTGGTGGCCCGACCAGATCGACGTGTCGACGCTGCACCCGCACTCCCCCCAGTCCAACCCGCTCGGCGATGACTTCGACTATGCCGCCGAATTCGCCAAGCTCGACGTTGACGCGCTCAAGGCAGACGTGATCTCGATAATGACCACCTCGCAGGACTGGTGGCCCGCGGACTACGGGCACTACGGCGGCCTGTTCATCCGAATGAGTTGGCACGCAGCGGGTACCTACCGCATTCACGACGGCCGCGGTGGCGGCGGGCAGGGCATGCAGCGCTTCGCCCCGCTCAACAGTTGGCCCGACAACGTGAGCCTGGACAAGGCGCGCCGGCTGCTGTGGCCCGTCAAGAAGAAGTACGGTAACCAGATCTCCTGGGCCGACCTGATCATCTTCGCCGGCAACTGTGCTCTGGAATCCATGGGGTTCAAGACATTCGGCTTTGCGTTCGGTCGTGCAGACGTCTGGGAGCCCGAAGAGATCCTCTGGGGAGAAGAGGACGAATGGTTGGGCACCAACAAGCGCTACTCGGGTAAGCGGGATCTCGCCCAGCCCTACGGCGCGACCACCATGGGTCTGATCTACGTGAATCCCGAAGGCCCCGAAGGCAAACCGGATCCGATCGCCGCGGCGATCGACATCCGCGAGACGTTCGGCCGGATGGCGATGAACGACGAGGAGACCGCCGCGCTCATCGTCGGAGGTCACAGCTTCGGCAAGACCCACGGTGCCGGCGACGGCGATCTGGTCGGTCCGGAGCCGGAGGCGGCCCCGATCGAACAGCAAGGGTTGGGCTGGAAGAGCTCCTATGGCAGCGGAGCGGGCAAGGACGCCATCACCAGCGGCCTCGAGGTGGTGTGGACGCCCACGCCCACCAAGTGGGACAACACTTTCCTGGAGACGCTGTACGGCTACGAGTGGGAGCTGACCAAGAGTCCCGGTGGCGCTTATCAGTTCACCGCCAAAGACGGCGCCGGCGCGGGCACTATCCCGGACCCGTTCGGCGGGCCGGGTCGCGCCCCGACGATGCTGGTCACCGACATCTCGATGCGCGAGTCTCCGATCTACCGCGACATCACCAGGCGGTGGCTGGATCACCCCGAGGAGCTGACGGAGGCGTTCGCCAAGGCGTGGTACAAGCTGCTGCACCGCGACATGGGTCCGATCAGCCGCTATCTCGGTCCGTGGGTTGCCGAGCCACAGTTGTGGCAGGACCCCGTTCCGGCGGTCGACCACAAACTGGTGGACGACAAAGATATTGCGGCCCTGAAGAAAACGGTGCTCGAGTCCGGACTATCCGTTCCTCAGCTGGTCAAGACAGCGTGGTCGGCGGCGTCGAGCTACCGCAACACCGACAAACGCGGTGGGGCCAACGGTGGACGGCTTCGCCTTGAGCCGCAACGCAACTGGGAGGTCAACGAGCCGTCTGAACTCGACAAGGTGCTGCCGGTTCTCGAGAAGATTCAGCAGGACTTCAACGGCTCGGCGTCCGGTGGCAAGAAGATCTCACTGGCCGACTTGATCGTGTTGGCCGGTTCTGCGGCGGTGGAGAAGGCGGCGAAGGACGCCGGACACCCGATCTCGGTGCACTTCGCGCCCGGGCGCACCGACGCCTCGCAGGAGGAAACCGATGTGGAGTCGTTCGCGGTGCTCGAACCGCGGGCCGACGGGTTCCGCAACTACATCCGTCCCGGCGAGAAGGCGCCGCTCGAGCAGTTGCTCGTCGAGCGGGCCTACCTCCTGGGTGTGACGGCTCCGGAGATGACGGTGCTCGTCGGTGGTCTACGTGCCCTGGGCGCCAACCACGGCGGCAGCAAGCACGGTGTGTTCACCGACAGGCCGGGTGTGTTGACCAACGATTTCTTCGTCAACCTCGTCGACATGGGTAACGCGTGGAAGGCGTCGGAGTCGGCCGAGAATGTCTACGAGGTAGTCGATCGACACTCCGGCGCTCGGAAGTGGACCGCGACGGCGAATGACCTTGTGTTCGGGTCGAACTCGGTGCTGCGTGCGTTGGCCGAGGTCTACGCGCAAGACGACGCCAAGGGGAAGTTCGTCGAGGACTTCGTCGCGGCGTGGGTCAAGGTCAGCAACAACGATCGGTTCGACCTCAAGTAACGCCTGTTCGTCTGCACACACTGCACCCCGTGGGCATCGCTCGCGGGGTGCAGTGCTCTAGCCGCCCAGAACGCCCGGCTAGCCGGGCGTTCGACACCGAGTGCCCGGCCAGCCGGGCACTCGCGGCAACGCTAGACTCGTCGCCGCCAACGTCCCCCGAGTGAGGGTTCGCCGATGAAATGTGTGCTGGCCGCGTATGGCAGTCGGGGTGACGTCGAGCCGTGCGCCGTCGTCGGCCGTGAGTTGCAGCGCCGGGGCCACGACGTGCGCATCGCGGTGCCACCCAACATGGTCGCGTTCGTCGAGTCGGTCGGGCTCGAGGCGACAGCGTACGGACCCGACTCCCATGCGCAGCTGGACACCGCGGCGGATTTTCTCATCGACACCATGACGAATCCGTACAACGCGCTCCCCGAGATCATCGAACGCGTCAGCAAGGTCTGGATGGATAAGGGTACGGCGCTGGCATCGCTCGCTGAAGACGCCGACCTGCTTGTGTCAGGTATGAACGAGCAGCGGCTTGCCGCGAATATCGCTGAGTATCACAACATTCCGTTGGTTGCGTTGCACTTCTTTCCGTCTCGGTTGCAGCCGTCCGGCCAGCTCAATTCCGGTCTGGTCAAGATGTCCGAGGAGCCGCTGCGCCGGGCGCTGGGCATGCCCGATACCCCCGAGCCCACGCCAGCGGTTCTGGAGATCCAGGCTTACGACGAACGGTGCCTGCCCGGCCAGCCTGAGGATTGGGCCGAACCGGGCAAGCCGTTCGCCGGTGCGCTCAACCTGGAATCGCGGACAGACGCCGATGCCGCGGTGCTGTCATGGATTGCCGAGGGAACGGCACCAATCTATTTCGGCATGGGCAGCACGCCGATCTCGCCGCCCGCCGAAATCATCGACATGATCATCGCGGCGTCCGCGCAATTGAACCGGCGCCTGCTCATCTGCACCGGGCCCAATGACCTGTCCGAATTCGATCACCACGAACATGTCAAGTTCGTCGACGCGGTCGGTCACGCCGCGATCCTCCCCAGCTGCGAGGCGGCCGTCCACCACGGCGGTGCGGGCACCACCGCAGCGGTCATGCGCGCTGGCGTGCCGTCGCTGATCTTGTGGCTCTGGCTCGACCAGCCCGTGTGGGCGGCCGGGGTTCAAGAGCTGAAGATCGGTGTAGGACAACGCTTCTCCGATGTCAATCCGCAATCGCTGTTCGCCGGATTGAAGTCGATTCTGACGCTTGATTGCCTCGCCCGCGCCCGTAACATCGCCGGACAGATGATTTCGACCGACGAAAGTGCCTCCTGCGCTGCCGATCTGGTGGAGAGCGCAGCGCACGCGAGCTAGCTCATCGATCGAGGTCCCATTGCCCGTAGTCGACGGCGAGTACCTCGTCGACGTCAATGTGTATGCCGCCAAGGAGCGGTCCGGGGCTCGATGGGCTGTTGACCACCTCTTGGTACAGCACGGCGGCCAATTCGCGCTGTCCATTCGACCATGCTTTGGTCTGCCACGCCCACAGATGTCCCGCTGTGCTGGAATGGCCGATCACGCCGTCGTTGATCGCCCAGCGGCACGCTTGGGCGTGGCCGTAGATCCCGGTGCGTTGTAGACCCAACACGGAGATTATGCCGCGAAACCAATTGACCACCAGGCTGTTCCAGGTATCAAGGTTGATGTTGTCGTCGACACTGAAGAAGATCGGCGCGGAACCGCTGCCCCCGGCAGCGTTGTGGAGGCGCAGCGCCTCACGCGCGTCGGCAACACCGCCGTCGAAACCGCGGGTGAAGTCCGACGGCGCGGTTCCGCCCGGCTTGCCGTACTGGAAATTGCTGACGATGTGTAAACCGGCTGCGCGCAATGAGTCTGCGTACTCGCGGGTGAGCGGCTTCGCTTCGAAGTTCGCGCCGGGGCGTGACTCGGACACGTAATTCACCACCCCGGCATAGCCTGCCGATTTGATCTCGGCGGGCGCGATTCGGCGCTCCGCGAAATCGATCAGCCTGGGATTATCGGCGGACGCCTTAGGTCCGTCGAGCGCCGAGCCCAACGGGGCGAGGCCCAACACCGCCCCTGCTGCAGCGTATTTGGCGAACTCACGTCGTGAAATCATGATTCACCCGCGGCGAGTCAGAAGGGCTGTCGCGCTCCACGGCCGCCGCGCGCCTAGATGACGTGGATTGGGCTGCGGACCCCACAGAGCCGGCCACATGAAGACCGGCAATCGGCGAAATCGCTTGGCAGCGGCCATCAGATTCTCGGATTCGAGGACCCGCCAGCCCAGATCTTCGAAATAGGCCAACCCGTTGTCGGGCGCGAAGATGAACGGGGCATTCTGCGCCAGGCCGTCGACCTTTTTGTTCATCAGGCGCTTCAGGCCCGGACCGCCGAAGTCGAACATCCACCAGCCCACCTCGGGCCGGTTGAGCGCTTCCGAAAGTGCTGTGACATCAGCGTCTTCGAGATACATCAGCAGGCCTTCGGTCAAGACCAGAGCGTTGGTGGCACCGTCCAGCGCCTTGTCGAAAAACGCTTCGCGGGCGACGGGGTCGGCGAGGTCGACGGCGGACCGGGTCAACTGGCAACGGGGTACCTGGTCGGCGAGGAGTTCCGTCTTCTCCCGGAGCATCTGTGGCAGGTCCGCTTCGATCCACGGAAAGTCGGTCGGAAGATCCAACCGGTACGGCCGCGTGTCCAAGCCGGCGGCCAGATTCAGCACCCGGTCGCAGCCGTCGGCGATCGCTTGGAAAATAGCGTCGTCGATGATCTTGGTGCGCGAGACGAGCCACCAGCCACTGCGGCTCGTCAGCGGGGTCTTGGCGACGATCGCGCGGCCCTGCTCCCCCGCCAGCCGCCCGGCCAGCGGATCGCGGAACAGCGCGTCGGTCCGCGCTGATTCGGTGGCCCGGTACAGCGCAGTCCACCTGGCCGTGTCGGAAACGTGAGTGATCGAATGCCCGGCGTCTGACATACGTTGCGTTATAGCACTCCGGCGCTGGTGGAATCGGGGTTGGGTCGTGTACAAGGGTGTCATGGACGATCGGCCCGTCGGTCCGGCCATGCTGCACGAGGCAATAGTCCGGCGTTTGTATCGGCGAGCAGAGGTGACCGCACAGATCACGGTTCCCGCCGTCCCCAGCATGCTCGACGAGTACGCCAAGATGTGCGACAACGTATTTGCCGCCGCGGGAGTGCAGTACACCGCCGAGCAATCCACCCAGCTCAGGAGTGTGCTGGCGGCCGAATTGAGCAAGGCCTACACGGCCTCCTCGCGATCGAACATCGTCATCTCGTTCCACGCTCCATTCGGCATCGGGATGAACTACCGCGTCACAACGGAATCCGTGACGCTCGGTGGGGCCTACGACGGCTGGCTCAGCACCCGCGAAGGGCCGTTGTTCGGTACTGAGCCCGACGCCCGGGTGTGGGCATTGGCCGGCGAGATGGCCGACCCCGTTGCGCACCCGGTGCTCGACATCGGCGCCGGGACCGGTCGCAATGCGCTGGCGCTGGCGCGGCGCGGCCACCCGGTGGATGCGGTGGAGATGAGCCCGAAGTTCGCCGACATCATTCGCGCGGAGGCCGGGCGCGAATCGCTGCACGTGCGTGTCATGAACGGCGACGTCTTCGAAACCATGGACGGCGTCCGCCGCGACTATCAGCTGATCATCCTCGCCGAGGTGGTCCCCGACTTTCGGACGACGGGTGAACTGCGCGGAATCTTCGAACTCGCCGCCGACTGCCTGGACTCGGGCGGACAGTTGGTGTTCAACACCTTCCTGGCGCGCGATGGCTATACCCCCGACGACGCGACCCGCGAACTCGGCCAGCAATGCAACACGATGATCTACACACGTGACGAATTGGCAGCTGCAACAAGCGAGTTGCCGTTCGATCTGGTCAGCGACGACTCGGCCTACGAGTACGAGAAAATTCATCTGCCCGACACCGCCTGGCCACCAACGGAGTGGTTCGAAGGCTGGGCCAACGGACTCGACGTGTTCGACCTCGACGCCCAAGACTCCCCCATTGACCTGCGCTGGCTCGTCTACCGGAAGGCGTGACCGATGGCCGACCCGATCCAATTCGTCGATGCGAACGGCCTGCGTTTCGCGTATCTGGAAGAAGGCTCGGGACCGTTGGTCTTGATGCTGCATGGCTTTCCCGACACCGCGCACACCTGGGACGATCTCCGTTCTCGCATCGCCGCCAAGGGATACCGTGCGGTAAGCCCGTTCATGCGTGGGTACCGACCCACCGCGATTCCCGCCTGTGACGCCGACCAGGAGACGCTGGCGCACGACGCTATTGAGCTGATCGAGGCGCTGGGCGCCACCGAGGCCATCGTCATCGGCCACGACTGGGGTGCCGCAGCCGCCTACGGCGCGGCAGCCCTGGCTCCCGAACGAGTAGCGAAGCTTTTCGTTCTTGCGATCCCCCACCCCGGCGCACTCAAACCGTCGCTCAAAAAGCTTTGGGGTGTCCGCCATTTCGTGACGTATAAGCTGCCCGGGGCACCGGAACGCTTCGCGCGCAACGATTTCGCGGCGCTGCCCGCGATCTATCGCCGATGGTCGCCGAACTGGCGTCCGACGGTCGATGAATTCGACGCGGTGCGGTCGACTTTTTCCGACAAGGCGAGCCTGAATGCGGCATTCGGCTATTACCGGAAGCTCTCGCCGATACCCAGCGCGTCGCTGAAGAAGCGGATCAGTGTTCCCACGGTTGTGTTCGCCGGACGCACAGATCCCGTCGCCGGACTTGCGGATTATCGGCACGCCGCCCGGATGTTCACCGGCGACTACATCGTCGAAGAGGTCGAGGGCGGCCACTTCCTGCACCGTGAGCACCCCGGCGCGTTCGCGGAGCGACTCCTGAAGCATCTGTGATTGGCGCCGCTGCTATCGTGCTGTGCCTATGCCGCAGATGGATCGTCGCACGCTGATATTGATGACGGGATTCGGCGTGCTGGCCGCGGCGACCCCGGTCCCGCCGGCCCGGGCGTATCCCCGTCCACCAGCCGCTCCGTCGGGCAACTATGTCTTCTCCGATGACTTCGACGGCCCGGCCGGCTCGGCGCCTGACGGGTCGAAGTGGGCCGTGGCCACGGCGCGGGAGCACATCAAAGACCCGACGCAGTGGGAGCTGCCCGAGAACATCGGTCAGTATCGCGACGACCGCCGCAACGTGTTCCTCGACGGCAAATCCAACCTGGTCCTCAAGGCCGCGAAGGATGGGTCCACCTTCTATGGCGGCAAAGTCCAGAGCCGCTGGAGGGGCGGTGTCGGCCATACCTGGGAAGCACGCATCAAGCTCGACTGCCTGACCGCGGGCGCCTGGCCCGCGTATTGGCTGGGCAATGACGACCAGGGCGAGATCGACGTCGTCGAGTGGTACGGCAACGGCAGTTGGCCCTCGGCCACCACCGTGCACGCCAAAGCCAATGGCGGAGAATGGAAAACCCAGAACATCGCGGTCGACAGCGCCTGGCACACCTGGCGCTGCCAGTGGGATGCCACCGGGATGCGGTTCTGGAAGGACTACGTCGACGGTGCTGCGCCGTACTTCTCCGTGTCGGCGGACTCGCTGCCGGACTGGCCGTTCAACGGACCCGGCTACACGGTCTACCCCGTGTTCAACCTCGCGGTTGCCGGCTCGGGCGGCGGTGATCCCGGACCGGGCACGTACCCAGCGCAAATGCTGGTCGACTGGATTCGGGTCTGGTAGGTCCTGAACGCAAATGACGGGGTGAACCCGTAGGTTCACCCCGTCATCCGAGAAGCGTCAGAAGCCGTTGCAGGTGGCGGCGATGTTGTTGATCACCGGGTAGAACATCGCGGCCTGGCCCGGGTGTGCGGCCGCCTGCTGGGCAGCCTTCGCCCGGCGGGCGGCGGGAGGCGAAGCGAGGTAGTCCTGCAGGAATGCTTGCGCATCTGGGTGTTGGTCCAGCAGGTTTGCATAACCCGCATTCTGCGCCTGCAGTGCGGCGTGCACCTGACCGTAGTTGCAGGTGGTGTTGATCGCCTGCTCCGACAACCCGTCTGCGGACGCGATCCCCGCGCCAGCGAGCGCCACCAGTGCCAGACCCCCGGCTGCAGCAGCCAGCTTGCTCATTGAACGCGTGACCATATGAGGAACACCTTCCGGATTACGAACCGCCGAACCTCGGCGTCGAGAACCCGAGTTTACCGGAACAATTCAAAGGCTCGCTTGGTCGAAGATTGGACTCATGAACCTCACAGGTCGCACATAGCTTTCTGTCGCTCGGGTACTTTTTGGCTATGGCCCAGGGTCCGCCTCGCAACCTGGCCGTTGACTTTTATCGGGTGTCCGGGGTGGTTCTGATCGTCTTGGGCCATTGGCTGGCCGGGTCGGTCACCTACAGCGACGGATCCTTCGGTCGGCAGAACCCGCTGATGGACCAGCCGTGGACGCAGTGGCTTACCTGGCTGTTCCAAGCCGTGCCGACGTTCTTTCTCGTTGCCGGCTATGCCGCTGCCGTGTCCTGGGGCCATCGGCGGACCGACGACGCGACCTCACGCCTGACCTGGCTAGGGCATCGGCTTGCCCGCGTGCTGGGGCCATCGGCGGTGTACGTCGTGCTGGTATCGGCGGGTGTGGTGGCGTTCGAGAGCGCGGGTGCTTCGGGCTCGCTCCTGGAATACGCGGGCTGGGCGGTGGCCATGCATCTGTGGTTTCTCGCCGTCTACCTGGTCGTGGTCTCGCTCACGCCGATTGCGATTGCGGCACAACGCCGTTGGGGACTGCTCGTGCCCGCAGCACTCGCGGTCGCCGTGGCGGCGGTAGACACGGCCTCGCTGGCCGGCCATGTCCCCTATCTCGGGTGGCTGAACTACCTACTGTGTTGGGCAGCGCTCTACCAGCTCGGAATCGCTTGGCGGAGCGGTCTTTTAACAGGACTTCGGCCTGGGTTGCTGGCCGTCGGGTCGGCCTGCGCGCTGTGGCTGCTGATTCGGCTCGGCCCCTACCCGGTCAGCATGATCGGCGTTCCCGGCCAGGCGGTGCAGAACACCGAACCACCGTCGCTGGCAATGCTGGCGTTCGGGTGCCTTCAGGCCGGCTTGGTGATCAGCGTCGCGCCGGTGGTCGACCGCGCGCTGCGACCGGATGCGATTCGGCGCGTGCTGTCGCGGGCCAACACCAACGTGATGGCCCTCTACTTGTGGCACATGATTCCGGTGGTGCTCGTCGCGGTCGTCGGCTATCCGGCCGGGCTGTTGCCGCAACCGGTCGAGGGCGGCGCGGCCTGGTGGCTCGGCCGGCTGGAATGGGTGACGATCCTCAGCGTCGTGACGGCGGTCGAGTTGGCCCTGCTCTGGTGGGGCCGACGCCTGTTCGCCGTGCCGCTCCCCGGGCTGAACGTGCTCAGGGGACGCTGGGCCGCGCCGATGCTGCTGGCCGGCGCCGCGATGGCGTCTTACGGGCTGGCGTACCTCGCTGCGCAAGGCTTCGCCCCGTACGGGCATTTCCCGTGGGTGACTGCGGCGATATTCGGCGCGGGCGTGCTGCTGGTGGCGCTGTGCTCGACAGGTCGCGCCCGCACCTAGGCAACACCGTTGTGGCAGTGCCTATTTGGTGTCTACCCCGCTGGTGCGAGGTAGACGCCAATCCGAGTCAGGACGCCGTCAGCGCGGCCAGCGCAGCGTCGTAGTTGGGCTCCTGCGCGATTTCGGGCACGAGCTCCTCGTAGACCACATTGCCGTCGGCGCCGATCACCACGACCGCCCGCGCGAGCAGGCCGGCGAAGGGGCCGTCGGCGATCGTGACGCCGTAGTCCTGGCCGAAGCTGTCGCGGAACGCCGATGCACTCTGCACGTTCTCGATGCCCTCGGCGCCGCAGAAGCGCGCCTGCGCGAACGGCAGGTCGTTCGACACATTCACCACCGCGACACCGCCGGCGGCAGCGCGCTCGTTGAAGGTGCGCACGCTGGTCGCGCAGACCGGAGTGTCGATCGACGGAAAGATGTTCAGCAACACGGATTTACCCGCGAATTGCTCGCTGTTTACCGCGCCCAGATCCGATCCGGTCAAGTTGAACGCGGGTGCTTTCGCCCCGACGGCCGGCAGGTCGCCGACGGTGTTGATGGTGTTTCCGCGCAAAGTTATCTGTGCCATCCGGACAGTCTGCCAAGCCGGGAAGGGCGACTGTGGATGGGGGGCCAGTGTTCGCCGCAAACGACCATCAGCGCGTCCCTCGAGCTGCGAACTTCAGATTGCGGGACGCGGATCTCGGGCGAATTTCGCCGCGCCGCTACGTGCCGCCACGCCGTCTCCTATATCGTCGAGCTGTGCCGGAGATGAATCGACGCAACATGTTGTTGACGACGGGGATGGGCATGGTTGCGGCCGCGACGGCGGCCGCGGTCGGCGATCCCGAAGCCCGCGCGATCCCGAACCCAGCTGCGCCGTCAGCGGGCCCCAGCGGGCCCTATATTTTCCAGGACGAGTTCGACGGGCCGGCGGGTCAAGGTCCCGACCTGGCGAAGTGGACACCACAGACCTGGCAGGACGACGTATACCCGCCGGTCGACGGGATATACCGCTCGGAAAACGTGTTCCTGGACGGCAACTCCAATCTGGTGCTGCAGGCCACCAAAGAAAACGATCAATACTTCAGCGGCAAGCTGCGCGGCAATTGGCGGGGCCACATCGGAACTACCTGGGAGGCCCGGATAAAGCTGGACTGCCTGTTCCCCGGCCTGTGGCCGTCGTTCTGGACAGTCAACGAGGATCCGCAGCCGGACGGCGAGGTGGACATCTTCGAGTGGTACGGCAACGGCCAATGGGCCCCGGGAAGCACGGTCCATGCGGCGTCCAACGGGAAAACCTGGGAAGGGAAATCGATCCCGGGATTGGTGGACAGCGCGTGGCACACCTGGCAAATGCGTTGGGATACCGACGGTTTTAAGTTCTCGCGCGACGGTGCAGAGTACTTCAAAGTTCCGCCGAAGCCCATCCACGTATTCGGTGGCCCCCCCGAGGACCTCCGGTGGCCGTTCAACAATCCCGGATATTGGATGACGCCGATGTTCACGCTTTCGGTCGGCGGCGTTGGCGCCGGCGATCCCGCTGAGGGGACCTTCCCGTCTCGAATGCTCGTCGACTACGTCCGGGTCTGGTAGCCGACCGACCCCCTAGCGCGTCGCTTTGATCACCTGAACCAGGTTGAACTGCCAGCGCTCGACAAGGCGGAAACCGAGTTGGTGGGGAACCGCGAAAGCCGGGGTTACTCCAAAGCTTTCGCCGGGTGGGAGTTCTGCAGCTTGCTCATGATCGGGCCGCGATTTGTCGGCTTGGGTGATGATCCACACGATGCGGCAGTGACTCAACGGCTTGGCGACAACTTCTGGGATGAGGTTGGTATCGAAGACGGCGCGGCAGTCCGTCGCGCGTTGCCACAGGGTGAGATCGACCAGCTTTCGGTAGGCATCGGGACGCGCCGCGATCAATGGGCGCATGGGGGCGGGCATGAAGGTCACCGTGTCATTGACGAGTAGGCAGTCGCCCGGCGCTGCCTTCGCCGTGATGAGATCGGCGACTTGGCTGTAGTCCATACCATACTTGGCGTATGGGCCTCGCTGCACCGCAACGTAATTCGGCGCTGCGGCAACGGCGAGCAGGCCGACGATAGCCGGCGCTGTCCATCGTGTGACGGCTAGCGCGCCGATGCAGAGCCCCAGAATCAGTGCGATCGCAGGTGCGGTGAAGCTCAGATAGCGCGGCGTGTAAATAGGGTGCACCAATGCCGACCATGCGACGATTGCGGCGGTTGGTAATACCAGCCATCCGATTGACAACGTCAACAGCTGGCGATCTGACGCGGTTGGGCGCGTGGACGTGAAGAGCCACAACAGAATTGCCATCGCTACCAGTAGTGCCGACACAACCGCGAACGGGGGGCTCCGTTCGAAATACTGCTGAATCGCCACGTCCTCGATGGTGCGGTGCCCGATCGGCGCAACCCAATTGATCTGGTGCGCTTGGCCAACGGCTGCGATCACCACTGGCGTCACCGCGCCAGCGCCTGCAGCGGTCGTCACCGCGAAACGCGTGACGACGTGCCTGCTGCACCGAAGCAGATAAATGAGAACGAGGTGCACGGGCGACATCAGCACCACGTACACGTCGAGCAAAATCGACACCGCCAGCACGATCCCGTAAGACAGCCACACCCAACCGCTGTCACGGCGGACGGCGTAAACCAGCAGCACCGTCAGCCAGACGGCGGCCATCATCGACAAGGCATACGGTCGGGCTTCGACCCCCGCCCACGTGGCCCGCGGCAAAATCGCGCACACAACTCCAGAGGTCAGCGCCACTGTGCGAGTGGAGAACTGCTTGCCCAGCACCACGAGTCCGGCCGCCGCGCCGCCGATGGCCAAACCACTCGGAGCGCGTGACCAAAACTCGGTCGGCGGAACGATTTTGAACCAGCCGTGCATGAGCAGGTAGTACAGACCTTCGACGGCATCGACGTTGCCGAGCATCTGCCACAACTGACTCAGCGAACGACTGTAGGAGGCCGAAATTGTGGCGGCTTCGTCGTACCAGAAAGACGGACGGCTTGCGCCGGCCAAGCTCACGGTGGCGGCCGACACCGCAACGATCAGCGGGTCGAACAACGCTCGCGACGGTGTTGCGACCAGGCGTCTGCGATACCCGCTGAGCACCTCGCCATGGTGCCAGAAGTGCGGCCGGTTGCGGGGCCGGCTCTGCTATCGTCCTGTGCTTGTGCCGGAGATGAATCGACGCAACGTCATGCTGACATTCGGGATTGGTGCGCTCGCCGCGGCCATCCCCACCCCGAAAGCCCAGGCGAAACCCGCGCTGCCGGTGCCTGCGCCGACAGCGCCGGTAGCCGGTGCCCAGACCGGTAGCTACCTGTTTCATGACGAATTCGACGGCCCGGCCGGCTCGGCGCCGGATCCGTCGAAGTGGGTAGTGTCGGCCAACCGCACGCCGATCAAAAATCCGGTCGGTTTCGATCGGCCCGAATTCTGGGGCCAGTACCGCAACAGCCGGGAAAACGTCTTCATCGACGGCAATTCCAATCTGGTTCTGCGAGCCACCAGAGACGGCAACAAATTCTTCGGCGGCCTGGTCAGTGGAAACTGGCGCGGCGGGATCGGCACGACCTGGGAAGCCCGGATCAAACTCAACTGCCTCACCGGTGGGGCCTGGCCGGCCTGGTGGCTGTCCAACGATTTTCCCGGCCGCGAGGGTGAAGTCGACTTGATGGAGTGGTACGGCAACGGTGAGTGGCCGGCCGGGACCACAGTGCACGCCGACCCCTTCGGCACGGCCTTCGAAACCCAGCCGATCGGCGTGGACGGTGGCTGGCACACCTGGCGCGTGACGTGGAACCAGAGCGGCTTCTACTTCTGGGAGGACTACGTCGACGGCAAGGAGCCCTACTTCAGCGTTCCGGCTACCGGGATCGAAGATCTCAACGACCCGATCCGCAAATGGCCTTTCAACGACCCGGACTACAACGTGTTCCCGGTGTTGAACCTGGCGGTCGGCGGTTCGGGTGGCGGCGACCCCGGGTCCGGCAGCTACCCGGCCGAGATGCTGGTCGACTGGGTCCGCGTTTTCTGACCTGAGCTTGTCAGCGCCGTGACTGGCGCACCTTGTACGTCGACGGCCACGAATGGCGAGATTCGTCGCCGACCAGTGCCGTGCCCTTGCTGCCCACCTTGACGGCGTACGCCTCTTCGCCCGCGCCGACCTCGCGGTTGGCATGCTCCTGTGCCAGGTAGTACAGCTCGTCGATGGTGGCCTCGTGGTACGCGACGAAGGTGGTCTTCCGTTCGATGTCGCCGGCCGCGGCGATCATCCAGTCCGGCAGGATTCGGGTGGCCAGCGCGCCCAGACCGAGCAGCGTGAACGGCACCGCCCAGTAGCCGGTAGCGGCCAGCGGGGTGTGAGCGTCGAGGATCGAGGTGTCCGCGGCGACCACCGGCGGAATCGCGGCCGATACCGTCATGCCCGCGAAGACCGCGACCCAGATCCAGGTCAGTCGGACGACGATGTGGCCGAACACGTCGCTGTTGACCACCGCCGGCGGCTGATTCGCGGCGGCATACTCGTGCACGAACGACGTGCCGGATTGCCGGCCGAACACCGCGGTCAGGAGTGCCCCGGCGAAGCTGAGTGGCAGCGTCCACCGCAGCACCACCGACTCACCGGCCAGCAGAGTCAGCGTCGTGAGTAGCAGAAACGTTGCACCGGAGCCGATTTCGAGGGTACGTCGCGGTGTCCGGGTCAGATACGCGGCGGCCAGCCCTGCGATGGCAAGCGCGAAGGCGACCAGGGCCGCGACAAGAACCGGAGTATTGCCAACCAGGACCCAATAGACGATCCACGGCGCGAAGCCAAACAGAATGCCCACGATGTGTCAGTTTATGGGCGCGGCCATGGTGGCGGGAGCGTTGGGTCGCTGTCAGATCAGCGCTGCAGGCTGCGCAAGGTGCTCGTGACGAATTTCTTCAGCACCTCGTCACGCCCGGACCCGGGCACACCGGCGCTGATCAGTTGCCCGTGGACGCCGATCAGAAAGAACGCGGCACTGTCGTACGGGTCGACGTCGTCGTAGAGCTCGCCGCGGATGCGTGCGCGCTCGATCTCGGCGGCCAGCAGCAGGAATGTCGGATGCTTGGTCCAATTCTCGTCTTTGGGCGCGGTCGGTGAAAAGTAGAGGCTGATCACGTCGCGGAACAATGCTGCGCCCCAACGGGTCTCGAGCGCGACGACGAGTCTGATGATTTCGGTCAAGACTGCCGGCAGATCGCGGCGGGTGTTGAGAAACCGGCTGAGCTCCTCAGCGAGGTAGTCCTCGTCCCGACGGATCAACTCGAGCAGGACGTGCTCCTTGGTGGGAAAGTGAAAGTAGAAGGTGCTCCGAGCAACCCCGGCGGCTTCGACGATCGCGTTGATATCCGCCGCCTGTGCGCCGGCCCGCTGGAACTCCACGATCGCGGCATCGAGCACCCGCGCGCGGGTTTTTTGGCGCTGAGCGTCGCGACCTGTGGCGGTGTCTGGCACCCCACTATTCTGCCGTATGTCAGCTATTCGCTGACAGATATCATTCAAAGTTGCGTGTGCGGCGAACCGCGGCCTCCGGTGCTGCACTCGTCGGTCCTTGTCGACGGCGGTTTTGATCGCAACGAGTAAGGGCGGCCGGATCCGGCTACCGCAGCGACGAGCCACTTTCTCGTTGTTATCTGTCAGTGAACGTGCTAGATGTAAGACGCACGTTTTCTCGGTGGGGCGGCTCGCCGTGAGCAGGCGAATTCCCATCCGGCAAGGCAGGGACGGCATCGATGAATACCAGAGGTCAACGCATCCTGTTATGGACGGCGCCGCCGGCGGTGGCGTTGTTCGTGCTGGCCTATTTCGCGTTTCCGGTGTTCTCCCCGCCGCTGTCACCAACGTTGACACCCGATCAGGTCGCGGCATTCTTCCGGGGCAACGTCACCGGCATCCTCGGTGTGTCGATCCTGTGCAACCTCATCGCGTGTTCTCTGGTGCCGCTGTTCGCGGTGACGGCGGTACAGATGTCGCGAAGCGCGACGTCGAGCCCGGTCTTTACCTACGCGTACATCATCTGCGTCGGGGTTGGAACGACGGCGTTCATTCTCGCCGACTATTGCTGGGGCATGGCCGCTTTCAGGCCCGACCGCGACCCGCAGCTGACCAGCCTGCTCAATGACATGGCGTGGTTCTTCTTCGTCGCTCCGGTCGGCACCATCATGGTGCAGAACCTCTGTTTCGCATTGAGCGTCTATCTCGACCAGCGGCCGGATCCAATCTTCCCGCGGTGGGTGGCGCACTTCAATGTCGCGACCGTGGCGTTCCTGGCCCCTGGCGCGTTCAGCATCCTGTACAAGTCGGGCCCACTCGCCTGGAACGGGCCACTCTCATTCACGTTGCGGCTGACCACATTTGCCGTGTACATCACAGTGATGTTCTGGGCCCTGCTGCGAGCGGTCAACCACCAGGGTGACGAGCGGGTGGCCCTCGCATGAGCGGCGGCGTGGCGACGGTCCCTCGGTCGGGATCCGAACCGGCAAAGTCGTGGCGCACGAATCGCAAACTCGACCAGTGGATCGCATTCTGGAGCGTGCCGTTCTTCTTCAACCTTTTCGGGCTGGTGTTCGTACCGCTGAGTTGGATGATGCCGCCGCGGTCCCCCAGCAGTCCCACGGCGCGCATCGTCGACTTCATGCACTCCCACAATCTGCTGATCGCGTGCGTAATCCTCACCCTGGCTTACGGTTTGGCTCCGGTGTCCAACGCCTGTTATCTCATGCAGGTCAAGCGGATGTCAGTCAGCCCGGCGTTCCGCTATTCGATGATGGTCGGCGCCATGACCGGCGCGATCGTCGGGATGCTGTTCCCGATGTTCTGCTTCGGGCTCGGTGCGTTTCGCCCTGGGTACAGCACGGCAGTCCTGACGATGCTGTACGACTTCGGCTACCTGGCGTTCATCGGTTCGCTGGGCTGCTTCTGCGTCATGTGGATGGCCTTTGGCCTGGCCATCATCCTCGATGAGAACAACATCCTGCCAAAGTGGTTGGGCTACTACACCATTTGGCAATACGTGACCGAGTTGATGGCCGCCCCGGTCTGGATCGTGAAATCGGGGCCGTTCGCGTGGAACGGCCTGATGACCTTCTGGTTCGCCATGATCCTCTACGTCTCGTGGCAGTTCATCGTCTACTTCTGCATCTTCAAAGCGATCAAGAACCAACCCGAGAGCGAATTCGCATGACCGACGTCGCCGAAGGCTCCGCCGCCGGAGTCGACGAGTCGGTTATCGACGCGCGCGGTCATGTCCCCGGCGAATCGAGCATGTGGTTCTTCGTGATCGGGGATTTGCTGATCTTCGCGGTCTACTTCGTCGGCTACATGTACTTTCGTTCCCAGCATCAAGACCTGTTCCTGCAGAGCCAGGCTCGACTCAACGTCGACATCGGCGCCGTCAATACCGTGATGTTGCTGACGAGTTCGCTGTTCGTCGCATCGGGTACTGCGGCGGCGCGCGCGGGAAATTCGGCAAATGCGCTGCGAGCGTGGGCAATTGCGTTCGCCTTCGGGGCTGCCTTTCCGCTGCTGAAGCTGTTCGAGTGGATTCCCGAAATCAGCGCCGGTCTGACGCCAGGCAAGAACCTGTTCTTCATGTATTACTTCGTGATGACCGGCATGCATCTCTGCCATGTCGCGCTCGGCCTGGTCATCATGTGCTTCGTCATTCGCAACCTCAAGACATCGGCCCAGCCCAAGATCTCGCTCGTCGAGACCGGCGCCACCTACTGGCACATGGTCGATGTTTTGTGGTTGGTCCTATTCGCCCTGCTGTATTTGATGAGGTAGGTCTGTGACGTCGCTGATCCGCAGTCCCCTGACGATCGTGTGGGCATTTCTCACGACGGTCACAATCGCGTCGTCGTTCATTTCCGTCGACGGCGGCGGCGCGCACCAGATCAACACGACGGTCACCACGGTGGTCTTACTGATTGCTGCGGTCAAGGCGTACTTGGTGATTCAGCATTTTATGGAAGTCCGTCGCGCACCGCTCTGGCTGAAGTTGACAACCAGTGGATGGGTGCTCGGACTTTTCACACTGCTGCTGGGCTTCTACTTCGCCGGCGTGTAGGTCTCGGTCAGGCGGTGATCTGTTGCGCCAAGTTCCAGGCGGTCTCGGCCATACTGCGGTAGCGCTCGCGATATTCGGTGGTGCCGGCCCGGGAATCGGCCGCATTGCCTTCGACGCCGCGCCGCCATACCCCCGCGGTGATCGAGGCCAGCCGGAACATCGAGAACACCACGAACACATCAAGCGACTCGGGCAGCTTGCGATCGGCATGCGCACAGTAGCTGTTCAGGAACTCTTGCTGATCGGGAAGTCCCGTGCCAGTGAGGTTTTCGCCGAGGACGCCGCTTCGGCCACCGGGTCCACCCGGCACGTGATAGGTGACGCAGAAATACCCGAGGTCGGCCAGCGGATTGCCGATCGTCGACAGCTCCCAGTCCAGCACCGCCACTACCCGCGGCTCGGTGGGGTGCAGCAGCACGTTGCCCAGTCGATAGTCGCCGTGGGCGATGCACGGCGGCGCATCATCTGCCGGCAGATGCTCGGGCAGCCACGTCGCCAGCTGATCCATCGCCGGCATGTCCTCCATGCGGGCGGCCTCCCACTGCCGGGTCCACAACGCCACCTGGCGCTGCATGTAACCCTCCGGCCGGCCGAAACCCTCGAGTCCGACGGCGCGCCAATCCACTCGGTGCAGCGCCGCGAGCACTTTGGCCAGGTCCTCGTATACAGCCGCTCGGTGAGCCGGCGTCTCCTCGCGCATCACCCGGTCCGGGAAGACCCGACCCGGAACGTGATCCATGACGAAAAATGTTGTGCCGAGCACGGATTCGTCCTCGCACAAAAGCTGCATGCGCGGTACCGGCACGTCGGTGTCGGCCAGCGCGGCCATCACCCGGTGCTCGCGCTCGACCTCGTGTGCCCGTGGCAGCAGCTTGCCGGGCGGCTTCTTGCGCAGCACGTACTCGCCACCGGCGGTGTGCAGATGAAACGTGGGATTGCTCTGACCGCCCTGAAACTGCCGAACTTCCAACTGACCGTCGAAGCCTGGCAGCCGTCCGCGCAGGTACCGGGCCAGCGCGGCTTCGTCGAAGCGATGCGCAGGCAGCACCGGTACCAGCTCTGCCATTCCCGCCATCTGCGGCCCCTTGTCGTCGACTGCGTCGGCGAAAACCCTACCGAGGAGTGAAAAGACTATGGCCCGTTTCGATGTCGGCGTCATGCACAACACGATCAACTCTCGGTTCGGGCCCAAGCCACTCGTGCACGCCGACTACGCGATCGGCCTCGCGTGCGGCGCCGACTCCTTCTGGGTCGCCGACCACCTCAACTCGGTGCTGCCGCCGTCGATGTGGAAACCGGAACACGTCGGCGCCGCGCGACTGATTCCTAAGATGGACGCGCATCTCGAACCATGGACGATCCTGGGCTACCTGGCCGGCCGCAACAAGCTCGGCAGGATGAAGCTCGGCGTCGCCGTGACCGACACCGGCCGGCGCAATCCCGCAGTGACCGCGCAGGCCGCTGCGTCGCTGCATCTGCTGACTGGTGGCCGCGCGGTGCTGGGTATTGGAACCGGTGAGCGGGAAAGCAACGCCCCCTACGGCGTGGACTGGTCCAAACCGGTGGCACGTTTCGAGGAAGCCGTCGCCACCATCCGTGCGCTGTGGGATTCCAACGGCGAGTTGGTCACTCGCGACTCACCGTTCTTTCCGTTGCACAATGCAACATTCGCGCTGCCTCCTTATCGGGGTAAGTGGCCCGAGATCTGGATTGCCGCGCACGGGCCCCGGATGATGCGTGCCACCGGCCGGTATGCCGACGGCTGGTTCCCGGGGACCACGAGGGCTACCGAGTACGGCGAACAGCTCGAGATCGTCCGCACCGCGGCATCGGACGCCGGGCGCGACCCGTCGGCCATCACCCCCGCGTTGATCCGGTTCATCGTCACCGGTCGATCGCGGGACGAAATCGACGAGGTCGTCGAATCCGACATTGCCAAGGTGTTCACGCTCAACTCCCCCGCCAACGATTGGGCCCGTCACGGCGTCGAGCACCCGATGGGGGCGGACTTCACCGGGGTGCAGGACCTCATCCCGCAGACCATCGACGAACAGACGGCGCTCAGGTTCGCCGCGAAAGTTCCTCGGTCTCTCGTCGAAGAGTTGTTCGCGGTGGGAACACCGGACGAAGTCGTCGACCAGATCAGGGAGTTCCGCGACCATGGACTGCGTTACCTCGTTCTGGGCAATGCCGGTGCGATACAACCGAGTCTGCGTAAGAGTGCCACCGCGACCGCCCCGTACGTCAAGGTCGTTCGTTCGCTGAAGAAGCTCTGAGGGAGGCCGAAACCATGCCGATGATCGACCTGACTTATGTGCGCGGATCGGTGGAAAGGCCGGCGCTGGAGCGAGTGGCCGACGAACTGGTCACCGCGCTGCTGCGAGCGGAGCGAGCACCGGACACGCCGTTTCTACGGGACAACACCCTGGTCTACCTCCACGAGCTGGATCCGGCCGCGCAATTGGTGGGTGGTCGCGGGTCGGGTGCACCGCGTTTCCGCGTCGACATGACGGTCTTCGACGGGGCGCTGGACAAGGACCGCAAGGAACGGCTCGCCGCCGACGTCCACGCCGCCGTCTGCGCCGCTGCGGGCATCGAACCCGACGGCGACCGGGCATTCCATGTCTGGACCCTGATTCATGAGATCCCGGAAGGGAATTGGGCCGGCGGAGGCAAGGTCATCTACTACCAACAAGTCAAAGGTCTCGTCGACGACACCCCATAGTCGGCAGCCTCGATTAGGGTCCGGCTGTGGACATTTCTTGTGCGTTCGCCACCTCGTCTGACACCCCGGCCCATGTCGAACTTGCCGAATCGCTCGGCTACCAGCGCGCGTGGCTCTACGATTCCCCTGCGCTCATGCCCGACGTGTGGATGATCCTGAGCCGCTGCGCCGAACGCACGTCGCGCATTGGTCTCGGTCCGGGCGTCCTGGTCCCCAGCCTGCGGCACCCGATGGTCAACGCGGCCGCGATCGCCGAACTCGCGGACCAGGCACCCGGCCGGGTGGCGGTGGCCATCGGATCGGGCTTCACCGGCCGGTTCGCCTTGGGCAAGCGGCCTCTGCCGTGGCGGCAGGTCGCCGACTACGTCCGCTGCCTGAAGTCGCTGCTGGCCGGCGAGACCGTCGAATGGGACGGCGCGAGTATCAAGATGATGCACCTGTCCGGGTACGGGGCCCCGCGGCCGATCGACGTGCCGATCCTGATCGGCGCCGACGGCCCCAAAGGCCTGGCGGTGGCCGCTGAGCTCGGCGACGGCGTGTTCTCGGCCGCCGTGCCACAGCCCGACGCGGTCGACGCCGCCGACTGGCGGGCGCTGCTGGCCTTCGGCACGGTGCTCGACGAAGGTGAAGAGCTGACCTCGCCGCGGGTCGCCGACGCCGCGGGTCCCGGTGCGGTGGTGATGTATCACGCGGTGTACGAGCGTGGCGGCGCTGCCGCGGTGGACGCGCTGCCGGGTGGGCGCGGTTGGCGGGAGGCGGTAGAGAAACATCCTGAGAGCGAACGTCATCTCGCCATCCACGAAGGGCACCTGGTGAAGGCCAACCCGCGCGACGAGCCGTATGTCGCCGAACTCATCCCGATGGCCAGCGCCGCGGCGCTAACCGGAACCGCCGACCAGGTCGCGGAGTGGGTCCGCGGCCTCGCCGCCGTCGGGGTCACCGAAGTCGCCTACCAGCCGGCTGGATCCGACATCGAGCGCGAATTGCGCGCCTTCGCATCTGCCGCCGGCGTCGCGGCCTGAGGATTACCGTGTAGCAATGATCGCCAAAATTGTCGTGACCGCGCTGCTTGCCGCCCTGCTCGGGTTTGCCGGACTGATCAAGATTGTCGGCGTTCAACAATCGCTGACGGCCCGCGACCACCTCGGCCTCAACCCGGTGCAGTGGCGGACAATCGGGCTCCTTGAACTTGCCGCCGTCGCGGGCGTGCTGGTGGGCCTGACCTGGTGGCCGATCGGTGTCGCCGCGGCCATTGGCGCAGCACTGCTTCTGGTGGGCGCCATCGGTTTTCACGCGCGCGCATCCGACAGTGCGGGTGAGACGGCGCCCGCAGTGATCGGTCTGGGCCTGGCCGTTGCGACCGCCATCCTCCAGTTCAGGTAAATCAAGTAGCTTGGCACGCCCCGGGACGGATCAGTAAGCTGTCCTAAATGATCGACGCCGTCATCGCGGGGGCCGGCCCGAACGGCCTGATGCTGGCCAACGAGCTCGGTTTGGCCGGTATCCGACCCGTCGTGCTGGAGCCGTTGGCCGGACCCAACCCGCAACGGCGCGCGAATGGGATTACCGGCCAAGCGGTTCGGCTGCTCGACCACCGCGATCTCTACGGCGTGGTATCCGGGACGCCCGATCCCCCGCAGCCGTCCCCGTGGGTCATGTTCGCGGCGATGGCGCTGGATCTGACCAAGGTGCCCGATTCGCAGCACTTCATGGTCCCGGTTCAGCAGCCTCGGTTGGTCCACATTCTGGCGGAGCGGGTCCGCGCCAGCGGTGCCGATATTCGCTGGGGTCACCGACTGGCAGGATTCGAGCAACACGGCGACGGCGTCGTCGTGCGTGTCGAGGGTCCGGACGGCTCGTACGAACTGCCCGCGCAATACCTGATCGGGGCGGACGGGGGCACCAGCCAGACCCGCAAGCTTGCCGGCATCGACTTTCCGGGAATGACCTCGCATGACGCGGTAGCCCGAATGGCATTCGGGGTGGCACCTCCCGCCGACTGGGTGGACCCGTCTACCGGCATGCTCACCATTCCCGGCTTGGGTCCTTTGCCGCCCACCCCGTTCCACCGCGCCGAGCGCGGCGTCTTCGCGTGCCGTCGACTCGGTGATCGGGCAATGGTCATCACGATGGAATTGGATCGATCGGCCGACGAGGACCGAGTCGACGGCGGCGACGACGCCTACAACGAAGAACCAGTGAGCCTGGCCGAGATCGAGGCCAGCCTGAAACGTGTTGTCGGAGTTGACGTACCGCTGACGCCGGTGGCGTCCGACCAGCCGCTGGACCTTCGCCGCTTCTACGGCATCAACTCGCGGATCGCGTCGCAGTACAGATCGGGCCGGGTGTTCGTCGTCGGCGATGCGGCGCATGTCCATTCACCGATGGGTGGACCGGGCCTGAACCTCGGCCTGCAGGACGCGGTGAATCTCGGCTGGAAGCTGGCCGCGGTCATCTCCGGCGGCGCGGACCCCGCGCTGCTGGACACCTATCAGGCCGAGCGCCGGCCCGCCGCCGAGCGGGTCATCATGCACAGCCGCGCCCAATTGGCGCTGGTGCGGCCGGGCACCGAAATCTCCGCGCTGCGCGGCATGTTCTCGGAGCTGCTCGAAGATCCCAACAACGCCAAGCGGATCGGTGATCTGTTGTCCGGCAACGACAATCACTACGCACTAGGCGAGCATCCGTTGGCCGGACGATGGGTGCCCGATTTCGCTGTGGCGAGCGATGGCGCCGAACAACGAGTGGCCGAGCTTGCCCGCAGCGGTCGCCCGCTGCTGATCGATCTCACTGCGGACGCCGTCGTCGCCGCTGCGACTTCTGCTGTCACAGAACGGATTACCGTTGTCACCGGACACGCGATCGGTGACGTGTCGGCCACCGCACTGCTGGTGCGACCGGACGGTTACGTGGCCTGGGCGTCGTCGGCAGCACGGCCCGATGTCGACGAACTTCGTCCTATCCTGCGGGACTGGTTCGGGATCAAGGTCGACTGAATCCGAAAGACGGCTATTTCGAGGCGATTTCGTCCTGATATTTCTTGGTCATGTGCGCGACCGCGTCGTTCTGCGACTGGGCGAGGCCTTCGCGCACCTCACTGGCGCGCGCCGCGGCGTTCAGGGTGGGCGCTGCCTGACCCTGGAAATGCGGCATCACTTCGGCGGCAAACAATTCGGCCGACCGCTTGGTCGCCGCCGGATTCGCCCACTCGTGGCCCATCTGCAGCATGCAGCCGAAACCGCCCGACTGATCCCACATCCGCTGCACCTGCTCGCGGGCCTGCTCGGGGGTACCGATCACGCCGGCGCCGTTGTCGTTGATGACGTCGATCATCTCGTCGACCTGCTCGCCGGGCATCGTCATCTGTGGGAAAGCCGCGACCTTCTGGAAGTACCTAAACCATGGCGCGAGACCGAATTTCACGTCCTCG
>DATNFI010000251.1:0-2019 GCA_035606475.1 Mycobacterium sp. | reverse complement strand
AGGTCGACGAATATTGCGATCAGGTCGCTGAGCGTGCCCAACGGGTCGGAGGCGGCGGCCGCCGTACTGGCAGCCGGCGACGCCGCCGATAGTGCGTTCGGTATCGCCGAGAACGCCTGCTGGATGGTGCTTTGGACGTTGCCGGCGGCCGTGCCGGTGGCCTGACCGACGGCGGCCGACTGGCCGGCCTCGCCGGTGGGGTTGGTGTTCTGCTGCGGCGGGTTGAACGGCGACAACTGGGTGGCGGCCGCTGCGGAGGCCGAGTAGCCGTACATTGCCGCGGCGTCCTGGGCCCACATCTGGCCGTATTGGGCTTCGTTCGCGGCGATCGCCTGGGTGTTTCTGCCGAACAGGTTGGTGGCGATCAGCGTCATCAGCTGGCTGCGGTTCGCCGCGACCATCGGCGGCGGCACCGTCGCCGTAAACGCGGTCTGATAGGCGGCGGCCGCGGACCTGGCCTGCGCGCCGGTCTCCTCAGCCTGTGCGGCGGTGGCCCGCAGCCACGCCGCGTACGAGGCGGCCGCCGCACTCATCGACACCGAGGCCGGCCCCATCCACGAGCCCGCGGTCAACCCCGATATGACCGATTGATACGAGTTGGCCACCGAATGGAGTTCGGCGGCCAACGAGTCCCACGCCTCGGCGGCGGCCAGCATCGGCCCCGACCCGGCACCCGCATACATGCGGGCGGAGTTGACCTCTGGCGGATAATTCCCGAATTCCATGGCTAGCCAGCCCCTCTAAATCACCGCGGTCGAGCCAGCTATGCACCCGGCCGTGGCCATGCCATTGACCGATGGATGAATGGTGGCACGCGCGGTGATTTTTGTCGCTTCGCTGAGCGGCGCGTCGTCAGCCGACGTCCGAGTGGTCGCGAAGGCCCGGGTGGGCGTGTCTGTGCCGCTCACCGACGCGCCGACTGCCGCCACGACCTCCGACGGGTGATCGCGACATTCGGGCTCAGCCGTCCCCGAAAGCATGGTCTCCCTTTCCGCCAAATGGTCTAAATGGTCGAGCAGCCGCCCATTTAGCGGCGTTGGGTAGTGCCAATGGCGCATCCACCGGCGGACTCAGTTGGTCGGCAGACCACGCCATTATCTGCATTGAACAGGCGATATACAAATGATCGCGCAGCTCAATGGCATTGAGCGACACCAATTACCCATATCGCTCGGGTTAATCCTTAGTATTTCTCAGGTTTACCGACGCGTCGACGCCTGTTTTTCCGCCCCCGGGACGCGCGTTCGGTCCCGATTCTAGGGGCTGACCGGCTCACTCTCGCTCCGGAGAGGCCGTCTCCAGCGACTTGCCAGCTTTCCGTAAGGACCTTGTACGGGAATCCGAATTTGTCGTGCCTCGGAGGTCAACCCGTGCGGGCCTGCCGGCCGACCTCGACGTCCTGCTGTTGCGCAGGCACTCCGTCGACCTCGGCGGCAGGTTCGGCGTCGGCGGCCGCGTGCCGAGGCGGCAACCCCTTCCGCAGCGTTGCCACCAACTCCCGGTACGGACCGACCAGGTACACCGTGTCGCCGCCGCGCAGCCGTCCTTCGTGGTGCGGACGCAGATCGATCGGCGCGTCCTCTCGGCAGATCGCGATCACGCGCGTCTTGTTCGACAACGAGCCCATCTGCAGCCCGTCGAGTTCGCTCCCCTCGGCCACCAGCATCGCCCCGACCATGAACGAGCTCTGGCCGATCGAGAAGGTGCCCAGCACCTCGACACCCATGGCGGCGCCGATGAACCACGGCGCGGCCAGCGCGACCGACGAGCGGACGTTCTCGAAACCGAATCGCTGCGCGACCGCCAACCCCAACGCGCGGTCATAGACCCGGAGCACCACCGAGACCTCGGCGCGCCGATTGACCTCGGGCATCACCCGCGGTCCCAGCATCTCGGCCAGCACGATGCCAGTTTCGATGTTGATCATGTCGTCGCGGGTCAGCACCGCCACCGCGCGGGCGCGGTCGACCCGCGCCACCTGCAGCGTCTGCACCAGCGTTGCGTCGCCGAAGATCACCG
>DATNFI010000250.1:0-15331 GCA_035606475.1 Mycobacterium sp. | reverse complement strand
GCGACGATCACCCCGCGGGTGGCGCCGATCCGCTGCGGCGTACCGCCTTTCATGACGACGGCACCGATCACCGATCCGTCGTCGTCAGTGATCAGTTGCGTCATCGGGGCATCCAGCCACAGCGGAATGCCGCGGTCTTTCAGCGCCAGCCGCAATCGCGCGGCCAGCGACTGGCCGATAGCGGCCATCCGGTCGCCGAAGACGTGTGCCCGGACCATTCGCCAGACCAGCTTCACCAAAACTCGCTTGCCGGCCCAGGATTGCCGTACTTGGTAGAACGAGCGAAGTTCTTTGGGGCCCAACCAGATTCCACGCGGCGCCAGCGCCAGCGGGGTGAGGAGATCCTGTTCCTCGTCGGCCAGCACGCGCAGATCGATCGGCGGGACGTTGATGGTACTGCCGAGTTCGGACCCACCGGGCAGTTCCGGGTAGTAGTCGGCGTACCCGGGCTTCCAGACGAATTCCAGCCATGGGCTGAGCTTTTCGAGGAAGTCCATCATCTCCGGGGCCGAGTCGACGTATTGGCGGATTCGCGCATCGCTGACCAGGCCGTCGGTGATGCGTCGCAGGTAGTCGACCACCTCGTCCGGCGGGGGTGTGTAGCCGGCTCGACGCTGCGCCGGCGCGCCGGGCACCCAGATACCGCCGCCGGACAGTGCGGTGGAACCGCCGAATTGACTGGACTTTTCGACGATCAGCGTGGTGAGGCCGGAGGCCTCCGCGGCCAGCGCCGCCGTCATCCCTCCGCCGCCGGAGCCGATGACCAGAACGTCGACAACCCTGTCAAATGTCACGCGGGCACCGCCGTTCGGACCGCGAAGCCCGCAATCAGCTCGGGAGCGGGCCGGTAGTAGCGGACGCCCGTTGCGTAGGGACCGGCGGCCGCCAGCGCGGCGAAAGCCGCGACCCAGGTGCGTATTTCGTGTGCGGAGTTGCCGCCCTCGCCGGCGATGAATGCATTCGACCAGTTGTCCAATTCCTCGAGATCGCCGCTGTCGATGATCTCGAGGAATTTCTGGTCGAACCCGGGGTTGAGCGGTTGCAGCGGACTCTCGCCACCGGCGAAGTTCTTGGCCGCTTCGATCACCGCCGACTGTCGTGCCGACCGTTGTTCGGCTGTCATCGGCCGGCCGTGCACAATCCGGTCTACGACCTGCGGTGTGGCGGTCGTCAGGGTCGGAACCGGTGGATCATGCGACAGCCCACCGGATCCCACCACCAAAACTCGCTTGTTCAGCGTGGCCAGGTAGCTGCCGACCGCCGTGCCGAGCGTGCGGCAGCGATGCAGCGGACCCAGTGGGGTGGCGACCGAGTTGATGAAGATCGGAATCACCGGGCGCGCCGTAGCCTTGCCGAACAGCTTCTCCAGCGGTTGCACGGTGCCGTGATCGACATCCATGCTGGCCGAGATCGCGACGTCAACGCCGGCCGACAACACGGCTTTCGCACACGCGACCGCGGTGGCCTCGGGCACATCGAGCGGGCCCTTATGGGTGCCGTAGTCGCCGACACCTTGGGCGTCGGTGCCGATGCAGAACGGCGGCATCGTCCGGTAGAAGAAGCCGTTGTAGTGGTCGGGGGCAAAGATGGTGACGATCTCGGGGTTGAAGTCCGCGACGAAATCCCTTGCCTGCGTGAGGGCGCTGTCGATGTCATCAAGAAGGTCCTGGGACGGCCCGGGCAGATTGAGCAGTGGGCTGTGGGACATACAGCACAGGGCGATTGGCACGTTGAAATTCACCGCCTCCCGCTGTCAAGGTGAGTACGTCGAAAAGCGAGGCGCTCACTTCGGACGCGAGTTGGGCGATACAGGCCCCCGCGATGCATCGGTCGGGGCGCAGGAACAGCACGGATTCGCTATGCCCGTCGAAGAAGGCCTTCAGCTGGCCGGTCGAGTCGCCGACGACCACCACGTCGGGATCGTCGTCGCCGTCCCAGTGCAGCTGGGTCAACGGCCGGGCCGCGACGAGCTTCGCCCCCAGCGCCTGCCAATCCGCAAATGCCTTGGCGCCAAGGATCTCCCGCGGGTTGTTGTTCCAGCACATCACGGCGAACCCATTACCCAGTACGTCGTCGAGCAGGACGTTCTGCTGCTCCCTGGTGTCAACCCGGGGCTGCACGAACAGCGTTCCGACCGGCGAATCGGCCCGCCGCGGCTCGGGGTGCACGACGGCGCCCTGCTCGTATCGCGGCATCGGCTTGAACCGCATCTCGAGCACATATCGCTTGAGCGAGGGCACAATTGACGCCGAACGCACCAGCAGATCGCGGGCCGCCGCGACGCGTCGGTTGGTCGGCGAGATGACCCGGCCGACCATCGTCGACAGGTCGATCATGGCCCGGGCGTGCTTGCGACGCTCGACATCGTAGGTGTCGAGCAAGGCTTCTTCGGCGTAGCCGTTGACCACGGCCGCGAGCTTCCAGCCCAGGTTGGTCGCATCGCGGATGCCGCTGTTGTAACCCTGCCCCTGCCACACCGGCATCAGGTGAGCGGCGTCGCCGGCCAGCAGCAGGCGGCCCTTGCGGAACGCGCCGGCGATCCGGGAGTGGTGGGTGTAGAGCCGGTGCCGAATCACATCGACGCGGTCGGGATGGGGAACCATCGACGCCAGCATCTGGGTGAGGAAGGCCGGGTCTTCCGCCTGCTCGTCGGTCTCGTCGGCGTGAATCATGAACTCGAACCGGCGAATTCCGTGCGCGATCGAGATCGAGGCGTAGGGGCGGGCCGGGTCGGCGCCGACTTCGCTGTTGGGGTGTCCGAGCGGATCGTTGGCGATGTCGACCACCAGCCAGCGGGTCGGTGACGTGGTGCCGTCGAACGACACCCCCATCAACCGTCGGGTGGCGCTCCGGCCGCCGTCACAGCCGACGACATACTGGGCCCGTACGCTCTTACGTCCGCCCTCCCCGTCGAGTTCGACGGTGACCGCATCGGGCGCTTCGGTGTAGGACGCCAAGGTCCGTCCCCACTGCACCTCGACGTGCTCGAATCTTTCCAGGCCGCGGAGCAATTCGGCGTCGACCAGCGGCTGGACGAAGCCGTTGCGCTTCGGCCAGCCGAAACGTGCGTCGGGCGGCGCCATTTCGGCGAGTATCCGGCGTTTGGCGTCGACGAATCGCAGGATCTGGTTGGGCACGGTATGCGGCAGGACATGGTCCACCAGACCGATCGCCTGGAACGTGCGCAGCGACTCATCGTCGAGTCCGACCCCGCGCGGATAATCGATCAGCGTCTCGCGCTCTTCGAACACCAGGGTGCTGACTCCTTGCAGGCCAAGGATATTGGCCAGCGTCAGTCCGACCGGGCCCGCGCCGACGACCACAACGTCGACGTCGATTTCCTGGACCTCTGCCCCTTCGTCCATCGTCAACGATCCAGCAGAAAGTCGATGTGCAAGCGGTCGAACGTCTTGGTGTCCTCGTACTGCGGCCAGTGGCCACAGCCGGACATCACCTCGAAGCGGGCACCCGGGATCATCGACGCGATGCGTCGGCCCTCGCTCACGTCGGCGGTCGGATCGTCGCTGGTCCACAACACCAGGGTGGGCGCGGTGATCGATCCATAGTCCTTGGCGCCCAGCAGGTTACGTGCCCTGATCACCGGATCCTGCAAGGCCATGATGTCGCGCATCGCGTTGACAAAGCCGGGCTGGCGGTAGACCCGCTGCCGACTGGCCACCAGGTCGTCGTAGTTCTTCGACTTGTCAGCCATCAGCCACTTGATCCGCGCCTGCACGGTCTCCCAGGTCGGATTCTCGGCGGCGGCCATGGACAGTGTGATGATCCGCTTCATCACCTCGGGGTCGGCCTGCGAGCCGCCGGCGGTGTTGAGCACCAACCGGTCGACCTTGTCGGGATGGTCGGCGGCAGCGCGCGAAACCACCCACCCGCCAAGGGATTCGCCGGACAGGTGCGCGCGCTCGACGCCGATCGCGGCCATGAACGCGAACAGGTGGTCGACGTAATGCTGAATCTCCAAGGGCTGGCCGGGTTTATCGGTGTAGCCATGCCCCACCATGTCGATCGACCAGGTCGAGAAGTGCTCGGCGTGAGCCTCGAGATTGCGGACATACGCCTCGGCATGGCCGCCGGATCCGTGCAGCAGGATCAGCGGCGGCTTGCTCTCGTCGCCGGCATGCAAGTAACGCGTACGCACACCGCCGGCGTTCAGGTAGCCCTGCTCAAACGGGACACCCTGCAGGTCACTCCACACGCTCTCGTGCTCGGCCACCGGTTCCTCTCTTGCCGTGCGCGGAAATCTGGTTGTCGTTTCGCGTCATCGATGTGTGCTAAAATCGCACACTAATGTGCACTATCTATAGAGCATCACTCTCCACGGGGTGTCTGTCAAGCAAGATCGTGGGCCGCTGACATGGGCGAGGTCCCGAGAACCACCGCGCCGGGGTCGCAGACGCTGGCCCGTGGGCTCAGCGCGTTGCAACTGGTGGCCGACGCTCCGGCGGGCATGACCGTGCAGCAGGTCGCCGACGGTGTCGGCGTGCATCGGACGATCGCGTACCGCCTGCTCGCCACGCTGGCGCAATTCCGATTCGTCGCGAAGGGCGAGGATGGTCGCTACCGCCCGGCCGCCGGTCTCGCGCTGCTCGGTGCCTCGTTCGATCGCAATCTGCGCCAACTCAGTGTGCCGATCCTGCGAGCCCTGGCCGAGGATCTGGGCACCACGGTGTCGCTGCTGGTGGCCGAGGGTGACCAGCAGGTGGCGATCGCGGTGATCGTTCCGACCCAGGTCCCCTACCAGTTGGCGTTCCACGAGGGCAGCCGTTACCCGCTCGATCGGGGTGCCGCGGGCATCGCCTTGCTGGCCAGCCTGCCGCCTCGTCCGGATGAACGCGATCTGGTGGTCCGCGCCCGTGCCCAGGGTTGGGTGATCACCCATGGCGAAATCGAGCCGAACACATACGGTTTGGCGGTGCCAGTGCACCGCGATCCACCGTCGCCGCCGGCGTGCATCAACTTGATCTCACATCGCGAGGACGTGGTGATGAGCGGCAAGGACGCAGTTGTCAAGGCAGCCAAGGAATTGTCGGCGGTCCTCGGCTGACCGGACAGAAAGGAATTCAGAACTATGCCGTCTTGGGACCATGAGGTCGACGTCGTGGTGCTGGGCAGCGGTGGAGCCGCGCTGGCCGCGGCACTGACCGCCGTCGCCAGCGGCGTCTCGGTGGCGGTATACGAGAAGGCCCCGACTGTCGGTGGCACCACCGCGGTTTCGGGCGGTGTGGTGTGGATCCCCGCACATAACCGCTCGCCCGACGGCGTACTGACGGTCGACGATGCGCTGCGCTATCTGCACGCACAGTCGCTCGGATCGATGGACGACGCACTCGTCGAGACCTTTGTGCGGACCGGTCCGGCGATGCTCGATTTCATCGAGGCCCACAGCGGCCTGCGATTCGAAATCGCCGCCGGGTTCCCGGATTACAAGCCGGAGCTACCCGGCGGCCAACCCGGCGGAGGGCGCTCGTTGAGCGCGGCTCCTTTCGATCTCAACCAGCTCGGTGAATGGCGCGACCGGATCACCGCGTTTCCGCAGGACTGGTCGAATGTCGGGTTCGACGCCGAGACCCGGGCCCGGCTGTACGCGGGCGGCGACCCGAATGCCGACCTGTGCGTGGCCGGTACGGCGCTGATCGCCGGGCTGCTCAAAGGGCTGCTCGACGTCGGCGTCACGCCCCACACGAATGCCCGGGCCGAGGAACTGATCGCCGAAGACGGCACGATCACCGGAGTCCGGATCTCCGCTGCCGGTCGGCAGTTGGCCGTGCACGCCCGGCGGGGAGTGATTTTGGGCACCGGCGGATTCGAGTGGGATTCGGCTCTGGTCAACGCTTTTCTGCGCGGACCGATGCACGGCGCCGTCTCGCCGCCCAACAACACCGGCGACGGGCTGCGCATGGCGATGGCTCATGGCGCCGACCTGGCCAACATGGGCGAGGCGTGGTGGGTGCCGATCGTGCAGATCCCGGGCGACACCATCGACGGGCGCCAACGCAGCCGCAGTGTGCGGCTGGAACGCACCCGGCCACGCAGCATCATCGTCAACCGGCTCGGCCGGCGATTCGTCAACGAAGCCTGCGACTACAACTCGATGGCGGGCGCCTTCCACTACCTCGATCCGCGCGAGGGCTACGTCAACGACCCGGCCTGGATGGTGTTCGACTCCCAACACCTCAAGCGCTACGGGTTTTTGGGCGTCGACCCCGACGGTCCGGTGCCGGACTGGTTCAGCGAATCCGCGGACCTGGCCGAGCTGTCCGCCAAGACCGGGATCGCCCTGCACGGGCTCAACCGCACCATCGAGGTCTGGAACCGCAATGTCGGCGAAGGCGCCGACCCCGACTTCGGCCGTGGCTCAAGCGCTTACGACGGCTACTGGGGCGACGAGCACGCGACGACGTTGGCCGGCAAGACGCTTGGCGCGATAGACACCGCGCCGTTCTACGCCGTTCCGGTGTCGGTGGGCGCGATGGGCACCAAGGGCGGACCGCGCACCGACCGCGACGGTCGCGTGCTGCACGTCAGCGGCGAGCCGATCCCGGGTCTGTTCGCCGCCGGCAATGCGATGGGCGGGGTGACCGGACGGGCCTACGGCGGCGCCGGTGGAACCATCGGCCCGGCAATGGTTTTCGGCTACCGCGCGGGCTACGCCGCGGCGACCGGGAAGTCGGTCGACTAGCTCAGCCGCTGGTCGGCGCTCGGCGAGCGCCTTCGCCAGACATCGATTGTGCCGGTGGTGATCGCGGCGACCACGCCGCCGTCGACCAGCAAATCGGTGCCGGTGATGAATGACGCGGAGGGTCCGAGCAGGAACTCGGCGGCTGCGGCGATGTCCTCGGGTGTGCCGAGGCGCCGGAGTCCTGAGTTGTCGACCATTGTCCGCATCAGCGTGCCCGATTCGCTGTCGAGCTCGAGGCGTCCCATCGCCGTCGAGATGATGCCGGGGCTGATGGAGTTGATCCGGGCCCCGCGTTGCCCCCACGTCTCGGCTGCCGCAGCGACCCGAATCTGGTTGGCCCGCTTGGCAAACGGATAGGCCATCTGACTGCTGGTGATGCTCGTGCACGCTTCGAGGCCGAGCAGCTCCTCGGCGGGCAGGCTCGCGAGCTGTCGGGCGACCTCGGCATCCGGTGGCGGCAGCATGTGACCGGCCATGCTGGCGATCACGACGCCCGCGCCGCCGGGCTCGATCACCTTGCCGAATTCGTCGAGGCTCAGCGCGACACCCAGCAGGTCGACGGCCAGGACGGCCTCCGTGGATGCCTGTTGGGGCGAGAGCCCCGCGGTGTGCACCACCGACGTGACGCGCCCGGCACGCTTGGCCGCCTCGGCGACCGCGGCGAGCGAGCCGCGCGAGGTGACGTCGACCTCCTGGGTCAACACCTGATGACCGTCGTCGGTGAGCGCTGCGGCCGTCGCCGCCAGGCCTTCGGCGTTGATGTCGGCCAGCACGATGGTCCGCCCCGCCCCACAACGGCGGGCCACCGAGACCCCCATGCCGCCGACGCCGATGATGACCAGAACGTCGTTGCTCACGGCTTATCTCCAATTCGGCAAACGCGGGTCCACGGGTCGCTGTGGCGGTATGAGAACATTATTCTCACAGACCGAGAGTATGAGTTGCAAGAAGGGAAATAGCGATGCAGATCAGCGGGAGCTCGGCCATAGTCGTCGGCGGCGCGGGCGGCCTGGGTGAGGCCACTGTCCGCCGGTTGCACGCCGCGGGAGCGAAGGTAGTGATCGCCGATCTGGCCGACGAAAAGGGCGCGGCGCTGGCCAAGGAGCTGGACGCCCGCTACGTCCGCACCGACGCGACCAAGACCGAAGACGTCAACGCGGCCCTAGCCGAGGCGGAATCGCTTGCCCCGCTGCGTATCTCGGTCGACGCGCACGGCGGCCCCGCCAGCGGTGGGCGGCTGATCGGCAAGGACGGCTCACCACTGGACCTGGACGGCTTCAAGACGACCATCGACGTCTACCTGACCGGGGTGTTCAACGTCCTGCGACTGGCCGCAGCGGCCATCGCCCGGCAGGAGCCGGTCGACGAGGGCGCCCGCGGCGTCATCATCAACACGGCATCGATCGCGGCCTACGAGGGCCAGATCGGCCAGTTGCCCTATGCGGCGGCCAAGGGTGGGGTCGTCGGTATGACGCTGGTCGCGGCTCGCGACCTGTCGCCGCTCGGCATTCGCGTCGTCACCATTGCGCCCGGCACGTTCCTGACGCCGGCCTACGGCAAGGCCGGCGACCAGCTCGAGGCGTACTGGGGCCCGCAGGTTCCGTTCCCCAAGCGGATGGGTCGCTCCCCCGAGTACGGCGCGTTCGTGCAGAGCATCGTCGAAAACGATTACCTCAACGGCGAAGTCATCCGGTTGGACGGCGCGCTGCGCTTCCCGCCGAAGTAGCCGGCGGCCAGCGAACGCGAGAGCCCGGCTGGCCGGGCCGTCGAACGCGAGATCCCGGCTACCCGGGCTGTCGGCGGGCCGCTAGTTTTTGTTGGCGTTGAACTTCGCGACGATCGCCCGGAAGTCCTCGGTCTGCATGGACTGGCTCTCCGCGGACAGCGCGTAGTCGATGGTGGCGAGCACGGCGCGCTCGAGGTGGATATTGAGGACGCGCTTGGTGCTCTCGACGGCCTGCTGGGGCAATTCGAGGATCTTCTTGGCGGCCTTGATCGCCTCGCCGAGCGGGTCGGCCACCGCGTGGTTGGCCAGGCCCAGTTCGACGGCCTTCGCCGCGGGAATCCGGGCGCCGGTCAGCGCGTACTCCTTGGCCAGCAGCAGGCTGATGTGCAGCGGCCAGGTCAGCGGTCCACCGTCAGCGGCGACCAATCCCACCTGCACGTGCGGGTCAGCGAGATACGCGTCTTCGGCGATGTAGACGATGTCGCTCAACGCGACCAGGCTGCAGCCTAATCCGACGGCCGGCCCATTCACGGCAGCCAGCACCGGAATGCGGCAGCGCGCCATGCCGAGCACAATCTCACGTCCATCGATGATCGTCTTCGCACGCAAGTCCGCATCGGTGGCCAACTCTTCGAGGTAACCGAAGTCGCCACCGGCCGAAAACGCCCGTCCCGCACCGGTGATCACCGCTACCCGAGCGCTCAGGTCATCGCTCAACCGCTGCCATAGTTTGGCCAGACCGTGGTGCAGCGAGTCGTTGACCGAATTCAGCGAGTCGGGCCGGTTCAGCGTGATGATCCGAAGCGGGCCTTCGGCCTGAACGTCGATTTCGGTTGGCATGTCGTACATGTCAGGCTCCTTCTATGGTCGTGACCCGCTTCACCCGGGCTCCGCCCGCGCTCGCGATCACTCCTACAGCCCCAGGATTCGTGAGGCGATGATGTTCTTCTGGATCTGCGATGTGCCACCCATGACGCTCTGCGCGCGGCTGTAGAGGTAGGCGCTGAGCAGATTCGGGTCGTCGATTCCGCCCACCGCCAGCGCGGCGTGACCGACCGACTGTTCGACCCAGGTCATCAGCAGCTTGTCCAGCGATCCATCCGAGGTATGGGTGACACCGTCGAGTTGTTCGGACAGCCGCCGCCGAACGTGATGAGTCAGCATCTCGGTTTGCACTGCGGCCCAAGCGAGTTCCTCGTTCACCGATCCGTCGGCGCGGGCGGCGAGCTGACGGACAAGCTTGCCGTACCGCGCCGCGTAGCCCAGTGTGGACGGCTCCCGCTCATGGCCGACCACCGTCATCGCCAGCGGCCACCCTTCACCGGGTTCGCCGACCATGTTTTCGGCCGACACGGTCGCGCCGTCGAACAGCACCTGGCCGAATTCGGTGGTGACCCCGTTGATCATCTGCAGCGGACGCTGTTGCACGCCAGTCTGTTTCATCGGGATGATGAACGCCGAGATGCCGCGGTGCCGTTTGGCCTCGGGGTCGGTACGCGCCAGCAGCAGACACCAATCCGCGACGTCGGAATAGCTGGTCCAGATCTTGTGACCGTTGATGACGTAGTTGTCGCCCTCGCGGGTGGCGGTGGTGGTCAGCGATGCGAGATCGGAGCCGGAGCCCGGTTCGCTGAAGCCCTGACACCACCGCTCGGTGCCGTTGATCATGCCGGGCAGGAAGCGGCTGCATAGCTCCTTGCTGCCGTGTCGGCTCAGACCCGCGACCAGATAGCCGAGGCTGGGCCGCGGCGGGGCCTCGGCACGCGCCAGCTCCTCGTCGAGGATGACGTCATACACCGGCGGCAGTTCCTGGCCGCCGTACTCGCGGGGCCAGGACAGCCCGAAGAAGCCGCCCTCGTAGAGCGCGCGGTGCCACTCACCCTGCCGGGCCCAGTACTCGTCGCCCGAGCTGGGAAACTCCTTGGCGTGCACGGAAAGCCACGATCGCAGCCGGTCCCGGAAGGCGGCTTCATCAGTCGAGTCACGGAAGTCCAACGCTGATCTCCTCCAGCTTGACGGGCCACAGTTGAGTCGAGGTGAGCGCGCGGCGCAGGAAGACGTGCGCCAAGCACTCCCAGGTGTTGCCGATGCCGCCGTGCACCTGAATCGCGGTCTCGCATACGGTCCGCGCGGCGCGCGCGCAGTAGACCTTGGCGAACCGGCCGGCCCGGATCGCCTCGGCCGGGTCGAGCTCGTCGACGGCCCAGGCGGCGTGTCGCAGGATGCTGACCGATCCCTCGATCAGGGCCAGACTTTCGGCGAGTAGGTGGGCGATGGCCTGATATGAGCCGATCGACTTACCATACTGCTCACGGATTTTCGCGTACTCCACGGCCAGACTGTGCGCGCCGCGCGCCGCGCCGACCAGGTCGGCCGAGGTGGTGGCCAGCGCGAGCGCCAGCCAGCGCTGCGCGGCGTCGTCGTCCAGATCGCCTATGGCCGTGGCATTTCCGCAGAGATCGGCAGTGGTCCGGGTGAGGTCGACGGAGTCGCGGGAAGCGCCGACGTCGGCGGCCGACACCGTCGTACCGTCCAGCGTGAGGGCGCGTCGGTAGCCACGCGCATCAACCGCCCGACCGTCGACGGCGATGGTCGACCCTGAGCCGTCGTCACCGACCCGCCGGGCGAGATCGTCGGCCAGCACCGGGCCCACGAACGGGGCGTCCACCAACCCGCGGCCGAACTCCTCCGCGACAATCGCCACCTCGACAGCAGAGGCTTCGTCGGTGCGCAACGCTCGCCAACCGGTCAGCTGAATTTGCTTGTCGAGCCTGACGATTCGTTCGCCGTCAGCGAGATCCTGCACCGACCCCGGACCAAGATCATCGGCGAGTTTCGCTGCCGCGTCCCGCAGTTGTTGCTGTTCAGCTGTCAGACGTACATCCATAACGCTCCTTGAGGACTCGGCGCAGCACCTTTCCCGAAGGCAGCCGAGGGATTTCGGGCACGAACACGACACGACTCACACGTTTGTAGGACGCCAGGCGATCGCTGACCTGAGCCGTGAGCTCGGCGGCGTCGACCGGCGCACGGGCCGCGACGGCGGCGACCACCAGCTCCCCGTCGGCGCCGTCGGGAACACCGAATACCGCGCAGTCCTGCACCGCGGGGTGTTCGTGCAGGACGGTCTCGATCTCGGCGGGCGCGACCTGAAAGCCGCGGACCTTGATCATCTCCTTGGACCGGTCGGTGATGCGCAACCAGCCGCCGGCGTCCAGGTAGCCGATATCGCCGGTTCGATACCAGCCGTCGCACAACACATCTCGCGTCGCCTCACCTGGCAGGTAGCCGGCCATCAGCGACTCGGCCCGCGCCTGGATTTCGCCGATCTCACCCGGGCCGAGCGGCTCACCGGTCTGCAATGACGTCACGCGCACCTGCACACCCGGCACCGGCCGGCCGACCGAGTCGAGCCGCGCTCCGTCACGTGGGTTGCACGCGATCACCGGCAACTCCGTGGTGCCGTAGGCCGGAATCCACCCGACGCCGGTGCGACGGGTGACGGTCTGAGCGACGCTGGCGTTGACCGGCGTCGCGCCCCACATGATGAACCGTAGCGAGGAGAGGTCGTAAGACTCCAGCCGCGGGTGCGCGGCGAGGGCCAAAGCGATTGGAGCGACCGCCATTTCGACGGTGATCCGGTCGTCTTGGATGTGCTGCAGCATGCGGTCGACGTCGAATCGGCGGTGCAGGCGCATCCACACACCGGTCTGCAAGGCCGTCATGATGTTGAGCAAACCGAGGATGTGTGACGGCGGTGTGGTGACCTGAATGCGGTCGGTAGCCGTCAAACCTAGCGCGTCGCGCCAGTGTCCCACCGCGGCCTGCAGCGAATGATGGGTGTGCCGAACGGCTTTCGGCAGACCCGTCGTGCCGGAACTGAAGGCCAGCACCGCATCGGCGTCGGTCGGCGGCTGCGGGAATGCCCCAGAATCCCCGGGAAGGATCGGCTCGTCGAGATGCAGCATCGGCATCAGCTCCGACAGCACGTCGTGATCGCCGACGGCGTGCGACGGGGTCGTCAGCGCCAGGGCGTGTTCGACCTCGTGGCGTTTCCACGCCGGGCTGATCAACACGACCGCGGCGGCCAGCCGCCAGATGGCGTGCAGCGCGACGACGAACTCGGGACGGTTGGACGACATCAACGCCACCCGCCCGCCGGCCGTCACCCCCCGTTCCCGCAAGCTGATGGCCAGCCCGTCCGCCAACGCCTCGAGCTGCGGCAACGTGTAGTGCCGCTCCTCGAAGACGAGCGCCGTCGGAGACATTGAGAAGATCCTATCGTTTTGAGAGAATAGTATTCTCTTAGGCGAAGAACGCAAAGTGTGGAAGGTGTGGGGATGGCGGAACGCCACGTGTTCCAGCGGGCCACGGTGACTCGGATCATCAAGGAGACCGCGGACAGCCGTACCTACGTGCTTGCCCCCGAGGAGCAGCCGTTTTCCTACCGCGCCGGGCAGTTCTGCACGTTCAAGGTGACCGTCGACGGCGAGGACCTGTACCGGTCGTACTCGATGTCGAGCGCACCCGAGACCGACACCGAACTGATGACCACCGTCAAGCGGGTCAACGGCGGCAAAGTGTCGAACTGGATCATCGACAACGTGGTCGAGGGCGACGAGTTGACCATGACCAGGGCCGCGGGAACGTTCGTGCTGGGTTCGGCGTCGGCTCCGCTGCTCGCCTTCGCCGGCGGCAGCGGCGTCACCCCGATCCTGTCGCTGGCCAAGAGCGCATTGGCGAGCACGGACCGCACGGTGCGCCTGCTGTGCGCCGATCGTGACCGCGGTTCGGCGATCTTCGAGGCGATGCTCGACGACCTGGTCGAGCGTTATCCCGGCCGGCTCTCGGTGCAGCGCCATCTCGACGACGAGCACGGCCTGCTGGATGCGGGGGGCGTGGAGAAGTTCGTCGGCGCGGACCGCAACGCCGACTGCTACCTCTGCGGGCCCGAGGGCTTCATGACCGTCGTACGGGCGGCGCTGCCGGATACCGCGAACGTTCTGGTCGAGGATTTCGATGCGTCGCCGCCGGTCAAGGCCCCGGCCCCGGAGGTGTCCGAGGCGGCCGGCGAGGTGGACGCCGGCGGCACGGTGACCATCCGGCTGGACCGCAAAAAGGCGTCGGTGCCGCGGGTGGCCGGGGAGACGCTGCTGGAAAGCGCGCGACGGGCCGGTCTGTCGCCGCCGTTCAGCTGCGAGGCCGGCAACTGCGGCACGTGCATGGCCAGGCTGCTCGAGGGCGAAGCCACCATGCGCACCAACGAGGTGCTCGAGGACGACGAGATCGCCGACGGCTACATTCTCACCTGCCAGGCGGTGCCTGACACGGCGTCGATCACGGTGGAATACGAGTAGGGGAATGGAACGCGGCCTTTGTGGGCTGAAGCACACATGACCGACCTTCCCGCTTTCGCTGACGTCGCCTCCGCCGACAAGGGGCTCGTCGTCTTCACCACGCTACGGCGCGACGGCAGTGCCCAGTCGTCCGTCGTGAACGCCGGGGTGCTCCCCCACCCGCTGACCAACGAGCCGGTGGTCGGGTTGGTGGCCATCGGCGGCGCCCGCAAACTCGACCACCTGCGTGCCGACCCGCGGACCACCGTCACCGCGCGCAGCGGTTGGCAGTGGGCCACCGTCGAAGGCACCGTGCAACTGATCGGCCCCGACGACCCGCATCCCGACGTGGACGAGGAGCGGCTGCGGGTGATACTTCGCGACATCTTCACCGCGGCCGGCGGAACCCACGACGACTGGGACACCTACGACCGGGTGATGCGCGAGGAACGTCGCACCGCGGTGCTGATCTCGCCGACCCGCGTCTACACCAACCCGTCGCGGGGTTAGACCAGCGCCGGGGCCAGCCGCTCGAGTTGGTCAATGCCGGTGGCGAAGTCGCTGCCGAGCGGCGGCAGGATCGTGACGTGGTCGGCGCCCGCGTCTAGGTGCTCACGCACCCTGGCGCTGATGGCCGTCGGATCACCGTGCGCGACAATCGCATCGACGAGGCGATCCGTCAGCTGGTCGCCGTATCCGAGGCTCGCGATCCGTGCCGCATACCCCGGCAGGCCGAACTGTCCGGACACCTGTTCTCGCGCTGCGGCTTTCGCCCGATCGGAGTCGGAGTCGAGGATCGTGGGCAGCCCGACGACGAGAAGTTTGTCCGGACCCAACACGTGACGTGCTTGCGCCGTGAACTCCGCCGGCAGCATGGCCGGCAGGGCCCCGTCGGCGATCTCGCCGGCCAGCGCAAGCATTTTCGGGCCGTTGGCTGCGACGATCCGCGGGTAGTCGGCGTCGGGCGCGGGCGGCCAGGTGGGGCTGTCCATTTGCTCGAGATACCCGCGCATGGTGGCCAGCGGTCGACCGAATTCCTTTCCTACACTTGCGGCTTGCTCGGGGTAGCCGACGCCCAGGCCGACACTGATCCTGCCCGGGTATGCCTCGGCGAGTTGGGCAGCGGCGGCGTGCATGGTCTGCGCGGGCCGGGCCCAGATGTTGGCGATGCAGGTGCCGAACACCATCCGCTCGGTCTCGGCGAGCAGCATGCCGAGTTGCACGAATGCGTCCTTGCCGAGAAGTTCGTTGGTCCACACGGTGCTGTACCCCGCGTGTTCGAGTCGGCATACCGCTGCACGCTGCACATCGGCGGAAGGGCTGGCGGTCAAGGAGCCCGGCAAGCTCACGCCGACCGGCCCTAAAGCGTGGCGGGCGGTGTTCAGCAATGTTGAATCCCTTTGTTCTACTGAGCTATTCACCGAAGTAGTGGCCTTCTTCCAGGTCGGCGAGCAGCCCTGGGTGTTCCGGCTGCCAGTCGACGATCTTCTGGGTCAGTTCACTGGAGGTGGCGTTGTCCAGCGTGGCGAACGGCGCCAGGAACCCGAAGTGCTCGGGCGCCTGCTCGGCGGT
>DATNFI010000249.1:0-4656 GCA_035606475.1 Mycobacterium sp. | reverse complement strand
ACGGCCTTGGCCTTGGTGAACAGGTAGGCGGCCAGCGGCTTGGGCCGCGAGTTCACGAATGTGATTGCCTCGTCCAGGTTTTGGACGGTCAGCACCGGCAGGATCGGGCCGAAGATCTCGTCGGTCATCAACGGCTCGTCGGTAGCGGGGTCGACGACGACGGTCGGCTGGATGTTCAGCTTCGACGCGTCCGAACCGCCGCCGATGGCGACCTTGCCCTGGGTCGCGGCGAGCGCGGCGGTGAGCCGGTTGAAGTGCCGCTCGTTGACGATTCTCTTACCGCCGCTGGCGTTTTCGGCCTCGAAGGCGGTGACCGCCTTCTGAATCTCGTCGACCAGCTGGTCCCGGATCGGCGCCTCGGCGAGCACATAGTCGGGCGCAATGCAGATCTGGCCGGAGTTGATCAGCTTGGTCCACGCGATCCGTTTGGCGGCGACCTTGATGTCGGCGTCCTTCGACACGATCACCGGGCTCTTGCCGCCGAGCTCGAGGGTCACCGGCGTCAGCTGCGCGGCCGCGCCCTGGTACACCTTGCGACCGATCTCGGTGCCGCCGGTGAACAGCAGGTGGTCGAAGCCCTGCGCGATGAGTTCCTGGCTGACCGCGCCGTCGCCCTCGATCACGGCGATCGCGTCGTTGTCGAGGTAGCGCGGGACCAGCTCGGCCATCAACGCCGACGAAGCCGGTGCGACCTCAGAAGGCTTGAGCAGCACGGTATTTCCCGCGGCGATCGCACCGGCGGCCGGGCCCAGCGTCAGCGCGAACGGAAAGTTCCACGCACCGATGATCAGCACGGTGCCGTACGGCTCGTACTCCACGAAGCCGCGGCCGGGCAGCTGCGACATCTCCAGTCGACGGTGGCGCCGCTTGGCCCACTTGCCCACATTCTTCGCCGCGTAGGCGGCCTCACCGACGGTGCTCGCGACGTCGGCGAGCCAGGCCTCGAACGGTGACCGGCCGAGGTCCTTGTCGAGAGCGTCGGCGACCTTGGTCTCGTTCTCGACCATCAGTCGCTTGAGCGCGTTCAATTGCTCTTTGCGCCATTCCACATTTCGGGTGCGGCCGGTCGCGAACGTCTGACGCAAGCGAGCGACCGTCTTCGCGACATCGGGGCCTGAAGCGGGAGTCGTGGGTGCAACTGGAGCGGTGATCTCGGTGGTCATCGGGATTCCCTTCCTCGACCGGCGAAATCCCAATCCTAATCAACCACCCGGTTGGGCAACAGGGTCCCCCGGCTGGGCCCGATTGCCGGGTTCCTCAGGCGCGCTCGGCGGTCACGAACTGCGAGAACGCCTGCTTGTCATCAGCCGACGGCACACCCTCGACCCAGCGATCCAGTCGTCGCATCTCGTCGTCGGAGTTCTGCGCGATGGCCCGCCAGCCGTGGTCGTTGAGCCACCTGGCGACGTCGGCGCGATTGTCGTCCCGATACATCAGGTCCTGGATGTCGATGTTGCGCTCGATGCCCAGCTTCTCGGCCACCCGATCAAGGCGCTCGCGCATTTCCTGACGACGCTCGTCGGCGTGGTGGGCCGCGGTTTCGGCGGCAATCCGGCTGCCGGTCGCGCTCAACTCGGTGATCTGGGCGAACAACCGGTCCTGGGCGTCGGCGGGCAGGTACATCAGCAGTCCCTCGGCCAGCCAGGCGGTCGGCGCCTTCGGGTCGAAGCCCTCGGCGATCAGGGCCGCGGGCCAGTCCTGACGCAGGTCGATCGCCACCTCATGACGGTCGGCCGACGGTGCCGCGCCGTGCACAGCCAGCGTGGCCGCCTTGTACTCCAGCACCTTGGGCTGGTCGATCTCGTAGACGGTGGTGCCGGCCGGCCAGTCCAGCCGGTAGGCGCGGGAGTCCAGCCCGGACGCCAGGATGACCACCTGCCGGATGCCCGCGGCGGCCGCCCCTTCGAAGTGGGCGTCGAAGAAGTGGGTGCGCACCGCCTGGTAGCCGCGCATGTGCTCGAAGATCGCCGCGGCTTCGGCGTCGATCTCGGCCACCTTGTCGAGCAGGGAGCTGTCGAGCATCTTCTCCCACACCCCAGTGCCGGCCTCGCTGACCAAGATCTTCGCGAACGGGTCGCGGATCAGGGGGTCCGGCTTGTCGGTTTCGGCGGCGCGGGCGGCGGCCACCATGACCGCGGTCGTGCCGACGCTTTCGGTGATGTCCCAGGTGTCGTCGTGGCTACGCAGGGCGCTCATCGCGGTTCCTTATCGTTATCGGTCGGTCGCGCCGAGTTCGGCGCGAAGCAATGTGGTGGTGAAGGCCTCGTCGGCCAGATCGGCGGGAATCTCGCGACCCAGCCGGGCCATCTCGTCGGCGTTGCTGACGGCGTTGACGTGCCAGCCGTGCTCGGTCAGCCAGTCGGCGGCGTCGGTGCGCTCGCTTTCCTGGTAGGTCAGGGTCTCGACGTTGATGTCCAGGCCGAGACGTTGGCGCATGCGGTCGAACCGGGCCCGCCGCGCGACCCGACGCGCATCGCTGTCGGCCGCGCCGAGGCTGAACGCTTCGACGGCGACGCGACTGCCGGGAGCACTCAGTCCGGTCAGGATGTCGAACAGCCGGTCCTGGGCCTCGGCCGGCAGGTACGGCAGCAGCCCCTCGGCCAGCCACGCGGTCCGCTGGCTCGGGTCGAAACCGGCGGCGGTCAGCGCGGCGGCCCAGTCGTCGCGCAGGTCAACCTGAACGGTCCGTCGCTCGGCGGTCGGCGCGGCGCCGGCCGACTCCAGCGTGGCCGTCTTGTAGGCGACCACCTGCGGCTGGTCGATCTCGTAGACGGTCGTGCCGGCGGGCCAGTCAAGCCGGAAGGCGCGGGAATCCAGCCCGGCGGCGAGGATGACGACCTGCCGGATACCTGCTGCGGGGCCAGTGGCCTCGGCGAAGAACGAGTCGAAGTAGTGCGTGCGAACGGCCTGGTAGTCGACGGCCAACCGGTGGGCCCGCCGCCCGTGGGCGTCGTCGCCGATCCACTCCAGCGAACTGGCCAGCCGTTCCCATGACCGCCCGGCGGCGGAGACCAGCAGGTAGGCGAATTGGTCGCGGATCAGGGGGTCATCGGACCCGGTTTCGACGGCTCGGGCTGCGGCCACGCTCAGGGCGGTGGCGCCCACACTCTCGGTGATGTTCCAGCTATCGCCTTCAGAACGAACGGAGGTCATAGAGTCCACATGTTACCCAATAACTTAGGCAATCTATATGGTTGTGTGCCCTACATCACTCGGCTAATCGGACCGCCGGGCCAGGCTCCGGGTCAGCAACAGTTTCAGCTGGTCAGTGATCACGTCGAACTCATCGCGGCTGCCCACAAAGCCGGCGTAGAAGCCGACCCCCAACAGCACCGCGAGCAGCATTTCGGTGAGCGCCACGGCGTTGGTGTCCGCGTCCAGCTCACCGCTCTGGATGCCGTCGTCGATCGCCCACAGCAGGAACGCCCGCGTCGTGCTCACCGAGTCGCTGCCCGGCCGGCTCAATTCGGGGTGACGTTGCGACTCCAATGTCGCGGCGATCAAAAACGCTGATGAAGCATGGTTTTCCAGTTCGGTCTCGGAGGCGCTTTCGATGAAGGCCGAGACTCGGCCGATCAGCGTCGTCTCACTGCGTGCCCGCTGAGTGCTGGCGGCGACCATGGCGTTATTCGTCTCGTCCAGTACCTGCCAATACAGCACGCGTTTATTTGCGAAGTAGTGGTTGATCGCGGGCCGGGTCAGGTCGGCCCGGATCGCGATCGCCTGGAAGGTGGCGGCGTCATAGCCGCGTTCGCTGAACACTTCACGAGCTGCGCGCAGAATGCGTTTACGCGTTTCAGCCGCCTTTGCTGCGGGGGGGCGACCCGGTCCCCGGCTCGCTGGCTGAACCACCACTAGATTGTGCCACAGCTCACACCTGCGGCCTTCGCAAAATTGACCCGACTGTTAGCCAGCCACGGTGTGAGGCATCAATCCGTCGGGCGGAATGCTGCCGAATTTGCCGGCCTGGAAGTCCTCCATCGCCTGGATCACCTCGGCCTTGGTGTTCATCACGAACGGGCCGTAGTGAAACACCGGCTCGCGGATCGGCTGTCCGCCCAGAATCAGCACCTCCAGCGCGGGAACCCGCGACTCCTGCGACTGGGCGGCGTTGACGGTGATGCGGTCGCCCGGCCCCAGTACCACCAGTTGGCCCTGCTCCACCGGGTGCGACACCGGACCGACCGAGCCGCGGCCGGCCAGCACATACACCAGCGCGTTGTAGTCCCGGTTCCACGGGATATTCAATCGCGCGCCGGGCTGAATCGTCGCGTGCGCCATCGTGATTGGCGTGTGCGTGACACCGGGTCCGTGATGGCCGTCGACCTCGCCCGCGATGACGCGGATCAGCGCGCCACCGTCATCGGACGACAGCAGGGCGACGTCGTTGCCTTCGATCGCCTGGTACCGCGGAGTGGCGAACTTGTCCTTTTTCGGCAGGTTGACCCACAACTGGATGCCGTGGAACACCCCGCCGCTTTCGACGAGTTCGGCCGGCGGCGTCTCGATGTGCAGGATGCCCGCACCCGCGGTCATCCACTGCGTCGCGCCGTCGGCGATCAGCCCGCCCCCGCCGTGCGAATCCTGGTGGGCAAAGCGACCGTCGATCATGTAGGTGACGGTCTCGAACCCGCGGTGCGGGTGCCAGTCGGTCCC
>DATNFI010000248.1:0-2409 GCA_035606475.1 Mycobacterium sp. | reverse complement strand
CCTGACTTGGCTCACGTTTCGTGTTCTGGCGTGGCTGCGGATAATTGACCTGCTGTTTTGCGTTCGGATTCGCCGGAATTTGAACACTAAAGCGGCTCTTCGATCTTGAGCGGCCAATCGCAGGTGAAGTCTGATCGACTTCCGGTCTGCTGGAATTGCATGCCGGCGTCGGAAATGGTAGGCGCCCGCAGTCAGGACATGGAGCTTGCCCTCGACAGGCAGGCGAGGAACACGTGCTCGATCGGAGACGATGCCGGCGGCACCCGACAATTCTAGGACAACCGAAAACCGTTGCACACCACCGAGATACACGCGCTGCGCCGGGGCGTCTCCCGCTCGACGATCAGGATTGTCCGGTTCGTTTGTCGGCCTGCACCGACCGGGCGTTTTCTGGTGCCCTACCGCGCTCCCGGCATGAAGGTTAGCGTTGCTACCTATGGGTGCGGTGGAGTCAGGGGACGGTGCAGTCGAGTCGACGACGGTGGTGATCGCCGGGGGCGGCCCGGCGGGGATGATGGCCGGGCTGCTGCTGGCGCGGGCGGGGATCGCGGTGACGGTGCTGGAGAAGCACGCCGATTTCCTGCGGGATTTCCGCGGGGACACGGTGCATGCGTCGACGGTGGCGCTGCTGGACGAGCTCGGCTTGGGCGCGGAGTTTCGCGAACTGCCGCAAAGCAGGTTGACCGGTGTGTTGCTGCCCGGCACGGATTCGCAGCGGGTGCCTGTCGATATCTTCGCGGCGTTGCCGGCGCCGTACAACTATGTGGCGATGGTGCCGCAGTGGGATCTGTTGAACCTGCTCGCAGGGGCGGCCGGGCGGGAGCCGGCGTTCAGGCTGCGCATGCGCACCGAGGCGACCGGCCTCGTCGTCGCCCACGGCCGGGTGACCGGTGTGCGCTACCGCGGTCCCGACGGTGCCGGTGAGATCCACGCCGACCTGACGCTGGCCTGCGACGGCCGGGCCTCGGCGCTGCGCAGCGCCAGCGGCTTGCCCGCCCGGGAATACCGGGTGCCGTTCGACATGTGGTGGTTCCGGCTGCCGCGACATCCCGGCGAGGGCGGCGACGTCGCGGGCATTGCGCCGGCGTTCGGCCGCGGCGAGGCCCTGTTTTCGTTGACCCGCGAGGACTACTACCAGCTCGCCTACTTGATCCCCAAGGGATCCGACGCACGCCGCCGCGCCGAAGGCGTCGAAGCGTTTCGCGCCCGAGTCGCCGCGTTGCGCCCGGACCTGGCCGACCGCGTCGAGGCGATCGCTTCCATGGACGATGTGTTCGTCCTCGACGTCCGGTTGGACCGGCTGCGGCGCTGGTACACCGACGGGCTGCTGTGCCTCGGCGACGCCGCCCACGCCATGTCCCCGGTCGGCGGGGTCGGGATCAACCTCGCCATCCAAGACGCTGTCGCCGCCGCGCGCCTGCTCGCGGCGCCGCTGCGCGAACACCGGCTGACCACCGCCGACCTGGCCCGCGTGCAGCAGCGCCGGCAGCGACCGGCTGTGATCCTGCAGACGATGCAGCGAACGATGCATCTCGGCATCGGCGCGCTGGTGTCGGGCCGAATCAGGGTGCGCCCGCCCTGGGGCCTGCTGCGCCTGGCGTCGCGTGCGCCGCAATGGATGGTGCGGATACCCGCGCGCCTGATCGCCGTCGGCCCCCGCCCCGAGCATGCGCCCGCCTTCGCCCGACGCTGAATCCCACGGGCAGATCATCCCGCCGGTCAGGCCACGGGCCGCGGCTTGCTCGACGCTGGCCGCCTCGACACACCGGCTGCCGGAATCGTGGGGCGAGCGAACTCGCAAGCGCCGGACCATCATTCCCACACCGACCGGGGCCGCGCCCACGGGTCAAACGAAGCCCTCACCAAAATCGGCAGCCACATTGAACACTAAATTGAGCCAAGTCGGGTTTCACAAATGACAACAACTGGCCAAATCAGCGGGGTGACTTTGCTGCTCGTCGGTTCGTTCGCGCCACCACACAGTGGGCACACGGCCGTCGTCAGCGCGGCGGCGAATCTTGTCTCAGGCCGAGGTGAACGTCTCGTCCCAGTACGGTCGGCACTAGTGGTGGCATTTTCTCACGAGCCATGTCGTCTCTGTCGTCCAGAACCACGGAATCCCGGGTCATTACGGCCTGCCGCCGGTGAATTGTCGTAGGAAATGAAGCGTTTCGTGAGACAAACGGGGTACGGTCGACGTGAGACACTTCGTAAACGTCCAGGTCGGCGTACCAGCAGATGCAGCCGAAACGTGAGAATCTACATAATTTGTAGATTCTCATTCCTGATGTCATATTCTCATTCGCGATGTCATGTGCGTGTCATATATGACATGGCGGTGAGATTCGACCGTGAGATCCGGCGTCACATGACAAATGATCGGCCGGTGATCTACCCCTCAGGAAAGAC
>DATNFI010000247.1:0-18515 GCA_035606475.1 Mycobacterium sp. | reverse complement strand
CCAATGACGATCGCGTCGTAGTCAGTCATCTCTCCGCCTTCCGCTCTGCTGAGCAGGTTGGCAGGGATGGAAAGTTTTGTCAATTATGACGAAACTTGATCCGACCAGGTGTCGGTGATGCCGCTGCGCAGCGTCTCCAATGCGAGGTGGCTGACGCGGGCCAACTCGCCCAGCGAGCGGTCGTCGCCGACCATCCAGACCTCCATCGCTCCGAATACCGCCGCGGCGACGCAGCGCGCCGTCACGGCAAAGCGCACCCGTACGTCCAAGAGCGGATCCGCCACACCGCTGCGTCGTTGCAACTGGGTCACGATGGCGTCGGCGAAGTCGGCCTGCACGTCTTGGATGTGCCGGACGATGCGGCCGGGGTCGATCTCGTGATCGCGCAGTGCGGCGATCTTGGTAACGGCGTCAACGTCATACGGGAACGCGAAGATCGCGGCCTGCACCGAGTCGATGATCGATTCGCCGGCCGGCCTGTCGTTGAGCGCCGCGCGAAACCAGTTCAGCCCCGTGTAGTCGGCGAAAAGCAGATCGTGCTTGGACGAGAAGTGCCGATAGAACGTGCGCAGCGTGACACCGGCGTCCGCGGCGATCTGTTCCGCCGACGTCTCCTCGACGCCCTGGGCCAGGAATCGCACCAACGCGGCCTGCCGCAGCGCCTCGCGGGTGCGCTCGCTGCGCACGGTCTGCGCGGGCCGGATCATCTCTGCAAGTTACCCCAGAACCCGTTATGTCAATATTGACAAAACTTCGATGCCGGGGTGAGACTGCGGCGATGGTCTCGCTTCTCACCCACGCAATCCTCGGCCTCACCGTCATCACCTGGATCGTCACGTCCAACCGCCAGGTCTTCTCCCGGATCGGCGGTGGCGCCCTGTTCTCGCCGTTGGAGGCGCTGTATTACGTGATCGGCGTCGCGTCGGTCGTCCTGGGCTGGTACTTCAATATCCGGTTCGTGCAGGAGTATTCGCAAGGCTCGACGAACCCGCTGTGGGGGCAGCACGGCAGCTGGGCCGAATACATCCGGCTGATGTTCACCAACCCGGCTGCCAGCTCGGCGAGCCAGGACTACACGATTGCCAATGTTGTTCTGCTGCCGTTGTTTACGATCGTCGACGGATATCGGCGGGGATTGCGGCGGCCGTGGCTGTACTTCGTCTCCAGCCTGTTCACCAGTTTCGCGTTCGCGTTCGCGTTCTATTTCGCCACCATCGAGCGTCAGCACCGGAAGGCACAGACCGCGCCGGCGCCAACGCCGGTGGACGCCTAAACGCCGCTGCGCGTTGCCTTCGCCCAGTGATGCGCCCACTGGTCCAACGGATCGAGCGCCTTGCCGAGTGACCGGCCCACTTCGCTCAACTCGTAGCTCTGGTCGCTGCGCTGCACGATGAGGCCGGCGCCCGTCAGGTCACCAAGGCGCCCATAGAGGACGCTGGGCGACATGCCGTCGCAGCGCTCGCACAGTGCCCTGGCTCCCAGCGGGCCGTCGCGCAGTTCCCACAGCATCCGTAGTGACCATCGTCGACCGAGGAGGTCGAGCGCGGCCATCAGGGGGCGCCCCGTTGTCGATCCGCGGACGGCACCGCCGGGTCGTGGCACCGATTGACGTTTCGTTTTCCGTAACGTAGCTTTCTTGTCCATGGTTACGGAAATAGTAACGCCTCGAATCGGTGCTCTCGAACCACCCTTTGAGCCTGCTGCGGCCGTCCAGCTTCAGAAGATGATGCCGCCAGACGTGCCGCCAATCGCGCTGTTTCGCACCATGGTCAAAAACCTGCCGATGGCCGAAGCCATGACGTCGTGGGGCGGCTACGAGCTGAGCCGTTCGCTGTCGCTCTCGCTGCGTGACCGCGAGATCGTCATCGACCGAACCTGCGTTCGCTGTGGCTGTGAGTACGAATGGGGCGTGCACGTCGCCTTTTTCGCGGAGAAGGCGCGCCTCGATCGACACCAGATCGGCTCGCTAACCCACGGCAGCGCCGAGGATCCGTGCTGGACCACCGAGCGGGATCGGCTGTTGATTCACGCCGTCGACGCGCTCTGCGATCACGCCGACATCGACGACACCCTGTGGGAGGCATTGCGTTCCGAGTTCGACGATCGCGAAATCCTCGACCTCACCATGTTGTGTGGGTGGTATCACGCGATCAGTTTCACCGCGCGCGCCGCTCGCGTTCCGCTGGAGGCCGGCAGCCCCACCTTCGCCAGTGTGGCGGCTCGCGGCGACGGCTAAGGCTCTAACACCTCGACGCCGACGAACGGCACCAGCGCCGCGGGAACGCGCACACTGCCGTCGGGTCGCTGGTGGTTCTCCAGAATGGCGACCAGCCAGCGGGTGGTGGCCAGCGTGCCGTTGAGCGTCGCCGCGATCTGCGGCTTGCCTGACTCGTCGCGGTAGCGGGTGGCCAGCCGCCGGGCCTGGAAGGTGGTGCAGTTCGACGTCGAGGTCAGCTCGCGGTAGGCCTGCTGGGTGGGCACCCAGGCCTCGCAGTCGTACTTGCGGGCCGCCGAGGAGCCGAGATCGCCTGCGGCAACGTCGATCACGCGATAGGGCACCTCGATGCGAGCCAGCATCTCGCGCTGCCAACCGAGCAGCCGCTCGTGTTCGGCCTCGGCCTCGGCGGGGTCGCAGTAGACGAACGCTTCGACCTTGTCGAATTGATGCACCCGGATGATGCCGCGGGTGTCTTTGCCGTAGCTGCCGGCTTCGCGGCGAAAACACGACGACCACCCGGCGTAGCGCCGCGGCCCGTCGGACAGGTCGAGGATTTCGTTCGAGTGATAGCCGGCCAGCGGCACCTCCGAGGTGCCGACCAGATAGAGGTCGTCGGCCTCCACCCGGTACACCTCGTCGGCGTGCGCGCCGAGGAAACCGGTCCCCGACATCACCTCCGGACGCACCAGCACCGGCGGGATCATCGGGACGAAGCCGTTGTCGGCGGCCAGCCGGATCGCCATGTTCAGCAGGCCCAGTTGGAGCAGGGCGCCCTGGCCGGTCAGGAAGTAGAACCGCGACCCGGAGACCTTGGCGCCGCGTTCCATGTCGAGTAGGCCGAGGGCTTCGCCGAGCTCGAGGTGGTCCTTGGGGTCGTCGATCGCGGTCGGTTCACCGACCACGTCGAGCACGGCGTAATCGTTCTCCCCGCCGGCGGGCACGCCGTCGATGATCACGTTCGAAATCGCCATGTGCGCGGCGGTGAACACCTTTTCCGCCTCGGCTTGTTGCTCCTCCGCCGCCTTGACCTGCTCGCCCATCTCGCGGGCCTGCTGCAAAAGCTTCGGCCGTTCGTCGGGCGACGCCTTGCCGACCGCCTTGCTGACGACCTTTTGATCGGCGCGCAGCGAGTCGGCGGTGGCAATCGCGGACCGGCGCGCGGTGTCGGCCGCCAGCAACGTGTCGACCAGTGCCGGATCCTCGCCCCTCTTCGTCTGCGACTCGCGCGCGGCGTCGGGATTGTCCCGGAGCAACTTCAGGTCGATCACGGGCTAGAACCCTACTTGGTGGTCATACACCAACGGCAACCATTTCACTTCTGTAACAGCCGTCACGTCCCGGGGATCGCCTGTCAGAATGGAGGCGATGTGGCACCTATTCGAGCGCGACGAGCACGACGCCGCTGAGGCGGCGGTGGCGTCCAGGGGCGATGCCCCCACGCGTCGACCGTTGCGCGCCGAATGGTTCGACTCCCTCAGCGGGACGCTGCAGGCCTCGGCGACCCGGCGAGCGCTGCTGCTGACCGCGCTCGGCGGACTGCTGATCGCCGGCTTGGTCACCGCCCTGCCGATCGGCGGCGGACCCGGACGTCTGGCCGGCTACATCGATCCGGTGCCGCCGACCGGCGCCAAAGGCAACGACGCGTTCAACCGCGCGGCCAGCGGCAACTGCCTGATGTGGCCGGACCGGATGCCCGAGGCCGCCAACATTGTCGACTGCAAGGACGAGCACCGCTTCGAGGTCGCCGAGTCGATCGACATGCGCACCTTCCCCGGCTCGGAGTACGGCCCGTCCGCCCCGCCGCCCACCGCCATCCGCATCGAGCAGATCAGCCAGGAACAGTGCGAGTCGTCGGTGCGCCGCTACCTGGGCGCCAAGTTCGATCCGAACAGCAAGTTCGTCATCAGCATGTTGTGGTCGGGCGACAAGGCGTGGCGGCAGTTCGGCGAGCGGCGGATGCTGTGCGGGCTGCAACTGCCGGGCGCGGGCAACCAGCAGGTCGCCTACAAGGGCAGGGTCGCCGACGTCGACCAGTCCAAAGTCTGGCCCGACGCCACCTGCCTGGGCATCGACCCCGCCACCAACCAGCCCACCGACGTCCCCGTCGATTGCGCCGCGCCACACGCGATGGAGGTCACGGGCACGGTCAACCTGCTCGCCCGGTTCCCCGAAGGCCTGCCGCCAGAGCCCGAGCAGGACGGCTTCATCAAGGAGTCCTGCACCAAACTGACCGACGCCTACCTCGCGCCGGTGCAGCTGCGCAGCACGACGTTGACGCTGATCTACAGCACGCTGTCGCTGCCGAGCTGGTCGGCCGGCAGCCGTGAGGTGGCCTGCAGCGTCGGCGCCACCCTGGGCAACGGCGGCTGGGCGACGCTGCTGAACAGCGCCAAGGGTGCACTGAAGATCAACGGGCAGTCCCCCGTTCCGCCGCCGGACATTCCGCAGGAGCGGCTGCACCTGCCGCCGATCCCGACCGGGCCATCCGCGCCGGACACTCATGGCGGCGGCGGCGCCTCGTCGACCGGATCGAACGGCTCGTCCGGAGGATCGAACAGCCAACGGCAAGGCAACCAGCACCTGCCGGGCCAGGCGCCGGCCCCGCAAGCACCCGCGCCCGCCCCCGAGGCTCCGCCCCCGGCTCCCGAGGGGCCGCCGCCTGGTGGTGCGCAGGCGCCTCCCCCCGCGCCAGAACCTCCGCCGCCGCCGCCACCGCCGCCACCGGGTCAGTAATCGCGTGGCCGTTCGGATGGATCCGCAACGGTTCGACGAGCTGGTGTCCGACGCGCTCGATCTGATCCCACCGAAGTTGGCGGCGGTGATGGACAACGTGGTGGTGCTGGTCGCCGACCGTCACCCCGACGACGACGAGCTGCTCGGGTTGTACGAAGGTGTGGCGCTGACCGAACGCGACACGCACTACGCCGGGTCGCTGCCGGACACCATCACGATCTACCGCGACGCGCTGCTGGAGATCTGCGCCGACGACGAGCAGGTCGTCGAGGAAGTCAAGATCACCGTTATCCACGAGATCGCCCACCATTTCGGCATCGACGACGAGCGGTTACACCAACTCGGTTGGGCCTGACCCGCCAGGCGCGCCACCGCGGATCTGTCGGCGATCGGTGCTACAAACGGGCCATGGGTAACAACTGCCGTGACTGCCGGGCAGGCCTGGAGCACTGCCACGGAACGCTCATCCACCATTGGCTGCATCGTTCGGAATGCACCGACGAGGACTGCGCCGGCCCGGAGTTGTTGCCGCACACCTTCGTTGTCGACTGCGACGCCGTCGGCTGCGACTGTGCGCGCGTGGACGCGGCCAACCCTTCGGCAGCCCTCGCCGTCTGACCCGTCAGCCCATCGGGTCGGCGGTCGACTCCACCGGGTCGGACACCGGCGCGAACGGTGGCAGCTGCGTTCCCCACTGCTCACAGCGCCAGCCCTCGTCGCCGTCCGGCGTCAGAACCACGAACTCGGTGTTGGCCAGGTGATGGTCGAGCACGAAACTGCTTGGCACGTCAGCCAATACCGCGGTAGTCAGCCGGATCGCCGCCCCGTGGCTGACGACGACGATGTCCCCGGTCCAGCTGTCGTCGTCGAGGTAGCCGGTGCGTAGCTCGGTCAGCACCGGTAGGTAGCGGTCCAGCACCTGGTTGGCGCTTTCCCCACCGGGCATCGACACGTCCCGCTCGCCCTCGATCCAGCGGTCATAAACGGCGTGGAACTCGTCGACGGCGGCATCGTCGTCGCGGCCTTCCAGCTCGCCGGCTTGGACCTCGTGGATGCCGGTGACCTCGCGGGGCGGCACGCCGACCACGCCGCTGATCTCTTCGGCGGTCTGGACGGCGCGAGTGGCGACCGAATGCAACAGCAGGCCCGGCGGCGACGGCAGTGCCTTCGCGAAGTCGCGCGCCTGCTCACGACCCAACGGCGTCAGCTCCGCTCCGGGCGGGCGGGTGTCGAGGCGCTTGTCGACATTGCCGAACGACTGCCCATGCCGCACCAACACCAGCCGACCGCTCACGGCGCCGACCCCTTGCGCAGCGCGTCCAGCCAGCGCGCAGCCTCATCCAACTGCGGCGGCGGCGCGCCGGCCACGTCGCCCGTCGGCCAGGAGCCCAGGTACCGCACGTCGGTGCACCGCTGATGCAGCGCCTTGAGCGCCTCGGCGACGGCATCGTCATCGAGATGGCCGACGCAGTCTATGAAGAACACGTAGGTGCCCAATTCGGTTCGGGTGGGCCGGGATTCGATGCGGGTGAGGTCGATACCGCGGATCCCGAATTCGGTGAGCGCCGAGACCAGTGCGCTCGGCGCGTTGGCGATCCGCAGCACCACCGAGGTGCGGTCGGCGCCGGTTCGAGCGGGTGGCGGGCCGGGCCGGCCGACCAACACGAAGCGGGTGCGCGCGTTGGCCTCGTCGACCACGCCCTCGGCCAGCGTCGAGAGACTGCGGTGTGCGACGGCCAGCGGCGAGCTCACCGCGGCGTCGACCAGGCCGTCGGCGACTTGTTGCGCCGCGTCGGCGTTGGAGATGGCCGGATGTAGTTCGGCGGCAGGCAGATTGGCGGCCAGCCAGTGCCGCACCTGCGCGGCCGCGACCGGGAATGCGGCCAGCGTGCGGACATCGGCGGCGGTGCGCCCGGCCTGGACGGCGATGCTGAATGCCACGTCGAGCGTCAGCTCGGCGAAGATCTGCAGTGGCGTCCCGATCGCCAGGCTGTCCAGCGTCGGCATGATCGAGCCGTCAATCGAGTTCTCGATCGGCACGCAGGCGAAGTGAGCCGCGCCGTCGCGCACCGCGTCGAGCGCCGCGGTCGTGCTGTCCACCGGCATCAGTTGCCACGCATCCGCGGGACACGGCGGCACCAAGCCGGCGTCGGTCATCTGCAACAGCGCCGCTTCGGTGAAGGTCCCCGCCGGACCGAGATACGCGATGCTGGCCACGGACGACAACCCTATCGGGTCGTAGGCCTTGCGCCGTTCGATCGTCTTTAGTTAAGTAAGGCTTACCTCACTAGATTTCCTCCGCAAGCCAGGATGGTCAACGATGACAACCGCTCACTGCCCGGCGCCGACGACAGCCGAACGGATCCGCAGCACCTGCGTCCGCGCCGGCGGCGCCCTGCTCGCAGTCGACGGCGCCGAGCCGCTCACCACTCCCCTGCATCACCTGCTGACCGATGGTTCGTTTGCCGTCGGCGTGCCCGCGGATTGCGACGCCGACGGCGTGCAGGCGGTGCTGGAGCTGGCCGATTACGCGCCGCTGCCGCTGCGCGAACCGGTCCGCTCGCTGGTGTGGATCCGCGGCCGCCTGCATCAGGTGCCACCGGCTGAGGTGCGGGAGATGCTGGACCTGATCGCCGCCGAGCACCCGCACCCGGCGCTGCTGCAGGTCCGGACGCCGCAGTCGGCCCCGGTCGCGGCCGGCGACCGGCAGTACCTGCTGGCCAGGCTGGAGATCGAGTCGGTGGTGGTCACCGACGCCACCGGCGCCGAGGCCGTCGACTCGGCGGCGCTGCTGGCCGCCCAGCCGGATCCGTTCTGCGCGTTCGAATCCTGCTGGATCCGCCACCTCGACACCGCCCACCGCGACGTGGTCGCGCGGCTGGCCTCCCGGCTGCCGGCCCGGCTGCGGCGCGGCGATATCCGCCCGCTCGGCGTCGACCGCTACGGGATGCGCCTGCGGGTGGAAAGCGCCGACGGCGACCGCGACATCCGACTGCCGTTCCGCACACCGGTCGACGACGTGATCGGCCTGGGCAAGGCCATTCGGATATTGATGGGCTGCCCGTTCGTGAATGGCTTGCGGGCCCGCCAGGACTGAGCGGCGGCGCAGGCGCCGGTTACCGTGTCGGGGTGGTAGCGCCCCTGAGCGAGAGCGAACGCAGGCCGCTGCGCATCGAGCTCGCGATCGTGCTCGGCGTGACGTTCGGCCTCAGCGCCGTCACGGCCGCGTTGCAGCTCGCGGATTCGGTGCTGCGCGGTCTGAGCGCACAGCGAATTCCGCTCAACCCCAAGCGGTCCTACTTCGACCTGATCGACCTGGGCCTCAACGCGGCCGTCGTCGCGCAGCTGATCGCCTGGGGGGCGCTCGGCCTATACCTGTTGTGGCGCAGCGGGTTACACCCTGCCAACATCGGATTGGCCCGGTTCCATTGGCGCCCCGACCTGCTCGGCGGCCTCGGACTGGCCGCCCTGATCGGCCTGCCGGGTCTGGCTCTCTACCTGGCGGCGCGGGCACTGCACATCAACGCCTCCGTCATTCCGTCCGGCTTGGGCGACACCTGGTGGCGGGTCCCGATGTTGGTGCTCACCGCCTTTGCCGACGGCTGGGCCGAAGAAGTGATCGTGGTCGGCTACCTGCTCACCCGATTGGGTCAGCTGGGCGTCGGGCCGCGCGCGGCGCTGGGCTGGTCGAGCCTGCTGCGCGGCGCGTATCACGTCTACCAGGGCTTCGGTGCGGGACTGGGCAACATCGCGATGGGCCTGGTGTTCGGGTATGCCTGGCAGCGCACCGGCCGGCTCTGGCCGCTGGTGATCGCGCACGGTGTGATCGACACCGTGGCGTTCGTCGGGTATGCCCTGCTGGCCGGTCACCTGCGATGGCTGCATTGACGCCCGACGATCAGCGCCGCGGTAAGCGGCCCCCGCCGCCGGGCACACCCCCGCCGCGGCCGGTGTCGCCCAATCGCCGTGCCGCCGGCCCGCGTCAGTCACCGCTTCCGTCGCCGCGACGCGCAGTGCGCGCTAAAAGGGCTTGGCTGCAAGTGATTTCGTTGAGCCTGGTGATCGCCGTACTGCTGGGCTGCGCCGCGCTGCTTGGCGGCGCGCTGTGGTTGGAGACCGCATTGCACCGCCAATCGGCGTTGACGGATTACTCCGGCCGGCCACCGGCCGGTCATGGCAGCACGTGGTTGCTGGTCGGCTCGGACAGCCGTCAGGGTTTGACCGCCGAACAGCAGCGGGCACTGGCCACCGGCGGCGACACCGGCAACGGGCGAACCGACACGATCATGGTGGTGCACGTGCCCGCGATGGGGTCGAACACCCCGACCACGATGGTGTCCATCCCCCGCGACTCGTTTGTACCGATCCCCGGGTACGGCCGCGACAAGATCAACGCGGCGTTCTCGATGGGCGGAGCGCCGCTGTTGGCGGAGACGGTCGAGCAGGCCACCGGCCTTCGAGTCGACCACTATGCCGAGATCGGCTTCAGCGGGTTCGCCGGCCTTGTCGACGCGCTGGGCGGCGTCACGGTCTGCCCGAAGGCCCCGATCGACGACCCGCTGGCGGGCATCGATCTGCCCGCCGGGTGCCAGCGCCTGGCGGGCCGCGACGCGCTCGGCTACGTCCGCAGCCGGGCCACCCCACGGGCCGACCTGGACCGCATGGTCGACCAGCGGGAGTTCATGTCGGCGCTGCTGCACCGGGCGGTCAGCCCGACCGTCTGGCTCAATCCGTGGCGGTGGTACGCGGTGCCGCATGCGGCGGTCGACGCCTTGACCGTCGACCGCGGCGATCACGTCTGGGACCTGGCCCGGCTGGCCTGGGCGCTGCAGGGCTCACCGGCCGAATTGACCGTGCCGATCGGACAATTCACCAGCACCGACTCGGGGTCGGTCGTGATGTGGGATCACGAGAAGGCGACCGCACTTTTCGACGCGTTGGCGGCCGACGAGCCGGTTCCGGCAGGCGTGCTCGACCAACAGCCTTAAGCCGCTGGAAGCCGCGGTAAATATAGCCTTTGTTTACTTAGGAGAAGCTCGCCTTTGTAAGTATCACCTTGGGTGACAACGACTTTCGGCCTGGGCTACCGTTGCCACCATGAACGATCATGATGCTCACAAAACAAAGTTTCATTCGTTATTGCAGGAACAGATCTTCCACGAATTCACCAATTCTCAGCAATACATCGCGATCGCCGTCTATTTCGACGGCGCGGACCTTCGTCAGCTCGCGAAGCACTTTTACGGTCAGGCCGTCGAGGAACGCAATCACGCGATGATGCTGGTGCAGTACCTGCTCGATCGCGATGTGCGCGTGGAGATTCCGCGCGTCGACGGCGTGCGCAACACATTCGACACCCCGCATGACGCGCTGGCGTTGGCATTGGATCAGGAGCGCGGGGTCACCGAACAGGTCACCCGGCTGGCCGCAGTCGCCCGCGACGAGGGCGACTATCTCGGCGAGCAGTTCATCCAGTGGTTCCTCAAGGAGCAGGTCGAGGAGATGGCGCTGATGACGTCGCTGGTGCGGGTCGCCAACCGCGCCGGGGCCAACCTGTTCGACCTGGAGAATTTCGTCGCCCGGGAGATCGACCCGCAGCGGGCCTCGACCGAGGCGCCCGCCGTCGCCGGGGGCCGGCTCTGACTAGTGCGGGCCCGCGCCGGTCAGGCCGCCTTCCAGCCACGCCTTGGCGCGGCCCGGGTGATTGGTGGCCAGCCACGCGACCCCGATGTCGCGGCAGAAGTTGACGTCCGCGTAGTCGTCGACCGTCCAGCAATACAGCGCCCGGCCCTGCGCCGCGGACCGGTCGACGAGCTCGGGGTGTTCCCGCAGGGTCCCGATCCACGGGCCGACGGCCGTGGCACCGATCGTGCTGGGCGCGCCGCTGCCCAGGTACCGGTGGCTGCGGCCGAGCAGCACCGTCGGCAGCAGCGGCGCCGCCCGCCGTACCCGCCACAGCGCTGACGAGGAGAACGACATCACCACCGCGCGGGATCGGTCGGCGGAAGCGGGCGAGGCGATACCGAAGCGATGCAGCAGAGCTAGCAACTTGCTTTCGACCAGTGCGCCGTAGCGGACGGGGTGCTTGGTCTCGATGAAGATCTTCACCGGCCGCTTCCAGTCCAGCACCAGTGCGACGAGAGCGTCCAACGTCAGCAGACCGGTGTCGCCGTGGGTGCCGTCGGCCCGCCAACTCCCGTGCCAGGAACCGAATTCCAGCTCACGAAGCTGTGCCAGGGTCATCATGCTGACCAGGCCGGCGCCGGTCGACGTCCGGTCGAGCTTGCGGTCGTGGACGCAGACCAGATGCCCGTCGCGGGTGAGCCGGACGTCGCATTCCACGCCGTCGGCGCCTTCGCGAAGCGCGAGATCGTAAGCGGCCAGCGTGTGTTCGGGAAGCGATGCCGAGGCGCCGCGGTGCGCGACTACAAATGGATGCCGAGAGTCCACGTCCTCGGCGTGCGTCATGTCCCTATGCTGCCGGTTCTTGGCCCGGCAGCTCAACCGCTGCAGGGGATTCCGTCGTAGCGACCTCGCCATCGGGGACGATCAGCCAGCGATGGGCGGGTCGCTCGACCGGCTTACTCTCGAACACCTCGAACAGCCGCGCCGTCGCCAGCACAGCGGCCAGCGCGACCACGTAGGCGACGATCATCGCCACCGTGTTGTTGGCGATGCCTTGGGAATCCTGGGCGCCGCTGGTGATCGACGCGAACACCGACGTCACGCTGCTGATGAGCCACAACAGCCACCAGCCCCAGATCACCCGACGGAACTGGTGGTAGTGGTCCTCGGTCTTGGCCAGCTCGATGACGTAGACCAGCGCCCAGACCGAGGCCAGCAGCGGCAGGCAACAGAACGTCACGGATGCGGCCATCAACGCCCAACTGGCGGCGTGCCCGGTCGTCGCCGCGACCACGGCGAAAAGGATGGCCAGCACCATCGCGGCCGACGGGGGCAGCAGCGTGCCCGCCCACAACGCGCGCCTGCCACGGGATTCGGATCGGCCCGCATGCTCGAATGCCGCCGCTCGTCGGGCGATCAGCCATCGGGTCGAGAGAAACGCGCAGGTGATCACGGCGGCAACCGCGGCCAGGCTGGCCAGCACGCTGAGTAGCCCCGCCGCATCGGCGACCAACCAATTCAGCAAGGTGTCGCGGTTGATGACCAACAGCAGGTAGCGCAGCAGATGCACCAGGGCGGCCGCGGCCAACGCGACCGCGGCCACGAAGAACGCGCTGCGGATCCGGTCGGGGGTCGGCGCCGGCCGCCGGACGTGGCCGGGGCCGGTGTCGTGGTCGACGCGATCTACCAGCCCCCAACGCGGGATCCCGAGGTAGCGGGGAGTGGGCCCGAGCGGCTTGCGGCGACGACGCGGCGGCGGCGGCGGGCCGGGCCGCACGGCGATCCAGCGATATCCCGGTGGCAGCCGCGGACCACTGCCCGGGCCGGGCCGCCAGGCGTTGGGGCCCGCCGGCGAAGACGGCGCCGTTGCCTGCGGCGCCAACAGCGTTCCGTTGCAGCGCGGACACCACGAACGCTGCTTGTCACGAACATTCCAGCGTGTGCCGCATTGGGAGCACACTTGAATCATTGGCGCCGCTCCTCCTGATCGGCACGGCCAGGGTTGCCCGACTCCTCAGCATCGTCGCCGGCGCGAATCACCGGACCAGCCTAGCGGTGCAGCCGAGGGGAGCCTGTTCAAATGCTTCCCGGGCCACCGTCATCGGTGACCACTGAGCGGCCGGCAGCCGCCCAGGCCAGCATGCCGCCGTCGACGTTGATCGGTTCGAACCCGTCGCGCGCCAGGAACTCGGCCACCTTCGCGGATCGGCCGCCCGCCTTGCAGATCACGTACAGCGTCGCCGACCGGTCGATCTCGTCCAGCCGGGCGGGCACCTGACCCATCGGGATGTGCTGCGCGGCCGCGGCGTGGCCACGCGTCCACTCGTCGTCCTCGCGCACATCCAGCAACACTGCGTTCGGCCCGAATTCGGCGGGCAGTTCCCCAATGGTGGTCTGGGCGATCGGCGGTTCTGAGCTCACGCCATCGATCTTGGCACGCCCGGACCGGCTCCGCGACGGCCGACGTCCAGCTAAACCCGGCTATACACAGTTTCCACAGGTTTATCCACAAGCGGCACCGGCTGCCGTTTCCGCATTTCGCCACGGTTATGCGCCCGCGCGGGCGCGCCGGGTGTGGATAACCTGCGGCCGTAACCGGATTGTGATCGACAGCCTGACCCGGCGCTCAGCGAATTCTTAGCCCCCATAACGGTCTGCGACCACACGCCGGTATGGGGCATGTCACAGCGACGGCGCCCGTGTCGCTGTGCGGTGACCGCGCGCGCGTCCCGCTTATTTAGCACGCGGAAAATAACGCCGCCAGCAACAATCTGCTGGTCAGCGCACCGCCATCGACTCAATTTCTCAGGCGGTACATGAGGGGTTATGATCGCGATCACCGAGATCACTTGTGACTCATCTCACTGGGGGAGCAGTTGGACAAGCAGGCCGGAGCCGCCCGATGACGACGCAACCGTTTGGACCGCAGTCGGCGGCCTCGTCGTCGCACTGGTACGCGACATCGTCGACGTGCAATCGCTCCTACTTGCTCGCCGGCCTGCGCGCCGGCCTGATCGCCCTGGTTTTGCTGGCGGTACTCGCCGTCATCATCTGGTTCTGACATACACCTTCCGGGTACTCCTGCCACGCAACCGTTCTTGCGGTGCGCGCGGCGATGGAGCAGGGTTACTAAGGCCAAAGCCGCCGCTTCGCCAACGGCCTGAAAGCGGAGCGTCAGAGAGTAGATCGGCAACGATCGCGAAGGAAGGAAACCTGTGGCTGAATACACCTTGCCCGACCTGGATTGGGATTACGGGGCGCTGGAGCCCCACATTTCGGGTCAGATCAACGAGCTTCACCACGACAAGCACCACGCGACATACGTCAAAGGCGCAAACGACGCCGTCGCCAAACTCGAAGAGGCACGGGCCAAGGATGACCAGTCCGCCATCCTGCTGAACGAGAAGAATCTGGCGTTCAACTTGGCGGGCCACGTCAACCACAGTTTGTGGTGGAAGAACCTGTCTCCGGACGGCGGTGACAAGCCGACCGGCGAACTCTCGGCCGCCATCGACGAGGCGTTCGGGTCGTTCGACAAGTTCCGAGCACAGTTCACCGCCGCCGCCACCACGGTGCAGGGGTCCGGTTGGGCCGCGCTGGGTTGGGACAGCCTCGGCCAGAGGCTGTTGATCTTCCAGGTTTATGACCACCAGACCAACTTCCCGCTCGGGATCGTTCCGCTGCTGGTCCTCGACATGTGGGAGCACGCCTTCTACCTGCAGTACAAGAACGTCAAAGCCGACTTCGCGAAGGCATTTTGGAACATCGTGAACTGGGCCGACGTGCAGTCGCGCTACGCGGGCGCGACCACGAAGACCAAGGGCCTGATCGCCGGCTGATCTCTGCTCTCACGTTCGGGGCGTCGCGCTACGTGCGCGGCGCCCCGAACGCTGCATGTGGACGTATTTCTTTTCCACTTCGGTGCCATTCGCTGCCCGTGTCCGCTTGCGAGGGTGGGCAGGCTGCCGCATGCTGAGCGGATCGACCCACCGGCGTATCGCTGGAATCGAGTGTGGCGGAGGGCGAAATGGAAAGTGGTGCGAGCCGGGCCGTCGAAGTGGCCCCCTTCCATTCTCATGGTGCCCTGAAGGGCTTTGTGATTTCCGGCCGCTGGCCCGATTCGACAAAAGAATGGGCGCAACTGTTGATGGTTGCGGTCCGCGTGGCGTCGCTGCCCGGATTGCTGGACACCACAACGGTATTCGGTGTCCGTGAGGAGCTGCCGGAGTTGCCCGTGCCTGGCACGGTCGGCCTGGTGCTCGCCGAAGGCCCCGTGGTCGGCGAAGCTGCAATCCAGCCGGGTTATTTCGCCGACCATCAGCCGCCGGCGCTGTTGATGCTGCACCCACCCTCGGAGACGATGCCGTCGTTGCCTGAGTGCAACGGCGCCGCTTCCGGGTGCGTGCTGTTGCCTGGTTTGCCGCATCTGGGGCTGGAGCACCGGGCGGCCTGGGTGGAAGCAGAGGCCGACGGCACCATCACGTCGATGGTCAGCCGGGTCGGGGTCGACCCGATTAGCCACCCCGACACAGCAATCTTGGCAATGCTGCTTGCCGCATAGGCATTCCGTTATCCGGAAATCGCGGGCGGGTGTTGCGGCCGGGTTTTCTGAGGCCTCGACCGCGTCGACCGGCGTTCTGGACTCCTCGTCCAACATGCGCCTAATATCGTTGCGACATACGTTGGCAAATGGGGTTCACAGCCACCTTTAGGACGCCCCGCAGCAAATGGACTTTCGGGCGAGGAGACGCGCCGTGCAGGTAGCCATGGACCTTCGGGTACGAGGCCAGCAGTCGCCTATTAGTCCCTCAAGCGATGAAAGCTCACACAATTTCCTTAAAATATCATGTGTATACGCTGTACAACGTCGTCAGTTCGTACGGTGGGTCAATGTCGCCAGCCGCAAATACCGTTACCGTCAATTTTCTCCGGCTTTTGCACTTGGTTGCGGCGTTAAGTCTGGCTACGATAATCAGCAAATACTTTGAAGCAGTTTTACGATCTACCTAAGTCGGTGGAGGTCCTAGATGAGCACGACGTTTTCCGCCCGCCTGAACCGCCTGTTTGACACGGTGTACCCGCCCGGGCGGGGGCCGCATACCTCGGCGGAAGTTATCGCGGCGCTCAAGGCGGAGGGAGTCACGATGTCGGCTCCGTATTTGTCGCAGCTACGTTCTGGCAACCGGACTAACCCGTCGTCGACCACGATGGCCGCCCTGGCGAATTTCTTCCGGATCAAACCCGCCTACTTCACCGACGACGAGTACTACGAAAAGCTCGACAAGGAACTGTCGTGGTTGCTGGTCATGCGCGACGAGGGAGTTCGACGGATCGCCATGCGCGCCAGCGAGCTGTCTCCGGAGTCGAAGGAGGACGTGGTTCATCGCGTCGACGAACTTCGCCGCAAGGAGCACCTGGACGCCTGACGCCGGTCGGGCCCAGGGACACGGTTAGGGTTGGCCCATCGATGCCGCACCGGCACCGCGATAGTCGACGAGATTCCGGGGAGGTAGTGCGCGAATGGGCCTGTTCGGCAAGCGAAAAACCCGCGCGACCCGTCGCGCCGAGGCTCGCGCGATCAAGGCCAAAGCCAAGCTCGAGGCCAAGCTGTCAGCCAAGAATGAGGTCCGTCGGTTCAAAGCCGCGCAGCGGGCCGAGACCAAAGCACTCCGCGAGACGTTGAAGTCGCAGCGCGAAAGCGACCGGACCGCGCTGAAGGTCGCCGAAGCCAACTTGAAGGCGGTGCGCGAGGGAACGCTGCTGTCGCCGACGCGGATTCGGCGGCTACTGACGGTGTCCCGGCTGCTCGCGCCGATCCTCGTGCCAGTGGCCTACCGCGTCGCGATCGCCGCACGCGGACTGATCGACCAGCGCCGCGCCGACCAGCTCGGGGTTCCCCTGGCTCAGATCGGTCAGTTTTCCGGCAACGGCGGCCGGCTCTCGGCCCGCATCGCCGGGGCCGAGCAGTCGCTGCGGTCGGTGCAGGAAAGCAAGCCCAAAGACCCCGAGACCAAGCAATTCGTCGCGGCGATATCCGAACGGCTCGCCGAGCTGGCGGCCGCCGTGACCGCTGCGGAGAACATGCCCGCCGCCCGACGGCGCGGAGCGCACGCCACGATCACCCGCCAGCTCGACGAGGTCGACGCCGACCTGATGGCACGCCTCGGATTGACCTGAAACCCGGCCCTTCCCAAGACAGGAGCTGCAACCCCAATGCCCTTTCCCCGCAGGATCATTCGACGCAGCCTGATCGGATCGGCCGCTGCCGCGATACTGTGCCTCGGCCCGGCCGCCACCGCGTCGGCCCACATTCAGGCCAGCAGCGACGACACCAGCCGTGGTGGCTACGCAACCGTCAGCTTCCAGGTGCCCAACGAGTCGACTACCGGTGCCGCCACCACGACGCTGACGATCGAGCTGCCCAATGTCACCGCGGTGCGGACCGAAGCCAAGCCGGGCTGGGCCGCCAAAATCGACCGCGATGGCGACAAGGCCCGCTCGGTGACCTGGACCGCGGCACCCGACGGCGGAATTCCGGCCGACCAGTTCGAGGTGTTCCGGATCACGGCGAAGCTTCCCGACGCCGACTCGGTCAGCTTCCCGGCGACCCAGACCTACGCCGACGGCGCCGTGGTGAAGTGGGACCAGGCGGCCCTGCCCGGCGGCGCCGAACCGGAACATCCCGCGCCGACGCTGACGCTGACCGCCGGCTCGACCCCGAAGGCCGCCCATCACGCGGTCCCAACCTCGACCGCTCCCACCGCCACCGCCACGCCGACCGAACCGCAGTCGCGCAAGGTGGTGGACAACACCAGCCGAATCCTCGCCGGCGCAGCCCTACTCGTCGGCGCCCTCGGTGTCGGTCTCGCGCTCGTTGTGCGGCGACCGTGAGTTTTCGGGCTCACCTCGTCGTCGCCGGGCTGCTGCTGAGTACGGCCGCGTTCACGACGACGCTGACGGCGGGCGCGGCCAGCGCCCACGCGGCCCGGGTCGCAGCGGATCCGGCGGACCACGCGTCCGTCAGCGCTGGACCGGCCCGAGTCAGCGCGACCTTCAACGAGGACCTGCAGACCACGTTCGCGGCGATGACGGTGGTCGGTCCGGACGGCAACCTGTGGGCGGTCGGTGACCCACAAGTGCGCGGCACGGTAGTCAGCGTCGGCGTGCGCCCGCTCGGCCCAGTCGGCAACTACACCGTCAACTACCGGGTGACGTCGGCCGACGGCCATGTCGTCGCGGGGTCATGGTCATTCCGCTTGACGGTGCCGGGAACCGGCACACCCGGCCCGGCGGCACAGGCCCCCCGCGACTCGCCTGACGATCTTCCGATCTGGCCGTTCGTTCTGGGCGCCGTGATCCTGGTTGGCGGCGGCGCGCTGTGGGCCCTGCGAAACAAACCCTGACAAGGCCGAATGGTCGACAACGAACCCAATTCAGCGGCGCTGGCATGATGGATGCGAGACCTCCGGTGTACGCGACGAGAAACGGCAAAGGAGCTCCCCGGATGGCACACCCGCAGGATCGCCCGCACGAGACGCCCGACCCCGCGCCCGACCAACCCCTGAGCACACCCGCACCGCCCGAGCCGCCGCGGCCTCCCGCGGACAACGCCCCCGCCGCCAACGCCCCCGCCAAGAAAACCCCCGCCAAAAAGGCCGCCAAGAAAGCCGGGCCGGCAAAAGCAGTCAAGAAGCAGCCCGCCGCCAAAAAGGCGGCTGCGAAGAAGCCGCCCGCCAAGAAACCCCCCGCCAAGAAGGCGCCGGCGAAGAAGGCCGTCGCCAAGAAGGTCGCTGCCGCACCTGAGTCCAATGGGCAGCTGGCCGCGGCGGCCAAAGATGCTGCGGCACATGCTAAGTCGACGGTAGAAGCGGCTCGCAACCCGTTGCCCGCTGAACCCGCCCCGGCGGCCGCGGGTCGGTCTCCGGTGCCGTTCGTGGTG
>DATNFI010000246.1:0-7402 GCA_035606475.1 Mycobacterium sp. | reverse complement strand
ACGATCCGGGAAGACGTTCGAAACCCCGGTCGCCTATTCACGACGTGGCGACGCCTTGACGATCAGAGTGGCCTGGGCCGACGACAAGTCGTGGTGGCGCAACTTCCTCGGCGAAGGCGGGCCGATCACGCTGGTCGGCCTCGACGGCGCCAACCGGCAGGGCCATGCCGTCGCCGAGCGTGACGCCAAAGGCGCTGTCGCGGTCAGGGTGCAACTCGCCGGCTGATCTACCAGGTGTTCCAGTGCGTGAGCTGCTCGGCGGGCAGCCGCTTGGCCGGCTTGAAATCGGTGCCCTTGGTGTAGGCGATCGGGAACAGGCCACCCTGGCTGTACTTCTCGTAGGGGATGCCGACGATGTCGGCGACTTTCTCCTCGCCGCCACGGATCAGGTGCAGCGTCGTCCAGCAGGTGCCCAGCCCACGCGAGCGCAACGCCAAGCAGAAGCTCCAGACCGCCGGATGTAGTGACGCCCAATAACCCGCGCCGCCCATCGGCTGCTTGTCTTCGCGGCCTTCGATGCACGGGATCATCAGCACCGGCGCCTCGTGGATGTGCTCGGCGAGATAGGTAGCCGAATCCCGGACCGCCGGCATCCGCTCGCCACGGGTGTCACCATCGGCGTACTCCTGCGCCGGCGACTTGAGATAGCCGCGGGCGTTGTCCAGGTAGATCTCGCCGATCGCTTTCTTCTCATCCGCGTCCTCGATGAAAACCCATTGCCAGCCTTGCGAATTGGAGCCGGTGGGTGCCTGGAGCGCCAAATCGAGACATTCCATCAGGACCTCACGCGACACCGGCTTGTCGAAGTCGAGGCGCTTACGGACTGAACGGGTGGTGGTGAGGAGTTCGTCGACAGAGAGGTTAAGGGCCATGAGCGCGAGATTACCCGTCGCTAAATCGGCGCCGCGAAAGTGAATTTCACGACGCCGTTTCGGCGTGTCACGTCGTGCGTTTCACTGTCGGCGAGCAGAACTACCGAAAGTCGCGGGACGTCGATCCGATCTTCAGGGTCAGCTTGCCGAACCGCTCGGCCATGACCGTGACTGCGCCACTGGCATTTTGGACCTGTCCGCGGATCAGCAGCGCCGACGCCGACTGGGCCAGCTTGCGGTGGCGTGCCCACACCCCCGGCGTGCAGAGCACGTTGACCATCCCGGTCTCGTCTTCGAGGTTGAGGAACGTCACCCCCTGCGCGGTCCCGGGCCGCTGCCGGTGGGTGACCGCGCCGGCCACCAGGACCCGGGAACCGTCGGGCACCGACAGCAGTTCGGCGGCGGGTATCACTCCCATCTCGTCGAGATCCGACCGCAGGAACTGGGTCGGATAGCTGTCCGGCGAAATACCGGTGGCCCACACGTCGGCCGCGGCCAACTCCACCTCACTCATCCCGGGCAGGGACGGGATATGCGACGACGAGCCGACTCCCGGCAGGCGATCCGGCCGTTGGGTGGCGGCCGCGCCGGCCGCCCACAGCGCCTCGCGCCGCGACATCCCGAAGCAGTTCAGCGCGCCCGCGGTGGCCAGCGCCTCGGTCTGCGGCACGGACAGCTGGACCCGGGTCGTCATATCCAGTAGAGAAGCGAAGGGGCCGTGTGCTTTTCGTTCTTCGACCAGCCTTTCGGCCAGGTCTTCGCCGATGTGACGGACGCCGCCCAGCCCCAGCCGCACCTCGGTTCCGGAGTTCTCCAGCGTGGCATGCACCAGGCTGGCGGCCACGCACGGACCGTGCACCGTGACGCCGTGCCGGCGGGCGTCGGCCACCAGCGACTGCGGCGAGTAGAAGCCCATCGGCTGCGCACGCAGCAGCGCGGCGCAGAACGCCGCGGGGTGATGCAACTTGAACCACGACGAATAGAAGACCAGCGACGCGAAGCTCAGCGAATGGCTTTCGGGGAAGCCGAAATTCGCGAACGCCTCCAACTTTTCATAGACCCGGTCGATCACCTCGTCAGAAGCGCCGTGCAAGTCCCGCATGCCGTCGAAAAACCGGCTGCGCAACCGCTGCATACGTTCGGTCGACCGCTTGGATCCCATGGCACGGCGCAGCTGATCGGCCTCGGCACCGGTAAAGCCGGCGCAGTCCACCGCAAGCTGCATCAGCTGCTCCTGAAACAGCGGCACTCCCAACGTCTTCCGCAGCGCCGGCTCCATCGACGGATGGTCGTAGACGACCGGGTCGAGTCCGTTGCGCCGCCGGATGTACGGGTGCACCGATCCGCCCTGGATGGGCCCGGGCCGGATCAACGCCACCTCGACCACCAGGTCGTAGAAGACTCGCGGCTTCAGCCGCGGCAACGTGGCCATCTGCGCACGCGACTCCACCTGAAACACCCCGACGGAGTCGGCGCGCTGCAACATCTCGTAGACCGCCGGTTCGGACAGGTCCAGCGTGGCCAGGTCGACCTTGAGGCCTTTGTGCTCGTCCACCAGGTCGATGACGTAGTGCAGCGCCGAGAGCATGCCCAGCCCGAGCAGGTAGAACTTCACCAAACCGATTGCCGCGCAATCATCTTTGTCCCACTGCAGCACGCTGCGGTTCTCCATGCGGGCCCATTCGACCGGGCAGACGTCGGCGATCGGCCGGTCGCAGATCACCATGCCGCCGGAATGGATGCCCATGTGCCGGGGCAGGTTCTGGATCTGATCGGCCAGTTCGATCACCTGCTCGGGGATGCCCTCGATATCCGACGGACGTCCACTCCAGTGACTGATCTGCTTGCTCCAGGCGTCCTGTTGTCCTTGTGAAAAGCCCAGGGCGCGAGCCATGTCGCGCACCGCGATTCGGCTGCGGTAGGTGATCACGTTGGCGACCTGGGCGGCGTAGTCGCGGCCGTATTTGTGGTAGACGTACTGGATGACGTTTTCGCGCAGATCCGACTCGATGTCGATGTCGATGTCGGGCGGACCGTCGCGTTCCGGTGACAGGAAGCGCTCGAACAGCAACTCGTTGGCCACTGGGTCGACCGCAGTGACGCCGAGCGCGTAGCAGACCGCCGAGTTGGCCGCCGATCCCCGACCCTGGCACAGGATATTGTTCTCCCGGCAGAACCGGGTGATGTCGTAGACCACCAGGAAGTATCCCGGAAACTTCAGTTGCTCAATGATTTTCAGCTCGTACTCGATCTGGGCATACGCCTGGCGCGCCTGCGACCGCCGGCCGTAGCGACGCTGCGCCCCTGCCATCGTGAGCTCACGCAACCAGCTGTCTTCGGTATGCCCGGGCGGCACGTCGAACGGCGGCAACTGCGGCGCGATCAGCGCCAGGCCGAAAGCGCACTGCTCGCCGAGTTCGGCCGCGGCGGTCACCGCCTCGGGGTGCTGCGCGAACAGCCGGGCCATCTCCTCGCCGGAACGCAGATGCGAACCGCCCAGCGGGGCCAGCCAGCCGGCCGCCTCGTCCAGCGACTGCCTGGCCCGGATCGCGCCCATCGCCATCGCCAGTTGCCGACGTGACGGACCGGCGAAATGCGCGCCGGTGGTCGCCACGCAGGTGAGCCCGAATCGCCTTGCCAACAATGCCATTTCGGTGTTGGTGTCGTCGTCGACCGGGCAGCCGTGGTGGGTCAGCTCGACGCTGACGCGATCGGAGCCGAACCGGTCCACCAGATCGGCCAACGCCGCCGCGGCCGCATCCGGCCCGCCGGTGGACAGCGCGGAGCGGACGTGGCCTTTCCGGCAACCGGTCAAGATATGCCAGTGGCCGCCCGCCGCCTCGGTGAGCGCGTCGAAGTCGAAGCGCAGCTTGCCTTTCTCGCCACCGGCCAGATGCGCCACGGCCAGCTGCCGCGACAGCCGGCGATAGCCCTCCGGACCGCGCGCCAACACCAGCAGATGCGGGCCCGCCGGATCGGGCTCCTCGGTTCTGGCGACCGAGCCCAGTGACAACTCGGCGCCGAACACCGTCCGCATGTCCAGTTCCACGGCCGCTTCGGCAAACCGCACCGCGCCGTAGAGACCGTTGTGATCGGTCAGCGCGATGGCCCGTAGACCCAGCCGCACCGCCTCTTCGACCAACTCCTCCGGCGCGCTGGCCCCGTCGAGGAAGCTGTATGCCGAATGCGCGTGCAGCTCGGCGTATGGGATGGACGAGCGAGCCGGCCGGTCTTCGTCCGGCGGTTGGTAGGCCACCCGCTTGCGCGACCAGGGCGCCTCATCGGCCGGGGTCCACACCGTTGGCGTGCCGGAACGGCGCGGCTTGCCGGAGAGCACCCGCTCCATCTCCGACCAGCCCGGCGGCCCGTTGCTCCAACCCATCGACTCAGTGTATCGAATATATGTTCGATGGGCTGGAAGTGTGTAGCGGCTCACCCAATCGACATGCGGTTGGCCGGGTCCAGTAGCCAGGCAAAGACCCGTTCCGGCGATGCTGCGATTGTTCGCTGCTCATGAATCTGCGTCATGAGATCTCCCCATGCAGTGTGTTGGGCGCGGCCACCACCTTCGCAACGGAGAATTTCACAGGCACATATAGTCGCCATCGGCCCGCATGGCTGGCTGACTTCGCTCTAGAACGTACTTCAGCTAGTCCACATCGCGCGTAAGATCCCTATATGAGAACGACTTTCGTCGCTACATTCACGTTCGGGTTGATCCTCACACTGTTCGGTCTGATCTGGGCCCTCCAGGGATTCGGAGTGCTCGGCGGTAGCCCGATGAGCAACACCACGACCTGGTCCATCAGCGGTCCGATCACGGCGGTGATCGGGATCGTCGTTGCGGTTGTCAGCTGGCGGAAACTCTCGTCGAAATAGCCCGGCGATCCGCAGAATCAACCCATAATGTGTCTGCAGCCGTAGTGCAGATACCCGTCATCGACTGAAATGCTCTGCGCTGGAACACTCTTGGCGCGGCGTGAGAGAATGCTCAGAGATTTTAGACAGCGGCCTTCCTTCCACTCCTGTCAAATCGCATGAACCACGTTGGCACACAACCGACGCCAGTTGTTTACACGATTTAATATTGCCGCCACCTCTGACCGCCGGTCACCGCGAATACTCGAACACAACCCAAGCGACGAAACGGCGGTGATGGCTCGTGGAGCAACTCAATACGCTCGACGCGGGTTTTCTCATGGCCGAGGATTCGGACCGTAACGTCAGTCTGGCGATCGGCGGAATCGCGATCATCGAGGGGTCCGTGCCCGACTTTGAAAAATTCAAAGGCGTTCTAGCAGAGCGTATTCAGACGATTCCGCGCTGCACGCAGATGCTGCGCACCCAGCCCTTCGACATCGGTGCTCCGCAATGGGTCGACGATCCGGGATTCGATCTCGACCGCCACGTGCGCCGGGTCGCAGTGCCCCGGCCGGGGGATGACGCCGAACTGTTCGGAGTTGTCGCCGATGTGCTGGAGCGCCGTCTGGACCGGGATCGCCCGCTGTGGGAATGCTGGGTCATCGAAGGCCTGAAAGGCAATCGGTGGGCGATGCTGATAAAGATTCACCACTGCATGGCCGACGGAATATCGGCTATCCGCATCCTCAGCCGACTGTGCGACGACGTCGAGGGCGACGCGTTCGCCCGGCCGGTCGCGAAGCGGACCACCCGCCGTCCACACCTGAAGCCGGTACCCGACCACCCGCCGCGCAACAACCCGCTGAACAACCTCTGGCGAACCGCGACCGGCGTCACCGATGCGGCGGTCCGGACAGTCAGTGGCACGGTCGACATCGCCACGAGTCTGCTGCGGCCGACATCCGGTTCGTCGCTGGTCGGTCCGGTCACCGCGATGCGCCGTTACCGGGCAGTGCGGGTGCCACTCGCCGACGTCGAGCAGGTCTGCCGGAAGTTCGACGTGACCATCAACGACGTCGCGCTGGCCGCGATCACCGAGGGCTTTCGCTCTGTGTTGCTCCAGCGCGGTGAGGAACTGCGGCCGGACTCGTTGCGCACACTGGTGCCGGTGTCGGTGCGTTCACCCGACGCGCTCGACAAGCCCGGCAACCGCCTTTCGATCATGCTGCCCTACCTGCCCGTCGAGGAGGGCGATCCGATCCAGCAGTTGCTCACCGTGCACAGCCGGATGACCCGGACCAAGCAAGGCGGTCAGCGACAGGCGGGCAGCATGGCGGTATCGGCGACCGGTTATGTCCCGTTCATGTTGTCCTCGTGGGTTATTCGACTGCTCACCCGGCTGCCGCAGCGCGGCATCGTGACACTGGCTACCAATGTGCCGGGTCCGCACCTGAGGCTGGAGATGATGGGCCGCAAGGTCACCCGCCTGCTGCCGATTCCACCGATCGCGCTGCAGCTACGCACCGGTGTCGCGATCCTGAGCTACGCCGACGACCTGGTGTTCGGTATCACCGCCGACTACGACGCGGGAGCCGACATCGACGAGTTGGCCGACGGCATCAAGATCGGTGTGGCACGCCTGGACATGCTCAGCCAGGACTCGATCTTGCTGTTCGAACAGAAATCGGTCTGACCGTCACCGACTAACCTGGGCAAATGCCGGTCATCATCGACCCACGCCGCCTGGACGCCGTGCTCTTCGACGGTGAGCCCGACCCCACCCTCGCCGCCCTGCTGCGCAACGCCGGCGTCCTCGTCGGTCGATCCGAGGCCGCCGATCTGGTCGAGTCGGCCGATCGACTCGGGGTGCGGCCAGGCCGCTGCGCCGTCGCGACGCCCAGCCAGCAGCGCGCATCGGCCGCGCGGGCAGCCGGTTTCGCGCTAGTGATCGAAGACAGCGGCGACATCGAGGTCCGCGCCGGGGATCGACGGATGTCCGAACTGCCCGACGGGATGCAGGCGCTGAACGTCACGGCCGAACCCGCGGTGTTCTACGACTTCGACGGCACACTGTCGGAGATCGTCAACGATCCCGACACCGCGCGACTGGTTGACGGCGCGGCCGAGGCGCTGACGGCACTGAGCGCCCAGTGCCCGGTGGCGATTCTGAGCGGTCGCGACCTGGCCGACGTCCGCGAGCGAATCGGCCTACCCGGCCTCTGGTACGCGGGCAGCCACGGTTTCGAGCTGACCGGGCCCGACGGAGCGCACCACGAGAATGCCGAGGCCGCGGCCAGCGTCCCGGTGCTGGCCGAGGCGGCAGCCGCGCTCGCCGATCAGCTCGGCGACATTCCGGGAGTCGTCGTGGAACACAAGCGATTTGGTGTCGCCGCGCACTACCGCAATGCCGCGCGCGACCGCGTCGGCGAGGTGGCCGCGGCGGTGCGCAGCACCGGACAACGAACCGCCCTTCGCGTGACGACCGGCCGCGAAGTCATCGAGCTACGCCCAGATGTCGACTGGGACAAGGGGAAAACGTTGCGATGGGTGCTCGACTCCCTCCGCGACAATGACGGTGGTGGCCCGCTGCTGCCGATCTACCTGGGCGACGACATCACCGACGAGGATGCCTTCGACGCGGTAGCCGACGACGGCATCGCCATCCTGGT
>DATNFI010000245.1:0-6681 GCA_035606475.1 Mycobacterium sp. | reverse complement strand
CACGATGCGGACCTTGCCGTCCGGATCCGCTTGAGCCTGAGTGTTGTTCAACGACGTCTGGTGGTTGATGTAGTCCAGCGAGATGTACCAAAGGCTGCCCAGCTGGAAGCCGAGGTAGGGCGCGTCGGTCACCGGAACCGTAATGACCAGCGCTTCGTCCGGCCGCAGCTCGAAGTGCCCGACCGAGGAGTATTGCGTCGCCAGACCACCCGGCGTCAGACGCGGCGCGACCATAGTGTTGACCGGGATGTCCAGGTAGAACCACTGCGGAAACTGCAGCCAGGTCTTGATCCGGTTGACCAGTTGCTTTCCGGCTGCGCTGTAACGCTTTTCGATCGTCGCTCGACTCAACGGCGGAGGCGCGGTACCCACCGTGTCCGATCGTGAGATCGACAGCGTGCCGCGCCGCGCGGCCCAGTCGCCGTAGACCTCCCGGATCACCAGCTGGCCGGGACTGGTCGGCCGCACCTGCCACTGGAAAGTGCCGTCCGCGGCGATCTCGAGTTCGCGGTCGTCGAAGGCCGCCTGGCTGGCGGGCACGTTGTCGTCGGTGTACTCACCGCCGAGCAGTTGGAAGCTCAGGTCGGTGGTGGTGCCGCGAACACCCTTGACGAGGTAGTCGTGGTCGGGCTGCACCCGGCAGCCGAAATACAGGGTGTCCGGGTTGTCCAGGCCCATCTTGGTGTACGGCCCGGTGCCCGACAGAAGCACGGGATGGTCGCGGTCGTAGTCGAACACCATGTGCGTGCACGCAGCCACGCAACCGGCCAGATACTGCAACCCTTCGAGCAGGTCGGCTTCGGTCTCGATATGAGGCGCGTCGGCGACTAGTTTCTCGGACTCGGCGATGGCGGAGACAAGCGGCTCCGAAAAGACAGGGGTGGACACGTGTCGACGCTAGAACGTGTTCTAGTTTTCGTCAACAAGCGAACATCGCCGGTGCGTTCAGCGACGACGCGGATTCACTCCCCGGCTACGGCGCGCACTGCGCCGAGAGGTCGATCAGGTGCTGCCGCACGTCCGGATGCCGACTCAGGTAATCCATCACGCTGCCGTTGCCACCCTCCGACCTGGATTTGGCCTGCAGCTCCTGGTGCAGGTCGGGATGCCGTTGGAGGTACGAGTCGATGGAGTTACCCACGGTCTGGCCATTGCATGCCGCGCTGGCTACCGGCAGCGCAATCATCGTCGCGGCCGAAGCGGCGAGCAGGCCCCCGGCCAGAATGCCGCGCAGTCCGCGGCCGACTGTCTTGGATGTCGTACTCATGCCGGCGAGATTACTCGCGGCACCTTTGCCTAACCTGTGCGTTCGCCCAGACTACGACGACGCCGCGGCGGCTCTTTCCTGCTCGCGCTTGATCTCCAGCGCGATGTCGATGAGCTGGTCTTCCTGCCCGCCGATCAGCTTGCGCTGCCCGGCCCGGTGCAGCAGCTGATGGGCCGGGACGCCGTAGCGCTCGGACTGGCGGACGGCGTGCTTGAGGAAGCTGGAGTAGACGCCGGAGTAGCCCATGATCAACGCGTTGCGGTCGAGCAAGCATTCGGCCGGCATGGCCGGCGCGACCACCTCTTCGGCGGCGTCGGCGATGTCGAAGAAGTCGATGCCGGTCTTGACGCCGATCTTGTCGAACACCCCGATCAAAGCTTCGACCGGCGCGTTGCCGGCGCCGGCGCCAAAGCGGCGGCAGGACCCGTCGATCTGCTTGGCGCCGGCCCGCACGGCCTCCACCGAGTTGGCCACACCGAGCCCGAGGTTCTCGTGTCCGTGGAAACCGACCTGGGCGTCGTCACCGAGTTCGGCGACCAGCGCCGCAACCCGGTCGGCCACACCCTCGAGCACCAGCGCGCCCGCGGAGTCGACGACGTAGACGCACTGGCAGCCGGCGTCGGCCATGATGCGGGCCTGCGCGGCCAACTTCTCCGGCGCAATGGTGTGGCTCATCATCAGGAACCCGACCGTTTCCAGGCCCAGCTCGCGGGCCAGCCCGAAGTGCTGGATCGAGACGTCGGCCTCGGTGCAATGGGTGGCGATCCGGCAGATCGAGCCGCCGTTGTTCTGCGCCTCTTTGATGTCTTCCTTGGTACCGACACCGGGCAGCATCAGGAACGCGATCTTGGCTTCTTTGGCGGTGTCGGCGGCGAGTTTGATCAGCTCCTGCTCGGGTGTCTTGGAGAACCCGTAGTTGAAGCTCGAACCGCCGAGCCCGTCGCCGTGTGTCACCTCGATGACCGGCACGCCGGCGTTGTCGAGCGCGGCCACGATCGCGCCGACCTCGTCCTTGGTGAACTGGTGGCGCTTGTGGTGCGAGCCATCGCGCAGGGACGTGTCCGTCATCCGGACGTCCCAGATTGGGTTGAAGAAGATGTCTGTACTCATGCCTGTGCTCCTGTGACCGCGAGGGTTTCCTTGGCGATTTCCTCGCCGACCTTGGTGGCTGCGGCGGTCATGATGTCCAGGTTGCCCGCATACGGCGGCAGGTAATCGCCGGCGCCTTCGACTTCGACGAACGTGGTGACCAGCGCTTGGCCGCCCGAGTGCACCGACGGCTCGTCGAACTGCGGCTCGTTGAGCATCCGGTAACCAGGCACGTAAGTCTGCACTTCGGCGACGACGTCGTGGATCGACTTGGCGATCGCGTCACGGTCGGCATCTTCGGGGATGGCGCAGAAGATGGTGTCGCGCATGATCATTGGCGGATCGGCGGGGTTCAAGATGATGATCGCCTTGCCACGCTTGGCGCCCCCGATGGTCTGCACGCCGCGCGAGGTGGTCTTGGTGAACTCGTCGATGTTTGCCCGGGTGCCCGGCCCGGCCGAGACCGACGACACCGACGCAACGATCTCGGCGTAGGGCACCTCGACGACGCGACTCACGGCGTACACGATCGGGATGGTCGCCTGCCCACCGCAGGTGATCATGTTGACGTTCGGTGCGTCGAGGTGTTCGCGCAGGTTGGCAGGCGGAATGACGGCCGGGCCGACCGCAGCCGGCGTCAGGTCGATGGCCCGAATTCCGGCGGCCTCGTATTTCGGCGCGGCGTCGCGGTGCACGTAGGCGCTGGTTGCCTCGAAGACCATGTCGGGCTTCTCGGACTGCGCGAGCAGCCAGTCGACGCCCTCGTGGGTGGTCTCCAGGCCGAGCTTGCGGGCGCGGGCCAGGCCTTCGCTCTCCGGGTCGATCCCGACCATCCAACGCGGTTCCAGCCACTCCGAGCGGAGCAGTTTGTAGAGCAGATCGGTGCTGATGTTGCCCGACCCGACGATGGCCACACTGAGTTTTCCCGTTCGGGCCTGCGACCCCATGGACGCTCCTTTACTTACTCGAAAGACAATCGGACGGACCCGAGCCCGGCGAAATCGGCGACGAAGTTGCTGCCGGCAGGTGCATCGATAGCTCGGGTGCACGAGCCGGGCAACACGATGTCGCCGGCCCGAAGCCGCACCCCAAAGCTTTCCACTTTGCGGGCCAGCCACGCCACTGCAGTCACCGGATTGCCGAGCACCGCGTCGCTGCGACCCTCGGCCACCACCTCGCCGTTGTTGCTCAGCACCGCATCGATCGTCTTGATGTCGATGTCGGCCGGCGCGACCCGGGCTTCACCGAGCACGAATCCAGCCGACGACGCGTTGTCGGCGATGGTGTCGCACAACGCGATCTTCCAGTCGGTGATCCGGGTGTCGATCAGCTCGATGGACGGCACGAACGCCTCGGTTGCCGCCAGGACGTCGTCTTCGGTGCAGTTCGCACCCGGCAGGTCGTGGGCCAGGACAAAACCCACCTCGACTTCCACCCGGGGGTACAGATACCGGTCGGACTTCACCGGGACGTCCTCGAACACCTGCATCTCGTCGAGCAGATGTCCATAGTCGGGTTCGTCGACGCCCATCATCTGCTGCATCGCCAGCGACGACAGCCCGACCTTGTGACCGACCACCCGGGCGCCCTCAGCGACCCGCTGCCGGATGTTGATCAGCTGAATTTCGTACGCGTCGACGACGTCGATCTCGGGGTGCCCGGCGGTCAGCGGAGTTATCGGCCGACGGCTTCGCTCGGCCTGCGCGAGATCTGCGGCCAGCGCGACACGGGTGGCAGCCGGGATCATTTGGCCGAAGTCCCCTCACTCGATTGACCGGGGCGGTAGCGCCCAGCCGTAGCAATTCTATAACGTGTTCTACATGACAACTCAGGAGTTCGACGTCGTCGTGGTGGGAAGCGGCGGCGCCGGCATGGTTGCTGCCCTCGCGGCCGCCCACCGGGGTCTCTCGACAATAGTCATCGAGAAAGCCGCGCATTACGGCGGCTCCACCGCCCGCTCCGGCGGTGGTGTGTGGATTCCCAACAACGAAATCCTGCAGCGCGACGGCGTCAAGGACACTGCCGAGGCGGCGAGCGCCTACCTGCACGGAATCGTCGGCGACGTCGTCGAAGCACGGCGGATCGACACCTACCTGGAACGCGGCCCCGAGATGCTGTCGTTCGTGCTCAAGCATTCGCCGCTGAAGATGTGCTGGGTGCCGCACTACTCCGACTACTACCCCGAAGCACCGGGTGGTCGGGCCGGCGGCCGTTCCATCGAGCCGAAGCCGTTCAACGCCAAAAAGCTTGGTGCCGATCTGGCCGGGCTGGAACCGCCGTACGGCAAGGTTCCGCTCAATGTCGTTGTGATGCAACAGGACTACGTGCGACTGAACCAGCTGAAGCGTCATCCGCGCGGTGTGCTGCGCAGCCTCAAGATCGGAGCCCGCACCATGTGGGCGAAAGCGACCGGTCAGGCCCTGGTCGGCATGGGGCGCGCGCTCATCGGGCCGCTTCGCATCGGGCTGCAGAAGGCCGGCGTCCCCGTCCAGCTCAACACCGCGCTGACCGACCTCTACGTCCAGGACGGCGTGGTCCGCGGCGTCTACGTTCGCGACACCGAAAAGTCGGAAGCCGCTGAGCCGCAACTAATCCGGGCCCGAAAGGCCGTGATTCTCGGCAGCGGCGGCTTCGAGCACAACGAGCAGATGCGGGTCAAGTACCAGCGCGCACCGATCACCACCGAATGGACGGTCGGCGCAAAGGCCAACACCGGCGACGGTATCCTCGCCGCCGAAAAGCTCGGCGCGGCACTGGACATCATGGAAGATGCGTGGTGGGGCCCGACGGTTCCACTGGTCGGCTCGCCATGGTTTGCCTTGTCGGAGCGCAACTCTCCTGGCTCCATCATCGTCAACATGTCCGGCCAGCGATTCATGAACGAATCCATGCCCTACGTCGAGGCGTGCCACCACATGTATGGCGGCGAGTACGGCCAAGGCCCCGGCCCAGGAGAGAACATTCCGGCGTGGCTGGTGTTCGATCAACGGTACCGCGACCGCTACATCTTCGCGGGATTGCAGCCCGGACAACGTATTCCGCGCAAGTGGATGGAGTCCGGCGTGATCATCCAGGCGGACACCCTGGAAGAGTTGGCCGCCAAGGCCGGCCTGCCTGCCGACGCGTTCGCGACGACGGTCGAGCGGTTCAACGGCTTCGCCCGCTCCGGAGTCGACACCGACTACCACCGCGGCGAGAGCGCCTACGACCGGTACTACGGTGACCCGACCAACAAGCCGAATCCCAACCTCGGTGAGATCAGCCACGCACCCTACTACGCGGCCAAGATGGTGCCGGGCGATTTGGGCACCAAGGGTGGCATCCGCACCGACGTGCACGGCCGTGCCCTGCGCGACGACGGCAGCATCATCGAAGGCCTTTATGCGGCGGGCAATGTCAGCGCTCCGGTGATGGGTCACACCTACCCCGGACCGGGCGGCACCATCGGCCCCGCGATGACCTTCGGTTACCTGGCCGCACTGCACATCGCCGGAGAGGGCTGACATGCCGATCAATCCCGACGTCGCTCTGAATGCCACGCTTGACCCCATCGAATTCTCTTGGAGCAGTAGCGATATCCAGCTCTATCACCTCGGGCTGGGCGCGGGCGCAGATCCGATGGATGCCCGTGAGCTGCGCTACCTGATCGACGACAACCCGCAGGTATTGCCGACATTCGGCAACGTGGCGGCCAGCTTCCACATGACCAAGCCGCCGACGGTTCAGTTCCCTGGCATCGACATCGAGCTGGGCAAGGTCCTGCATGCCAGCGAGCAGGTGACCGCGCCGGCGCCGCTGCCGCCGTCGGGTTCGGGAAAGGCGGTCACCCGATTCACCGACATCTGGGACAAGGGCAAGGCCGCGGTGATCTGGTCCGAAACCGAAGTAACCGCACCGGACGGGACGCTGCTATGGACGCAGCGCCGTTCGATCTTCGCCCGCGGCGAGGGTGGCTTTGGGGGTGACCGCGGGCCTTCAGGGGGCGGGGCGGCGGCGGCGCCCGAGCGGTCACCCGACCTCGAGCTAGACATCCCCATCCTGCCGCAGCAGGCGCTGCTGTACCGGCTCTGCGGCGATCGCAATCCGCTGCACTCGGATCCCGAATTCGCCTCTGCCGCAGGCTTTCCGCGGCCGATCCTGCACGGCCTGTGCACCTACGGGATGACCTGCAAGGCGCTGGTCGATGCCTTCCTCGACGCGGATACCGCGGCGGTCGGCTCCTACGGCGCGCGCTTCGCCGGGGTGGCTTTCCCCGGTGAGACGCTGAAGGCCGCCGTCTGGAAAGACGACGGACGGCTGCTGGCCACCGTCACCGCGCCGGCCCG
>DATNFI010000244.1:0-23424 GCA_035606475.1 Mycobacterium sp. | reverse complement strand
CCGGCCAGCAGCAGCAATCGCCGATACCGCAGCGTCAACCCGTTGAACGACGCTTCACCGCCCCGGGTTTCGACGCCAAGGAAACTGCGATCATCAGCGCGGCCATCGAGCCCGCCACCGAGGCCTTCGCGCCGGGCCGGCCACCCGGGGGTGGTCAGCCGGGCGCGAGAATCGCTACGCCGCAACTGATTCCGCCCCGGTTGGGCGCCAAGCTCCGGCCGTCCAGTCAGCGTAGCTGGGGCTGGGTGCTGGCGCTTATCCTGATCATCCTGGCGCTCGCCGCGATCGCGGTGTTGGGTACCGTGCTGCTGACCCGCAACAACAGAAAGCCGAGCGCATCGCAGGAAGACCAGGTGCGCAACACGATTCAGCACTTCGACGCCGCGGTGCAGACCGGTGACCTGACCACGCTGCGCAGCCTCACCTGCGGCAGCATGCGCGACGACTACGTCAACTACAACCAGAACGAGTGGAACGACGTCTACCACCGCGTCGCGGCGGCCAAGCAGTATCCCGTCGTCGCCGACATCGACCAGGTGGTGGTGAACGGAAACCACGCCGAGGCCAACGTCACCGCGTTCATGGCGTATGCCCCGCAGACCCGCTCGACCCGCAGCTTCGACCTGCAGTACCGCGACGACCAGTGGAAGATCTGCGAAACCAGTTCGGGCTAAAGCCTTTTAGGCCCACCCTGGCTCGGTCGAGTGGCCAGTTATAGCACGTTTTTTGACTAGATGCGTGTCATAAGTGGCCACTCGGCGCAGAGGTCAAGTACCTACCGATTTGCCGTTGCAGTGCAGGTCGTTGCAGGCCTCGATAACCCGCTCGGTCATCGACGCCTCGGCCTTCTTGAGGTAACTGCGCGGGTCGTAGACCTTCTTGTTGCCGACCTCGCCGTCGACCTTCAGCACACCGTCGTAGTTGGTGAACATGTGCGCTGCCAGCGGCCGGGTGAAGGCGTACTGGGTGTCGGTGTCGACATTCATCTTCACCACGCCGTAGCGCAGTGCCTCTTCGATCTCGGATTTCAGCGAGCCGGATCCGCCGTGGAAGACGAAGTCGAACGGCTTGGACCCGTCGGCCAGGCCCAGCTTGGCCGACGCGACCTTCTGACCCTGGTCGAGGATGTCAGGGCGCAGCTTGACGTTGCCGGGCTTGTAGACGCCGTGCACGTTGCCGAAGGTGGCGGCCAGCAGGTAGTGGCCGTGCTCGCCGTGGCCGAGCGCCTCGATGGTCTTCTCGAAGTCCTCGGGGGTGGTGTAGAGCTTGTCGTTGATCTCGGCCTCGACGCCGTCTTCCTCGCCGCCGACCACGCCGATCTCGACCTCGAGGACGATCTTGGCGGCCGCGGCCAGCTTCAGCAGTTCCTGCGCAATTTCCAGGTTCTCGGCGATCGGCACCGCGGAGCCGTCCCACATGTGCGACTGGAACAGCGGATTTTGACCCGCTCGCACCCTCTCACTGGAGATGGCCAACAGCGGCCGCACGTAGCCGTCGAGCTTGTCCTTGGGGCAGTGATCGGTGTGCAGGGCCACGTTGATCGGGTACTTCTCGGCGATGACGTGGGTGAACTCGGCCAGCGCCACCGCGCCGGAGACCATGTCCTTGACGCCCAGGCCCGAGCCGAATTCCGCACCGCCGGTGGAGAACTGGATGATGCCGTCACTGCCCGCGTCGGCGAACCCCTTCAGCGCGGCGTTGATGGTTTCCGAGGAGGTGCAGTTGATCGCCGGGAAGGCGTACTCGTTCTCCTTGGCACGTCGCAGCATCTCGGCGTAGACGTCTGGCGTCGCAATGGGCATGAGTTCTCCTCCTGAGCAGGTGTCGCGCTGAGCCCGATGTGCCCATCAGTATCGCAACCGGCTCCGGACGGCCGCAGGCCAGCCCGCAAGGCGGTTGGTAAACGCCGGCCCGAACCGCCGGTATCTTGAATGCCGTGATCACCACCGTGGTGGCTATGCCCAACATCCTCGACCCGATGTACTGGATCGGTCCGCAGGGATTGTTCGCCTCGGCGGTGTTGCCGACGATCCTGGCGATCGTCTTCGTCGAAACCGGATTGCTGTTTCCCCTGCTGCCCGGTGAGTCGTTGCTGTTCACCGGTGGTCTGCTGGCCGCGCACGGCACCCTGGACATCTGGGTGCTGGCGCCGGCCGTGGCGCTGACCGCGATCGCCGGCGACCAGACCGGGTACTTCATCGGCCGCCGGATCGGACCGGCGCTGTTCAAGAAGGAAGACTCGCGCTTCTTCAAGCAGCACCACGTGACCGAGTCGCACGCGTTCTTCGAGAAGTACGGGCCTCCGGCGATCATCCTGGCCCGGTTCATGCCGTTCATCCGGACCTTCATGCCGGTGGTCGCCGGGGTGTCCTACATGCGCTACCCGGTGTACCTGGCCTTCGACATCGTCGGCGGCATTCTCTGGGGTGGCGGCGCCACGCTCGCCGGCTACTTCCTGGGCAACATTCCGTTCATCCACCAGAACCTGGAAAAGATCGTCCTGGCCATCCTGTTCATCTCGATGCTGCCGGCGTTCATCGCGACCGGTCGCGCGTACCTGAGGCGCCGTCGTGCTCCCAAGGATGACGAAGACAAAGTGACCGTCGGCGACTAGCTGGGCGTGAAGCCCATCGCCACGCCGTTCATGCAGTAGCGCAGCCCGGTCGGTTGCGGGCCGTCGTCGAAGACGTGACCGAGATGCCCGCCGCAGCGGCTGCAGAGCACCTCGGTGCGCGACATCCCCGCGCTGTTGTCTCCTCGCTCGAGCACGGCGTTGTCCAGGGCCCGGTAGAAGCTGGGCCAGCCGGTGCCGCTGTCGAACTTGGTCGACGAGGAGAACAACGCCTGCGCGCAGCCGGCGCAGGCGAAGGTCCCGGGTCGATGCTCGTCGTTGAGCGGGCTGCTGTAGGGCCGCTCGGTGCCCGCGTTGCGCAGCACGTCGTAGGCCGCCGGCGACAGCAGACGACGCCACTCCTCGTCGGTGTGGTTGACCTCAAACGTCTTGGCCGGACCGGTCGGGGCGCCGGTCGCGGTGAAGGCGCGCACCGCGCCGGCCCCGGCGAGCACACCGAACGCGGCGCCGAGCAGGACGTTGCGTCGGGTAGTCATGGTTTCCACCATACGACCGTGTTGTCAGACCGCGACTTTGAAATCGCATCCGGTCTTGGCGCGGACGTCGGCGACGGTGACGCCGGGGTGCAGCTCGATCAGCGTGAGCCCGTGCTCGGACTCGACCTCGAAGACGCACAGGTCGGTGATGATCAGGTCCACCACGGCCCTGCCGGTGACGGGCAGCGTGCACTGCTTGAGGATCTTCGGGCTGCCGTCCTTGGCGGTGTGGTCCATCACCACGACCACGCGTTTGACACCGGACACCAAATCCATTGCGCCGCCGGGTCCTTTGACCATCTTGCCAGGCACCATCCAGTTGGCCAGGTCGCCGTTCTCGGCGACCTCGAGACCGCCGAGGATGGACAGGTCGATGTGTCCACCGCGGATCATCGCGAACGAGTCGGCGCTGCTGAAGAAGCTCGACCCGGGCAAGCTGGTGACGGTCTGCTTCCCGGCGTTGACCAGATCGGGGTCGACGTCGTCCTCGGTCGGGTAGGCGCCGATGCCGAGCAGCCCGTTCTCGGACTGCAGCGTGACGGTGATGTCGTCGGGAATGAAGTTGGCCACCAGCGTCGGAATACCGATGCCCAGGTTGACGTAGTAGCCGTCGCGCAGTTCCTTGGCGGCGCGCCGCGCCATGACTTCGCGAATAGGACTGTCTTTCTTGACCGCAGCGCCGCCGCTGGTGGTGCGGAATTCGATGCGCTTCTGGTAGCTCGGGCCTTCGATGATGCGGTCGACGTAGATGCCCGGGGTGTGAACCAGGTCGGGATCGAGGTCGCCGATCTCGACGAGTTCCTCGACCTCGGCGATGGTCACCGTGCCGCAGGTGGCGATCATCGGGTTGAAGTTGCGGGCCGTCTTGCGGTAGATCAGGTTGCCCGCTTTGTCTCCCTTCCACGCCTTGACGATCGCCACGTCGGCCCGAATGCCTTCTTCCAGAACGTATTCCGTGCCGTTGAAGACCCGGGTGTCTTTACCCTCGGCGAGATTAGTGCCGAACGCGGTGCGAGTGTAGAAGCCCGGAATGCCGGCACCGCCGGCACGCAGCTTCTCCGCGAGAGTGCCCTGCGGCGTCAGCGCCAAGTCCAGCTCGCCGGCCAGCACCTGACGCTCGAACTCCTTGTTCTCGCCCACGTAGGAGGCGATCACCTTTCTCACCTGACGTGCCTTGAGCAGTAGACCCATGCCGAAATCGTCTACGCCGGCGTTGTTTCCGACGATGGTGAGATCCTTAACGCAGCTGTCCACCAAGGCCTGGATCAGGTTCTCCGGAATGCCGCACAGGCCGAAACCGCCTGCGGCGATGGTGATTCCGTCTTTCAACAGGCCATGCAACGCCGATTCGGCGTCGGTGTGGACTTTACTCATTGCTGGTCCCTTCGTTTCCTTCAGCGACGGCGTGGGCGGCCTCCATCAGCATCCAGCCGGACAGTTGGACCGACAGGTCACGCTCGGGGATTTCGGAAGCGGTGACGGCGCCCGCGACGAACTGCGCCTTCTCGCCGCCGGCGGTCGGCAGGTCGGCCGGGCGGTCCCAGAACGACCCGAACAGCGGCAGATCTTCGACGGTCTGGCGGTTGTCCCACGCCGACTGCGCGGACGTGAGCACGATGCGCCGGGCGGTGTCGCGGGCCGTGACGTCGTCAGGGGTCTCACCGGGCAGCGTGGTGGCGACCAGCGCGAGGTAGCGCGCGGTGATACCGGAGAACAGCCCGCCGTCACCGCCGCCGGCGCCGCGGATCACTCCACCGGGGGCCATGTGCTGGTCGACGGCGGCGACCAGGCGGTGCACCCGCGGCGCGTGCCGGTCGTCCTGGGTGCGGGCGGCGAGTTCGGTCTCCAGACCCAACACCACGCCCTGGCAGTAGGTGTACTGGGCGCGGACCAGCGAGCCCGCTTTGATGCCGTCGAACACCAGGTGCGTCTCGGGGTCGATCAACGTTTCGTCGATCCAGTCCGCCATCTGCTGGGCCCGCCGCAGTCGATCGCCGTAACGGGCCAGGAAGAGTCCGGCCGGACCGTTGGCCGGGGCGTTGAAGAACTGGTCCTGCTTGCGCCACGGGATGCCGCCGCCGTCTTCGGGCACCCACGCCTTGACCAGTTGGTCGTTGAGCTTGCGCAGGCCACGCTCGCGATCGACGTCCGCGATGCGGGACGCCCGCTCCAGCGACAGCGCCAGCCAGGCCATGTCGTCGTAGTAGTTGTTGACCCAGGACCCGTTGTTACGCAGTCGATGTGCGCGGATCTGCCGCTCGATCTTGATGCGGCGCTCGGGCTGCGGGTCGCGCTGCTGGGCGTCGACCAGGCAGTCCAGCAGATGCGCCTGCCACCAGTAATGCCAGCCACCGAACCATCGGTCGCGCCGGGTCGCGGGCCAGCCCACCACACCCAGTTGGGTGCCGGGCAGCGCCCACAGCTTTTTCAGATGCCGACCAGCGACAGCGGCCTCCGCGCTGACCGCCCGGTTGACCCATACCTGATCCATGTCTCCTGATCCTGCCCTATGGGCCGGGCGCGCAAGCGGGCATCCTTGCAGGAATTCCCGGTCCCGGAAGGATCCCCGCCGAGGGAGCAAGTCGTCAGCGGAGCAATCCGCGCGCTGCCTGCGTCACAGGCGCGCCATTTCGCGCGCCATGCAGGCGTCTTCCAGGAACGCGTAGTGCTTGGGGTATTCGCGCCGGACTGGACGGTCGGGGTGCGCCGGCGCAGCGAACGAACGCTGGACGGCGACCAGCAGGCGGTGCGTGGCGTCGATCCACCGGCGCCGAATCGGCGATTGTGCCTGAAGGGCGACCGCGGTGGCGAGCGCCACCTCGTGCTCGCTGATCAGCACCGGTGTCGGCGGGATCAGACGCTCGCAGGCCTCGTCGGGCGTGATGGTTGTCTGGTCGTCGGTGAGCATGTCAATCCTCCTCGATGAGATCCGCTACTGGGATCGTCGATCTCGGGGGATCAGTTGACGTCAGTGGTGCAGTACTGATATTTCGCACCGCCGAGAACCACGGTGATCTCGACGGCGCGGTGGCGGCTCAGCTGGGTTGATGCGAGCCATGACGAAGTCGCGGCAACAGGGCCGCAAGCTCGTCGCGGTTAGGCGTGCCGGTCTTGGCCATCGCCTTGTAGATGTGACTCTCGACGGTCCGGACCGACACCGTCAGCCGTTGCGCAATGTCGCGGTTGGACAAGCCTTCTCCGATGAGCATCACGATTTCGCGTTCGCGGTCGGTGAACGGCAGTCGTTCGACGGCCTTGCGCAGCGTCGGGGTGCGGGCGCCGCCGCATTGCTCGGCTAGCGCCTCGGCCCGTGCCGAGCAACCCAACGCCGACCCGCGTCGATCGTGATGCCGGTACGCGATGGCTGCGTGTGCGGCCGCATCGACGGCGGCAATGAGATCGCCGATCTCCTCGAATTCTACTGCCGCCATGGATAACTCGGCTCCGTCATCGTGGCGTAGCGCCTCGGCGAATCGGGCCGCGACGGCGGCTCGCGGACCCTCGACGACCGCAGCAAGTTCGCGCAACCGTGGCCCGCAGGACCGATCCCCGAACTGCGTGGCCGTCTGCAGGCACATCACTTCGGGCGCGAACTGATCATTGGCCCTTGCTGTTTCGGCGGCTGCCAGCGACAGTTCGATGGCCTCGCTGATAGCACCCTGCCCGCCGGCCACCCATGCCTTCGCGATCGCGTGCTCGTAGTCGAGATAACGCCAGCCCGGATGGCGTCGTGCTTCGAGGTCGGCGAGGCAGGCTGTTGCCTCGTCGATCGAGCCCCGCATGGCGAGGGCCGTGGTGAGCGCCAGACCGCAGCGATAACTCCAGTCGTTGGAGGTGTGGACCTCGTCCATGACCTGGTTGAGTTGGGAGGCCGCGGTGTCGACCCGGCCGGCGCCAAGGGCCACCCTGCCGATCGCCAGCGTGCCCACCTGGAGGAACTGAAAGGCGCGGAACTCGATTTGGTGCTGTCGGATAGTCTCCGCCGGTTCAGCCGCGTCGATGACCCGGCCTGCGAGAAGCAACGCATCGAGGTGGGCATCGGTGATGATGACGAACGAGCGGATCGGGACGGGGTAACCGGCTTTAGCCGCGGCGACAGCGTCGGCGGTGCGGCCCAGTTCGCCCAGCGCGACGGCGAGCGCCCAGGCGGTTACGCGCTGGGCGACGAGGTCGGGTAGCTCATTCCACGTGAATTTCTCCGCCGACTCGAGGGCCGCGCGCGGCTTGCCCATCGCCGCCCAGTACACCGTGACGAACGCGTCGATACAGCTGCGGGCTCGCGGGCCCGCCTGGCGCGCCGCTTCGTCGATGAGCGCTTTCGCGCCGTCCGGATCGGCCAGGGTGAACAGCCGATTGGTGGATCGCAGAAAGGCTGCCCGCCCGTACATCGTCTCGGCCAGCTCGCCGGTTTGGATGTCGGCGAGCAGGGCATCAGCGTCCTGGCCACGACCAGTACACGAAAAGGCATACGCGCGAATGAGTTTCGCGTCGGCCGCACCTCCCGCGCGAATTGCGGCCGCCGCAAACCGATCGGCCAGCGGAAATTCCCACAACCAGACCGCGTCACGGGCCGCCCGCACCAGTAGATCGGGATCGGGATCGAGGTCGGAGTCCAGGCTCAGAGTGGCGCGGCGGACCACGGCTCGCATATCGTCACGATCGTCCGACATGGCCAGTTCGGCCGCGACGAGGCCACGCAAGCGTCGTAACCTGGTGGTGGCAGCCCGATTTCGTCGCACCTGCCCGTATAGCGGGTGTGCCAATCGTGCCTCAACTCGATCGCCGACTTGGTCGAGCGCGATGAGCCCGCGGATATCCGCTTGCTCGACCGCGTCCGAATCGGTGATCCGGCTCAGCGACGCGAGTTCGATGGGCTCGCCGACGGCCAGGGCGTCGATCACGTCACTCACCGAACTGGGCAGTCCTCCGATCCGTCCCTCGATCAGCTCGATCAGGCCCGGCGGCAGGACCGGATCACCCAGCCAGCACCAACACCCATCCCGCATGACGAGCCGTTCGTCGGCGACCTCCTGCTCGACGATGTTCCGCAGGTAAAGGGGATTGCCGCGGGTCAACGTCCACAATCGCTCAGCGGCCTGCGGATCCACCGGACCGCCCAAAGCGGCCGAGACCAGAGCGGTCGTTTCGGCTTCCGACAACGGCTGCAGGTCGAGGCGGTCGAGTTCTCCACCGTCCCACAACTCCCGCACCCCGGCCGGAATCGACTCACCCTCTCGGATGGTGAGCACCACCTTGGCACTGTGACGCTGAATGATTTGGTGCACAACGAGTGTCGACAAATCGTCGAGCAGAACCGCGTCGTCGACCCCGAGGATGACCCCGGTGCCAGGAGCCGCGGAAGTCAGCGTTGCGATCGCACCGCGGATCAACTCGAGGTTGTCCTTGCCGGCAGGGTCGGCCCAGGACGCTAACGCGCCCAAGGGAATCGATCGGGCCGAGGACGTGCCGACAATCCAGCGGGTTTCACATCCCCGCGCCGCAGCAGCAGTCAGTGCTTCCCGCGCAACCCGGCTCTTGCCCACGCCGACAGCCCCGCAAACCACGATGCCGGACAACTCCGAGTCGAACACAGCGGCTTCAATGAGTCGCTGTTCTTCTGATCGGCCGGTCAACGGCCACGTCAACCGCACCCGTACAGCCTAGAAGCGGTAGCCCCCGCGGTGAGACGAAAGATCAGTATCCGCCTACTGACGTGTCTCTCACGCACCGGAGCAACGATGACGTCGCGGCCAGCAACCGCTAACGCCCACCTTCCACGGAGGAGCCGTCATGACCACCGACACCATGCCGACCCGAAATTGCCCGAGCGTCTTCGACGCGGGCCTTCCGATCCTGACCTACGAGCACCTCAACGACCCCGCCGAGGCGCACCGGCTGATCGCCGGGGCGCGGGGCCGCGCGCCGATCGCGATCGGCACCCACGGCCCAGAGGTCCTCAGCTACGACCTGGTTCACAGCGTGTTGCGCGACCCGCGGTTCCGCATGCCCAACGGGATGTTCCTGGCCGGCCAGGGCATCACGTCCGGGCCGGTCTGGGACCGCGTCACCGCGAGTCTGATCAGTCTCGATGGGGCGGCGCATCAGCGTCTGCGTCGGTTGGTCTCGAAAGCGTTCACGCCTCGGGCGACGGAACGGCTGCGCTCGACCGTCGTCGACGTGATCACCGAACTCGTTGGGCGCCAGGCGATTTCCGGGCGATGTGATGTGGTCGCCGATATCGCACGTCAATATCCGATCCCGATCATCTGCGCGCTACTCGGCGCGCCCGCGGCGGACTGGAAGCTGTTCTCCGAGTGGACGGACGACATCTTCAAGGCGTTCAGCTGGAACGTCGCGCAACAGGCGGACGTGATCGTGGCGGCGTGGGAGGCCGTCGACGACTACGTCGACGCGATGGTCGCCGAGCGCCGCGACGCACTCACCGACGACCTGATCTCCGAGCTGATCCGCGCCGAGCACGACGGCGATCGCCTCGACATCGACGAGCTCCGGATGCTGGTCGTCGGTCTGCTGATCGCCGGCACCGACACGACTCGCAACCAGCTTGCGGCTTCGGTGCAGGTGCTCTGCGATTACCCCGACCAGTGGACTCTCCTGGGCCAACACCCCGAGTTGGCCGCCGCCGCGGTCGAGGAAACCATGCGCCACTCCCCGATCGCCTGGGGCACGCTGCGCGTCGCCCTCGAGGACGTCGAGCTTGCTGGGGTGACGATCCCGGCCGGCACACTGGTCGTCGCCAACACCGCGTCCGCCAACCGGGATCCCGCCGCCTACGACCATCCCGAGCGGCTCGACCTCACCCGCACGGACGCACCCGCGATGCAGACGTTCGGCGCGGGCATGCACTACTGCCTGGGCGCGAACCTCGCGCGGCTCGAACTCGCCGAGGCGTTGACGGTTATGACGCAGCGCATGCCCAATGCCCGCCCGGCCGGACCGGCGCCGTGGAAACCGCTGACCGCGCTAACCGGTCCATCCACGTTGCCGATCGAATTCGACTGCGTAACAACGGGTTAAGAACTACCAGGCCCGGGTCATGTCCGCGTGTTGGCTGATCCAGGTGTGCATCGCGATGCCCGCCGCGACGGCGACGTTGATGCTGCGGGTCGACCCGAACTGCGCGATCGAGACGGTCAGCGCGGCGCCGTCGCGGGCGCCGTCGCTGATACCGGGACCTTCCTGGCCGAACAGCAGCAGGCAGTCGCGTGGCAGCGCGGTCTGCTCCAACCGCGCCGCACCCGGCACGATGTCGACGGCGACCACCGTCAGGCCCGCGCCGGCCGCGAAGCGCAGCAGCTCGGCGGTGTCGTCGTGATGCATCAGTCGCTGATAGCGGTCGGTGACCATGGCGCCGCGCCGATTCCACCGGCGACGGCCGACGATGTGGACGGTGTCGACGGCGAACGCATTGGCGGCGCGCACCACCCCGCCGATGTTCGCGTCGTGACCGAAGTTCTCGATCGCGACGTGGAGCGGGTGACGCCTGGTGTCTATGTCGGCGACGATCGCTTCGCGCGTCCAGTACCGGTAGGCGTCGACGACGTTGCGGGAGTCGCCGTCGCGCAGCAACTCTGGGTCATACCGCGGGTCGTCGGGCAGCGGACCCACCCAAGGGCCGACGCCGCTTGTGGGAGCGCTCCACTCCGTCGGGCCGGGCCCCGTCACTTGAGCGTCCACACCGCGGCGTGGGTGCCGACGATCGCGACCGTCGCGTAGAGCAGCGCGTCGTTGAGGTCACCTTGGGTGCACAGCGATGCGTTGATGTGCACGGCGTCCAGCGAGGCCTCGGGCAGGATCAGCACCGAGGACCCGTAGGCCATGCAGGCCGGGTTCAGGCCGGGCGGCGGCAGCGTCGGCGAGACCAGCAGCATCATCGGCCCGCCGCGGGATGCGGAGTCGTCGCGGTACTTGGCCGCCACGGTGTCGGCCTCCAGACCGAGCAGCATGTAACCGCTGCCGTTGAACGCCACCGGATCGCCGAGCGACGACTGGTTCAGCGGGGTGCCGTCGGCCCGCCACGCCGCGATGCTGGTGGTTTTGACCACCATGCCGGTATCACTCTCCTTGGTCGGCAGCACCCCGACCGGGAACGCCGCCGGGTAGGCGGCCACGGTGTCGGCGATGCGGTCGCGGGGCGAATACAGGTAGACGCCGCGGACTGCGGCCCGATCCTTCATCGGGCCCAGGCAGACCGTGCCGGTCAGGCGGTTACCTCCTGGCGCGGAAAGCGATTGGATGACAAGGTTTTTCACACCGTCGCAGCTGCCGATGCCGACAGCCTCCATCGGATGAGCCAGCGCGCCGTACAGCCCGAAGCGAATGTCGTGCGGGTCGGCATGCGGTTTCGCCGCGTCGGTGGGGGCCGCGTCGACGTCGACGAGCACGTAGTCGTCTTGCCAGCGCAGGTTCGAGATCGAGGTGTTCCAGCCCAGCACCGCCAGGGATTCACCAATGCGGGCGGTTCCGGCGCCGTAGACCTGTTGATGGGCAGCCGAATTCGAGCAGCCGCATAACAGCGCCAACGTCGCGATCATCGCGATGACAGTGCGCACGCCGACTAACCCAGCCCGAGGTCCGCCAGCCCCAGCACGCTGCGGTACGGAAAGCCCTCGGCCTCAATGGCTTCGGCCGCACCGGTGGCCCGGTCGACGACCGTCGCCACGCCGACGACCTCGGCGCCGGCCTCCAGCACGGCGCGCACCGCGGTCAGCGCCGAGCCGCCGGTGGTGCTGGTGTCCTCGACCACCAGCACCCGCTGGCCGGTGATGTCCGGACCTTCGATAAGGCGTTGCATCCCATGGGTTTTCACCGACTTCCGCACGACGAAAGCGTCGATCGGTCGGCCCGGTGCGTGCATGACGGCAGTGGCGACCGGGTCGGCGCCCAGGGTGAGGCCGCCGACCGCGGCGTAGTCCCAGTCGGCGGTGAGGTCGCGGACCAGTCGACCGATCAGCGGGGCCGCCCGGTGGTGCAGGGTGGCCCGGCGCAGGTCGACGTAATAATCGGCTTCTTTGCCCGACGACAATGTGACGCGGCCATGCACCACCGCCAATTGCCGTACCAATTCGGCCAATTCGGCCAGTTCAGGTGCGGCCACGGCCCCGACCGAAGACACTGGTGGCGGCCCGCGACAGCGTTCGCGGCACCATCCGGGTGACCGTGGTAATCGCCTTGTACTGCAGCCCGGGGATGATCAGCACGTTGCCGCGGGCGACCTCGGCGAGCGTCTCCCGGACCACGTCGTCGACCTCGAGCCACATGAACGACGGCAGCGACGTCATGTCGATCCCGGCGCGGTCGTGGAATTCGGTGTGCACGTAGCCCGGGCACACGACGTGGATCCCGACGCCGGTGCCGCGCAGCCCGACGGCCAGGCCCTCGGTGAACGACACCACGTACGCCTTGGACGCCGAGTAGGTCGATCCGCGACCGGACAGCAGGCCCGCCACGCTGGAGATGTTGATGATCGTGCCGGCTCCGTTGTCGATCATCGCCGGCAACGCGGCCCGGGTCAGCTGCATGATCGCGGTGACGTTGACGTCGAGTTGACGCTGTAGCAGGGCGGGGTCGGCGGTCCAGAATTCGCCGGAGGTGCCGATGCCGGCATTGTTGACCAGCACGTTGATGCCGCCGGCGGCCAACCGCTCGGCGACCGCGTCGCGGCCGGCGGCGTCGGCGAGATCGGCGGGGAGCACGTCGACATGGCGGCCGCCCTCGTTGGACAGCTCGGCGGCGAGCGCTTTGAGACGGTCCGCATCGCGGGATACCAGCACCAGGTCGTACCCGTCGGCGGCATAACGTCGGGCAAAGCCCTCGCCGATGCCTGACGTGGGCCCGGTGATCAGGGCGACGGGGCGAGGCACGGCGCCAGTGTACTTAGCGCCGGTACGACTCCGAATCAGCGTTGGTGATGCGACGCCTGGTGACCGTTGCGACCGGTCGGCGGACGGCGGACCGGCTCTTGGCGCGCCGGCGGCGGGGCTGCGGTCGCGCGGGACGTCGACCCGCTCTCGCGAGTGAAGGCTTCGGGTTGGCGCTGCGGGGCCTCGCTGCGGCCGGCCGGGGCCAATGGGCGGCTGGGCGACGCGTTGCGACGGCCGCTCGCCGGCGGGGTGCCGGATGATCCGGCCGTCTGCGGTACCGGCGGCAGTACCCGCAGCAGGTCGTTGAACTGGCGCACAGTGCGCAGCCCCTCGTCCCACTGCGCGCGAGTGCTGCCGATCGGCATGCTGACCAGCGTCCAGTTCTGCTCGTTCCACATGATCTCGGCGCAGTCGGGCGCGGTGTGGGCGAAGGTGACCATGCGGCGGTCGCAGGCGCGACGGGCGGCGTCCAGGTTGGTGGAGTACACCATCCGCGGCCCGATCGCCCCGAGGAGCCAAATGTCGTTCTCGCGAGGCTCTTTGAGGCCCTTGAGCCGCACGTCGACGACGACGTTGGTGCCGACCTTGCGGTGCAAAGCGATGACGGTGGCGACTTCCTCGAGGTCGAAGATGAAGACCGCCTCGCCGCGGATCTGGCCCAGGACGACGTTGCGGGCCGGAATGTTGCTGCCGACGGTGGACATCACGCCGCGCTTCCAGCGCTTGAGGATCTCGGTGGATTCCTGCTCGTAGTCGAATCCGTGCGATCGCGCCCACGACTTACGGCGCCGTCCTCGTCCACGGCGGCGGTCGATGTCGACGTACAGCAACACCGCCGCACCGACGAAGCACAGCGCGGAGAGCGTAAACCAAAGCGGAACCATCGCCACGTAGCCTAACCGCTCATCGCCCCCGACCGGGAATGCGAGCAGGTCACAACAGAATTAAAGTTTGCTCTCTACTTCGGCTCCGGCCGCCCGGGCATCACAGTCCGAGCAAGCCGTCCAGCCAGTTGCCCAGCCCCGACAGACTGTCGGTTAAGCCGAAGTCGTCCACCGGGAAAACGGCCCCGGCGTCGGCGGCTGTGAACGGCTCGACCACGAACAGGTTGCTCGCGCCGGACGCATCCGCGGTGAGATCGTTGCCGAAGACGGCGCCGAAGTCGTCGTTGCCGAGGCTGCCGGTTCCGCCGGCTAACGCCGTGCTGTGCTCGCCGATGACACTGGCAATGTCGTTGTGTCCAATACCGGCTTGAGCGGAGTCGCCGGCGCCGAACACGTCGGCGAAATCGCCGTTTCCGCCACCGGCTGCCGCGGTGCTGCCGGCACCGTCGGCGCTGGCAGAGTCGCCAATACCGCCGCTGGCGAAAATCCTGGGGGTGAAAACGAACCCTGAGTCGGCCGTGCCGCCGTCGCTAGCGGTGGCGGTGTCGAACTGTCCGCCCCCGGCGTCGGCCGTGCTGCCGGCACCGCTAGCGCTCGCGAAGTCGTCAGCGCCGCCGCCGGACCCACCCCCGGGCACGACGGCGAGACCCGAGTAGGCCGTGGCGCCGTCGCTTGCTACGGCGACGTCAAAGTCGCCCCCACTGGCGACGGCCGTGCTGCCATCGCCGAACGCGAGCGCGAAGTCGTGCGAACCACCGCTGGCGTCAACAGAGTCGACCACACAGCCGCCCGTGCAGGCCGTGCTTCCGTCGCCGAAGGCGATCGCCAGGTCGCCGGAACCCGAGGTGGCGTGCGCGTCGCCCATCTGGAACAGGTCGTGACCGTTGTACGACACATCGACATTGAGCCCCGATGGGTCAGATGCAGCAGGCGATACCAGGCCAACGAGATCTGGCCCGAGGACGCCAGTACCCGGCCCTGCACTCCCAGGGTCCGCACCAGCCAACCACGGCACCGAGGCCAGCCACCCGCCAATCCCCAATGCGACTGCCAGCCCCCCGACACGACAGAAATGTCCGGCAGGTTTCATCGCCATTCCTTCCGTCGAACCGGTCACGCGTACCGACGATTGAACAATTCGGTAGGCTAACGCGCCCACCTGTCAGGCGTGCCGGTTTTCCGGATCGGGACGGCTCAGCCCAGCACCAGCGAGTCGCCGTCGGCGCTGACGTTGACCGGCACCACGTCGCCGTCGTGCACATCCCCGGACAGCAGCATCTTGGCCAGCTGGTCGCCGATGGCGTGCTGCACCAGCCGCCGCAGCGGACGAGCGCCGTAGACCGGGTCGAAGCCGCGCTGCGCCAGCCATTGCTTGGCCGGCAGCGACACCTCCAGCGTGAGGCGGCGCTGAGCCAGCCGCTTGGCCAGCTGCTCGAGCTGGATGTCGACGATCTGCACCAACTCGCCAGGCTCGAGGCCGTCGAAGATCAGCACATCGTCCAGCCGGTTGATGAACTCGGGCTTGAACGCCGAGCGCACCGCGGCCATCACCTGCTCGTCCGTGCCGCCCGACCCGAGGTTGGACGTCAGGATCAGGATGGTGTTGCGGAAGTCGACCGTGCGGCCCTGCCCGTCGGTGAGCCGGCCCTCGTCGAGGACCTGCAGCAGCACGTCGAAGACGTCCGGGTGGGCCTTTTCCACCTCGTCGAACAACACGACGGTGTAGGGCCGGCGGCGGACCGCCTCGGTCAGCTGACCGCCCTGGTCGTAGCCGATGTAGCCGGGAGGCGCACCGACGAGGCGGGCCACCGAGTGCTTCTCGCCGTACTCACTCATGTCGATGCGGACCATCGCCCGCTCGTCGTCGAACAGGAAGTCGGCCAACGCCTTGGCCAGCTCGGTCTTACCGACACCGGTCGGCCCGAGGAACAGGAACGAACCGGTCGGCCGGTTGGGGTCGGCGACCCCGGCCCGGGTACGACGCACCGCGTCGGAGACGGCCTGCACCGGCTTGCGCTGCCCGACGACGCGCTTGCCCAACTCGTCTTCCATCCGCAGCAGCTTGGCGGTCTCGCCTTCCAGCAGCCGCCCGGCCGGGATGCCCGTCCACGCCGACACCACGTCGGCGATGTCGTCGGGCCCGACCTCTTCCTTGAGCATGACGTCCGTGCGGGCCTCGGCATGCGGCAGCGCGGCGTCGAGCTTCTTCTCGACTTCCGGGATGCGCCCGTACCGAAGCTCGGCGGCCTTGGCCAGATCGCCGTCGCGCTCGGCGCGCTCGGACTCGCCGCGCAGCGTTTCCAGCTGCTCCTTGAGCTCGCGGACGACGTCGATGGCGCTCTTCTCGTTCTGCCAGCGGGTGGTGAGCTCGGACAGCTTCTCGCGGTAGTCGGCCAGCTCGGCGCGCAGCTTGTCCAGGCGCTCCTTTGACGCCGCGTCCTCCTCTTTGGCCAGCGCCATCTCTTCGATCTCCAGGCGGCGCACCAGCCGCTCGACCTCGTCGACCTCGACGGGCCGGGAGTCGATCTCCATCCGCAGCCGGCTGGCGGCCTCGTCGACCAGGTCGATGGCCTTGTCCGGCAGGAAGCGGGCGGTGATGTAGCGGTCGGACAGCGACGCGGCCGACACCAGCGCGGAGTCGGTGATGCGCACACCGTGGTGCACCTCGTAGCGGTCCTTGAGGCCGCGCAGGATGCCGACGGTGTCTTCGACCGACGGCTCACCGACGAACACCTGCTGGAAGCGTCGCTCCAGCGCGGCGTCCTTCTCGATGTACTTGCGGTACTCGTCGAGCGTGGTGGCGCCGACCAGCCGCAGCTCGCCGCGGGCCAGCATCGGCTTGATCATGTTGCCGGCATCCATCGCCGATTCGCCGGTCGCACCGGCGCCGACGATGGTGTGCAGCTCGTCGATGAACGTGATGATCTGCCCGGCGGAGTTCTTGATGTCGTCGAGGACGGCCTTGAGCCGCTCCTCGAATTCGCCACGGTATTTGGCGCCGGCCACCATCGAACCGAGGTCCAGGCTGACGACCGTCTTGTCGCGCAGGCTTTCCGGGACGTCGCCGGCGACGACGCGCTGGGCCAGGCCTTCGACGATCGCGGTCTTACCGACACCAGGCTCACCGATCAGCACCGGGTTGTTCTTGGTGCGGCGGCTCAGCACCTGGACGACGCGACGAATCTCGTTGTCCCGTCCGATGACTGGGTCGAGTTTGCCTTCGCGGGCACGCGCGGTCAGGTCGGTGGAGTACTTCTCCAGCGCCTGGTAGGTCGCCTCGGGGTCGGGGCTGGTGACCCGCGCGCTGCCGCGAACCTTGACGAACGCCTCGCGCAACGCCTGCGGCGAAGCGCCATGTCCGGTCAGTAGTTTGGCGACCTCGGAGTCGCCGGTGGCCAGACCCACCATCAGATGCTCGGTGGAGACGTATTCGTCGTCCATCTCGGTGGCCAGTTGCTGCGCGGTCGTGATCGCAGCGAGCGATTCACGCGACAGCTGCGGTTGGGAGTTGGCGCCGCTGGCTTGCGGCAGCCGGTCCAGGATGCGTTGCGCTTCGGCGCGGATCGTGGCGGGCTCGACGCCGACAGCCTCCAGCAGCGGGGCGGCGATCCCGTCGTTCTGCGTGAGCAGGGCCAGCAGCAGGTGAGCCGGCCTGATTTCGGGGTTGCCCGCTGCGCTGGCTGCCTGCAGCGCCGACGTCAGCGCCGCCTGCGTCTTGGTTGTCGGGTTGAAAGAGTCCACGACACCTCCGTTCAGAGTCAGGGCAGGCAACAGTGGGCCCGCCGAAAATGCTTGTCGCGTTGTTCAACGCCGTCAAGGTTGAGTCTGTTCCGCTCAACTCTAACAAATTTCGCCGGCCATAGGCGACGACGCTATTCGAACGTATGATCGATCAGTGGGAGACCTCGCGTCGATCGGATACAACGGGCAGCCGGTGCGCAACCCGTTTCGGGTGGTGCGCCCGCCAATCACCGTGCTGATCGATCTGACCGTTCTCTTTCCGCGCGAGCCACACCGCAACGGGCGGTATCACGCGAACGGTTTGCAGTTGCACAAGGTCGTCGAGGGCCGGCTGAGCTGCTGGGGAATCTGCGAGCAGGGCGACTGGTGGGGGCTCGTCACCTACCCGATCGCCTACGGGTCCAAGCGCAAGACCGTCACGCACTGGGTGCCGGCCTGGACGCTGCGCCGCCATTCAACCGAGCGCCAGCGCTAATCGTCGAGTACGGCGCCGAGCCGGCCGGCGATCCGGACCCAGCCGTTGCCCATGATGGTGCGCGCCTGGCGTTGAATCTCATCGTCGGGGTCGAAACCGCTGTGCCGCAGAATGACTCGCGTGCCTTTTCCTTCGGCGCGCAGTGTCCACGACACCAGCCAGCCGTCCGGTCGCCCGGTGTGAGCGTCGGTCCAACTGATGGTGAGCCGCTCGCCGTCCACTAGTTCCATCACCTCGCAGGCGATCTCGCCGGAGAAGTCGGCGGCAGGCATGGGCTGAGTGTGGAAGGTGAATCGCGTCCCGACCACGGGGGCGAATCCGGTGGACTCCATCAACCAGCGCGCCATGAGTTCCGGCGTGGTCAGCGCGCGCCAGACCCGTTCTGGCGGATGGGGATAGAACTGATCGACCTCGAAGATCCGGGGATCGGCGGTGGTTTCGGTCATGACGTCGTCTCCTTCGGCTCGCTGATGTCGTCGAGCACCTCACCCAATGCGGTCAGCCGCTCGCGCCAGTACCGTTCGTGTGGACTGAGCCACGCTGAAATCTCTTGCAGTGGTTCGGGATTGACCCGGTAATGACGGAATCTGCCGTGCTTGTCCTCGGCAACCAGTCCGCACTCCCGCAGCACCTTCAGGTGCTCCGACACGCTCGGGCGCGCCATGTCGAATCGCTCCGCGAGCGCCAGCACGGTGCGCTCGCCGCCGAGCAGCATGTCGAGAATGTCGCGACGGGTCGGGTTGGCCAGCGCGGCGAACACCCGATCGGTGGGTCCGGACTTCACTCGTGCTGGCACGCCCGTCATATTAGGTAGGATTTTTCCTACCTGTCAAATGAATGCCACATTGTCGGCCGGTCGATGCGAAGATTCAGCCTGTGACAGGAAGTTGGACTGCCCTGCTGGCCACGCTGATTCCGCTGGCACTCGTCGTCTCGATCTCGCCGTTGTCGGTCATCCCGGCGGTGCTGGTGCTGCAGACTCCGCGGCCCCGGCCGACCGGCCTCGCCTTTTTCGGCGGTTGGCTCCTAGGCCTGGTGGTGTTGACCGCCGGGTTCATTGCGTCCTCCGATGCGCTCACTGGCCTGCACGGCAAGCCGCCGCTGTGGGCGTCGTGGACGCGCGTGGTGCTGGGGCTGGCGCTGATCGCGTTCGGCATCTACCGCTGGCTGACCCGCGAAGGCCACACCGAGTCACCGAAGTGGATGCGATCTTTCGAAACCCTGACACCCGGTCGGGGTGCGGTCTTCGGGTTGGTGTTGACGGTGGTGCGACTCGAGGTACTGACCATGTGCGCGCTGGCCGGCCTGGCCATCGGCAGCGCCAACCTCGGCAGAACGGGCGAGGTGGTCACGGGGGCGATCTACATCGCCGTCGCCGCATCCACCGTCGCGATCCCCGTCCTGGCTTACCTCGCCGCCGGTCACCGCCTGGACGCTCCGATGGCCCGGCTCAAAGAGTGGATGGAGAAGAACAACGCCGCGATGCTCGCCGCGGTCCTGGTCCTGATCGGCGGGATGGTGCTGTACCACGGCATCAACGCGCTTTCCTAGGATTCCGCCCGGCCAGGCATAAAATCGGCGGCCGTGAGCCTCAACGACCGGGATGCGCTGGCGGTATTGCATGCCGCCCTCGACCCGGACGACGGCAACGGGCTCATCGGCCGGTTCTACACCCGCTGGTTTTCCTTCGAGGCGTCGCCGCGTGACCTGTTCCCGCCCGACATGGCCGCCCAGCGGGTCGCCTTCGCGCAGGCGCTGACGTGGATCTACGGCGAGCTGGTCGCTCAGCGCTCCGAGGAACCGGTGGCGTTTCTGGCCCAACTGGGTCGTGACCACCGCAAGTACGGTGTGCTGCCCCAGCATTACGAGACCCTCGGGCAGGCGCTGTACGCGACGCTGCGCGACGCGGTGGCCGACGCGTGGACCGACGGCGTCGACGCCGCCGCCCGGCAATCGCTGAACCTGATCACCGGGGTGATGAGCGGGGCCGCCGAGGCCGAACAAGGACCGGCGTGGTGGGACAGCACGGTGGTCGAGCACCTTCGGGTGTCCCGCGACCTGGCGGTGGTCCGGCTGCAGCTGGACAGCCCGATGCCGTATCACGCCGGCCAGTACGTCAATGTCGCTGTGCCGCAGTGTCCGCGGCGATGGCGATACCTGACGCCGGCCATCCCGCCGGATGACACCGGTGCCGTCGAGTTTCACGTCCGCGCGGTGTCGGGTGGCCTGGTCAGCAACGCCATCGTCAACGAGACGCAGGCCGGCGACCGGTGGCGGCTGTCCAGCCCGCACGGCGCCCTACAGGTCGACCGCGACGGCGGCGACGTGCTGCTGGTCGCGGGTAGCACCGGGCTCGCACCGCTGCGCTCGATCGTCATGGACCTCACCCGTTGGGGCGAAAACCCGCGCGTACACCTGTTTTTCGGCGGCCGCTACCCGTGTGAGCTGTACGACCTGCAAACGTTATGGCAGATCTCGGCGAACAATCCATGGCTGGCGGTTACACCCGTCTCCGAATTCAGTGGTGATCCGGCGTGGGCCGCGGACTATCCCGACGTGACGCCGCCGCGGGGACTGCACCTGCGCCAGACCGGCACGTTGATGGATGTCGTCACCAGATACGGCAATTGGGGCGATCGCCAGATCCTGATCTGCGGCGGACCGGACATGGTGCGCGCCACCAAAGATGCGTTGATCGCCAAAGGGGCGCCACCGGACCGTATTCAGCACGACCCGTTGTCCCGCTAGGCGACGACGATGCAGACCGCGCAGCGGTCTGAGGAGGAGTCGGCTCAGATGGCCTAGGCTCGGGTCGTGCGCATTGTCACGCTGAGCGACCCGTCATCTGACGTAGCGGCCCGGTTCGTCCCGGAGGCAGGCATGATCGGCATCTCGCTGGCCGACTCGGGCGTCGAATTTCTCGGGCAGCGCCGCGGACTCGACGCGTATGTGGCGAACGGGAAGACGATGGGCATACCGCTGTTGTATCCGTGGGCAAATCGGCTGGGCACCAACACATACGAAGCGCAAGGCAAGACGGTCACGCTGACCGACGGCGAATACGGGGTGCGGACGGACGCCAACGGACTACCGATCCACGGTGTGCTCGCCGCGTTTCCGAACTGGCGGGTGACGCACGAGTCGGGTCACGAGCTCACCGCTGAGGTCGACTTCACCAGCGACGAGGAACTGCTCGCCAGTTTTCCGTTTCCGCATCGACTGTCGCTGACCGTCACGATGTTCGACCGGGCCTTACGGCTGCGCATTGCGGTGACGCCGACCGGGGAATGCCCGGTGCCGCTGTGTTTCGGCTTCCATCCCTACCTTCAGTTACCCGATGTGCCACGCGATCAGTGGGTGATCGAGACGCCGGCGATGCGGCACCTGATGCTCGACGACAAGGGACTGCCCACCGGAGATGCGGTCGTCCAACCCGCCCTCAGTGAACCGTTGGGCGACAACACTTTTGACGACGGATACGACCAGGTTGCCGACGGCTCGGCGTTCGCGGTGTCCGGTGGAGGCCGCCGCATCGAGGTCCACTTCGAAGAGGGCTATACAGCGGCGCAGATCTTCGCGCCGCCCGGCGAGAGCGTCGTGTGCTTCGAGCCGATGGCCGCCCCGACCGACGCATTGCGGCGCGGCGGCTATCCGTCGGCCCAGCCCGGCGACTGGGGCATCGCCCAGTTCTCCATCCGCGTCTGACCTCGCGCGAGCAGACGCAAAAGCCCCGCACGCCTCGGCGTGTCGGGGACTTTTGCGTCTGCTCGCGCGTCCAAAGTCAGCGGCGGCGCGGTTTCCAGACCACCACGGCGGTGCTCTTGGGCACCACCGCGATGTCGCGGCGCTGGTTGCCCCGCAGCACCTCGATCTCGGCCGCCATATCCTTCAATCGGGATTGCAGCGCCTGGACCTGATTGGTCAACTCGATAATCCGTTTGATGCCAGCCAGATTGACGCCTTCATCCTGAGAAAGCCGCTGTACTTCGCGGAGCAGGTCGACATCATGCTGCGAATAGCGCCGTCCCCCACCGGAACTCCGGCTGGGACTGACCAGCCCGAGCCGGTCGTAGGTACGCAACGTCTGCGCATGCATACCGGCCAGCTCGGCGGCCACCGAGATCAGAAACGTTCTCGCGTCATCTTTTTTGGCCATCAGCGGTTACCTGCCCATCCGGCGCGGGGATCGAAGCCACTGGACCGCTCGGCGGCCGCGTAGGCTTCGAGCGCTTCTTCCGCAGCGCCCTCCAGGCTCGGCGGTACAGCGACTTTCACCGTGACCAGGAGATCACCCTGGCCGCCGGACCGCTTGGGCACCCCACGGCCGCGGACCCGCAAGATCCGACCGTCAGCCGTCCCCTTGGGCACCCGGACGCCCACCTTGCCGTCCAGTGTGGGGACGGAAAGTGTTGTGCCCAGCGCTAATTCGCTGAAGCTGACCGGAACCGTGACGGTGAGGTCGTCGCCGTCACGAGCGAACACCTTGTCCGGCCGCACATGCACGGTGACGTACAGGTCGCCAGACGGGGCGCCCCGCAGGCCGGCTTCGCCCTGGCCGGCCAACCGGATCCGCTGGCCATCTTCGACGCCCGGCGGAATGCGCACGTTGATCGTGCGAGTCCGGGTGGTGACGCCGGTTCCCTTGCACTCGTCGCAGGGGTGCTCGATGATCGACCCGCTGCCGCGGCAGTCGGTGCACGGTTCGGAAAAGCCGAAAGCGCCTTGGTTACGGTTGATTACGCCCGAGCCGTTACACGTCGGGCACACCTTGGGGCTGGTGCCCGGCCGCGCGCCACTGCCATGGCAGTTGGTACACGGCGCCGGACTGGTCAGCCGCAACGGCATCGCGACACCTTTGGTGGCTTCCAGGAAGTCCAGCTCGGTTTCGGTTTCCAGGTCGTTACCGCGACGCGGCCGGCTGGGTCGCGGCTGGGCGCCACGGCCGAACAACCCGCCGAACAAGTCGCCGATGTTGCTGCCGCCGCTGCGGCCGGCCGCGTCGAACAGGTCGTTGAGGTTGAACTCAGCGCCGTCTCCGCCGAACCCACCGGCGAAGTCGCCGGCGGCACCGCCGCCGTTGAAACGCCGACCGAACCCGCCACCCGCGAAGAGCCGACGGGTTTCGTCGTACTCCTTGCGTTTTGCCTCATCGGACAACACGCTGTAGGCCTCGGACACCGCTTTGAACCGTTCCGCCCCGCCCGGATTTTTGTCCGGATGCAGGTCCGATGCCAACTTGCGATACGCCGTCTTGATCTCTTTGGCGCTGGCGTCAGAGGAGACGCCCAGCTCCTTGTAGAAGTCCTTCTCTACCCACTCGCGTTGAGCCATA